>JACCSZ010000139.1 GCA_013812695.1 Gemmatimonadales bacterium | reverse complement strand
GCGCCGCCGCGGCTCACGATGCCGGTGACGCGGTTCGCCGTGAGCGGCACGTACCGGAGCAGGACGCCGGCGTGGACGGTGAAGTAGTCCACCCCCTGCTCCGCCTGCTCGATCAGCGTGTCGCGGTAGATCTCCCAGGTGAGGTCCTCCGCCGCGCCCCCCGCCTTCTCGAGCGCCTGGTAGATCGGCACCGTGCCGATCGGCACGGCGGCGTTCCGGACGATCCACTCGCGGGTTTCGTGGATGTCCGCGCCGGTCGAGAGGTCCATCACCGTGTCGGCGCCCCAGAGCGTGGCCCAGCGCAGCTTCTCGACCTCGTCTTCGATCGACGAGCGCACGGCCGAGTTGCCGATGTTGGCGTTGATCTTCACGTGGAAGGCGCGGCCGATGACCATCGGCTCGAGCTCGGGGTGGTTGATGTTGGCGGGAATGATGGCCCGCCCGCGCGCCACCTCGCTCCGGATCAGTTCGGCCGGCATCGCCTCGCGCAGCGCCACGAACTCCATCTCCTCCGTGATCTCGCCGCGCCGGGCGAACTGGAGCTGGGTGACGGCGCCGCGGCTGCGGAGCACCGGGCGGCGGAGGCTCTCGGGGACAAGCGCCGGATCGCCGATGCTGCGGCGGCCGGTGTCCTCGACCTCGCGCGCCAGGACCCACGGACGCCGGAGCGGCGGCAAACCGTCGCGGACGCCGGCACCCTGGGGGCCGGTGGCGTCGTAGACCCGGAGCGGCGGCTCGCCGCCCGCGAGCGCGATCTCACGCATCGGGACGCGCACACCGCGGCTGCCCTCGACGAACACCTTGGTGGAGTTGGGAAACGCCTCGGCGTAGCTGGAGACGGCGGGCGGCGTGACGCGCTTTGGGGCGCGGATCGAACGCGGGCGTGGGGTGCGGGTGGCCATCGCTGTCGCTCCATGGGTCGGGCGAATGGAAGCGCAGCGCGGGCGCAGGAGTGCGCGGGCGCCGCACTCCCTTCGCCGGTATCAGCCGGATCAGGTTCCAAGGGTGACGTCTCAATCCGTCGGCGCGGGTGCGACGAGGGATGCCCCTGGCGGCAAGGTGAATGGTAAGGGGTGGGGCGAGCGGTGTCATCCTGATCGGAGAACGGATATCCGGGCAGGCGTGCCGGCAGCGACCGGGAGGACGGCGGCGATGTCCACTCCGACTGTTGTCCGCTCGGGCATCGAGCGCAACGGCGCCGTCGGGCCCAGTCGCTCAGCGCGTCAGCACGCTACCAGGTCGATTAGTGTCGCAGGGAGCTGAGGGCGTCCTTCGCTCCGCTCAGGATGACAGATCCGCCAGCATGACAGATCTGGGCGCACCTATTCCCTCTTACTTCCCTCCGCGAGCAGATCGGCCAGCTCCGCATGCCCGGCCTCGGCGGCGATAATCCCCGCAGTCTTGCCACGGCCATCGCGGGCCGAGCGGTCGGCGCCGCGGTCGATCAGCAGCCGAACGGTCTCAGCGCTGCCCGACCCCGCCGCCCACATGAGCGCGGTCGCACCGACGTCGTAACGGGCGTCGACCGGGATGCCGGCGTCGAGCAGCGCGGCCACCGCTTCGGCGTGGCCGGTGCCGGCCGCATACACCATGGCCGTCTTCTGTACCCGGTCGGTCCGATTGGGGTCGGCGCCTTTCTGTAGCAGCAGCCGCATGAGGTCGGGGTGCCCGCCGTAGGCCGCGCTCATGAGCGGAGTCACCCGAGACAGACTGGCCAGATTGACGTCAGCCCCGCGCTCGCACAGGAGCCGGGCGATGCCGAGGGCGCCGCTCCGGGCGGCCAGGTTGAGCGGGGTATCCCCCTCCCGATCGCGGGCGTCGGGGCGGGCTCCGCGCTGGAGCAGGCCGCGCACCTCCGCCTCACTGCCGCGCCGCGCCGCCGCCAGCAGATCGTAGTTGACACCGCGGACCTGCGCCCCCGCGTAGGCCCAGGGCACCAGTGTCATCGCGATCAATGTGGCCGCCAGGCTGCGCGATCGGAGCATACGGATCTCACGTACACGTAGGGAGAACTGTGGCGGGAAACCGGAGCGGGTATCCGGCCGTTCGACTTGCGCCCTCAAGGAACAGGCATAACGTACAGAGCATCACAGGACCACGATAGGCCCGGACCGCGATCCGGCAGCAAATTCCTCGCACTCAGCCCTTCCGGCCAGAGGAGGCAGCATGCGCAGATCGACACGCAGCGCGTCGATGGTGGTAGTACTTGGTGCGGCGCTCGGCGCCACGGCGCCGGCAGGTGCCCAGGAGGTCGCGGGTCAGGTGGCCACGACGGGCGAAGGGGTCACGAAGGCCGTGAGCGTCTCGCAGCCGATGCTCACCGGCGCCGGCGGTCAAGTCGCCGACTGGTTGCACACGAATGGCAACTACGAACAGACCCGCTTCTATCCCGGCAAACAGATCAACACCACCAACGTCAAGAAGCTCCGCCCGGCCTTCGTCTTCCAGACCGAGGTGCTGGAGTCCATGGAGACCGCGCCGATCGTGGTGGACGGGGTGATGTTTCTGACGACGTCGTACAATCACATCTATGCCGTCGACGCGGCGACCGGCAAGCAGTTCTGGCATTACAAACACAAGATGGGTCCGGTCAGCACGTTCTGCTGCGGCCCCAACAACCGCGGCGTCGCGATCCACGGCGACCGCCTCTACATGGGCACGCTCGACGCCAAGCTCCTCGCGCTCAACGCGAAGACCGGCGCGGTGATCTGGGAAAAGCAGATCGCCGATCCCGAGCTCGGCTACAGCGAGACCATGTCGCCCACCGTGGTGGACGGCAAGGTGCTCATCGGCACCAACGGCGGCGAGTACGGCATTCGAGGGTTCGTCAAGGCGTACGACGCGAACAGCGGCGACGAGCTCTGGACCTTCTACACCATCCCGGAAACGGGGCACGAGGGGGTGTGGGCCAAGAACGACGCGACCGGCCGCGACATGAAGCGCGACCTCGCGGCCGAGAAGGCCCAGCTCGCCAAGGACGCGTCCTTTTACAAGACGCTCGGCGGGGGCGTGTGGATGAATCCGGCGGTGGACCTCAAGACCCGCACCATCTATTTCGTCGTCGGCAACCCGTCGCCCGATCTCTACGGCGCCGAGCGGCCCGGGGATAACCTCTACACCGACGCCCTGGTGGCGGTGGATCTCGACAAGGGCACGCACAAGTGCCACTTCCAGTACGTCGCGCACGACGTCTGGGATCTGGACGCCGTGAGCCCGCCGATTCTGGTAGACGTCAAGGACAAGGGCGGGAAGATGATTCCGGGCGTCATCCACGGCGGCAAGACCGGCCACGTCTACGTCCACGACCGCTCGAACTGTCAGTTGATCCGCTTCTCCGAGGCGATGATCCCACAGGAGAACATGTGGGCGCTGCCGACGGCCGAGGGCGCCCGGATGTTGCCTGGCGCCAACGGGGGCGTGGAGTGGTCGCCGATGGCCTTCAGCCCGCGCACGCGCCTGGCGTACGCGCTGAATCTGCACCAGCCGATGACCTACCACGTCGAGCAGGCCAAGTATCCGGGCGGTAAGCTCTGGCTCGGCGGAGCCTTCAAGGTTATTTCCGGCGAGAAGCAGTGGGGCCGCGTGGCAGCCGTGAACGTGGACAGCGATAAGATCGCGTGGAAGTACGATACCGAGCAGCCCCTTATCGGCGGCGGCCTGGTCACCGGCGGCGACCTGTTCTTCTTCGGTGAGGGCAACGGGAACTTCAACGCGCTCGACGCGCGGAACGGCAAGAAGCTGTGGGGCTTCAACTGCGGCGCCGGCGCCAACGCGATGCCGGTCTCGTACCACGCGGGGGGCAAGCAGTACATCGCCATGGGATGCGGCGGCAACACCCAACTCGATTTCAAGCGCGGCAACAGCGTATTCGTATTCGCGATGGGCGAGTGACTCACCGCTGGCGCGTCGCAGGCCTGGCCGCCGCCGCGGCCTGCATCGCGCCGGTGGCGGCCGCGCAGGACGTCGAGGCGGGCCGGCAGAAGGCGCAGGTCTGCGCCGCCTGCCACGGCCCCGACGGCAATCCGGCGCCGGGGCCTTACCCGGTGCTCGCCGGTCAGACGGCGCGGTACCTCTACTTCCAGCTCAAGGACTTCAAAGAGGGGCGCCGCGCCGACCCGCTCATGACCCCGGTGGCGCAGGGGCTCGAGCGGCAGGATATGCACGACCTCGCGGCGTTCTTTGCCGCGCAAGAGCTCCGGCCGGTTGACTTCAAGGCCGATCCGGCGCGCCAGGCCAAGGGCGCCGAGAAGGCCGCCGAGACGCTCTGCACCATGTGCCACCTGGGCGGGTTCAAGGGGCAGAACGAGATTCCCCGGGTGGCGGGGCAGCGCTACGACTACATCATCAAGCAGTTGCAGGACTTCAAGAACCGGCGGCGGACCAACGACGCCGGCAACATGACCAGCGTCTCAAGGACCCTCTCAGACGAGGACATCGTGAACCTCGCGCACTACCTCGCCGACCTCCGCTGATGGCCGTCCCCCTGTCATCCTGATCGGAGCGAAGGAGCCATAACCCGACGCATGGCTCCTTCCCTTCGCTCGGGCTGACGGGACGTTGACAACCCGCCCACCACGCGCTAGCCTACCGGTATGATTATGCGCGCCCCTGTATCCTCCGGCCAAACCAGCTCCATGCCGCCCGTTCCTGGCGCCATGGCGTGTTGTTGTATGCGGACCATTCCCCCCGACCGGACGACCTGACGGCTCGAAGTTCACGCGCATTGGTGTGAAGCCCGCAGGCAAGTCCTGCGGGCTTTTTCATTTATGGGTTTTCGGAGAGCACTACGGATGCTGACGCATGCAACGCCCACAGTTGCCGACATCGCAGATCCGTCCACGCCCGAGGAGATCGTAGCCTGGACTCTCCGTCGCTTCGCGGGCCGGAACCTCGTGGTGACGACGTCGTTCGGGATGGAGGGCTGCGCGCTGATCGACATGGTGGCGCGGCACGACGTGTCGGTCCCGGTGGTCTATCTCGACACCGGGTTCCTCTTTCCCGAGACCTACGAGCTGCGCGACCGGATGGTGGCCCGCTACCCGCACCTCCGATTCGAGAACCGGGGCACGACGCTGACCGCCGAAGCGCAAGCCGAGCGGTTCGGTCCGGAGCTCTGGCGCCGCGACCCCGACCGGTGCTGTGCCATCCGGAAAGTCGAGCCGATGCAGCAGGCCCTTGCCGGCGTCGAGGTCTGGTTGACCGGCCTGATGCGGAGCCAGGGCGGCGCTCGTTCGGCGCTCCGCGAGCTGCAGTGGAACGACTCGTACCAGCTGGTGCAGGTGAACCCGCTGGCCGGGTGGGATCGGCGCCGGGTCTGGGATTACGTCCTCGCCCACGAGGTGCACTATAACCAGCTCCACGAGCGCGGCTATCCGACCCTGGGATGCACCCACTGCACCGTCGCAGTCCCGGAGGCCGGGGCCGGCGACTACACGCGCGCCGGGCGCTGGGCCGGCACGACCAAGACGGAGTGCGGGTTGCACTTCGATTCTCCCCGACACTTCGCACGAGAGGCGCGAGTCAAGCGATGACCGGAAAACCGGAATCCAAAGTCGAGATGGCCAAACGCCGCGGGCGCCACCTCCGCGGCACCATCGCCGAGACACTCGAGTCGGAGCGGTCGCACTTCGGCCACGACGACATCGCG
>JACCSZ010000112.1 GCA_013812695.1 Gemmatimonadales bacterium | reverse complement strand
CAGGCGCGCGAGGCCACGGAACGTGGGCGCCGCCGCGGTGCCGCCGATCTGGAGATCGAGCTCGACCTCGCCGGCGACGCCCAGGGTGTCGCGCTGCAGGAGGCCGTAGAAGTCGTGCAGGTCGAGCCCGAGCACCTGGACCCGGAGATCGCCGGGCGCCTTGCCGGGCACCCGGCCCGCCGCCTGGAGCACGCTCGACTCGTCGAGGGCGCGGAGGGCCAGCGGGCTCAGCGAGATGGCGGAATCGGCCAGTGCGACGGCTACCGGTGCCTCGAGCCGGTAGCGCCGCACGGCGAGGCGGGCGAGCAGGGTGTCCACCCAGAGGGTCGGCGAATCGTCCTTGGTGTACCAGCGGCCGGTCGCGTCGAACCGCGACGCCTCGCCCAGGCCGGTGCCGGCACTCCAGTCGAGCGAGTCGACGAATCCGGTCGCCGACGCGGCCACTTGATGAAGCATCCACTGCCGCGCCTGGATCGTGTCCGCCTCCGCTTGGGCCGTGATCCTCGGGCGGCGTCCGCCCAGCCAGGTGAGCGCGCCGGTGACCCGCGGCGATCGAAACCGCTGCCACTGGAATCTGTCCAGCCGGACGACCGTCTCTGCCTGCAGCGAGTCGAGGCTCCCGGCCAGGTCCACCCGCCCGACCGCCCGCCCGCCCAGCGGCTGGGCGTCGGCCGCGGTGTCGCGCGGCTGTCCCGTGACGGCCAGCAGCAACGAGTCGAACCCGATCAGGCTGTCGGCCGCGAGGTCGAAGCGCATACGGCCCTGGTGCGGCGCGTGCCAGCCCAGCGTGCCGCCGCCCGAGGCTCGGGCACCCTGCCACCCGGCGTAGGCCGTGTCGACGCGGATCACGCTGTCGTGCACGCCGCCCCGGGCGAACAGGCTGTCGATCGTCCACTCGCGGATGCGGCTCCGGGTAAGCGCCACTTCGAGCCTGCCTTCGGGCGCGTCGAGCGTATCGATCCGGCCGGTCGCACGGACCTCGCCGGCAAGCGACGTCGACAGGTTTCTCCCGGTCAGCGCGGCCAGATCGAGCCGGGAAAATCGGAGCAGCAGGTTCTCCGCGCCCCACCGAGGCGGAAGCACGGTGACCAACCCTTGGGCCCGCACCTGGCCGAGGTCGCCGGTCAGATCGGCGTCCACGGCGAGGCGGCTCAGCGTACCTTCGCTCCGGAAGCGCCCACGGAGCTCGCCCTTGGTCTCGAGCGAGGGGAAGGCGCGGCGGATCCCCTCGAACGAAAGCGGATCGAAGACCACGTCGGTCGCGAGCGCGAGCGAGTCCGCGCGCGTGTCGAGGTACACGGTCCCGGCGGCGGCGCTCGTGGGACGATCGCCGTCCTGCTGCCGGACGGAGCCGCGGAAGGTCACGTTCCGGAGCGGCCCGTCGAGCGTGCCGGCGGCGGCCATGCGGCCCTGGATGATCACCGCGGGCGCGAGGAGCCGTACCGTGCGGAGGTCGATGTCCGAGCGCCGGACCTCGAAGTTGGTGAACGTGAGGCCGCTGTCGCGGGTCGCGCCGACGAGTCCCGATCCCGCGATCCTCGACACCGGCCTGCCCGGCACCCGCGCGTCCGCGAACGCCCAATCGACATTGACGGCCATCTCATCGAGAAACCCCGCGCCGGACAGGTTGCCGCTGAGGGTGCCGTAGAATGGCAGCGAGTCGATGTAGGCGCGGGCGGCGTCGAGGTCCAGGTTCCTCATCGTCACCTTCATGTCGCGGAAGCCGAGTCCCCGCCGCCGGTCGGTGATGGCGACGAGCTCACCGTCGATCCGCTGCGCGCCGTTCCGGAGGTGCAGGTCGCGGATGTCGTAGGCGGTGCGGGCGCCGGTCTCGGACTTGGCGGCGAGCACGCCGCTTCCGATCATCGCCGGGAAGTCGGGCGAGACCCAGTGCAGGTCCTCCAGGTTCACGTGGGGCGAGGTGACCTGGAAGTCGTAGAGCGTCGTGTCGTTCGGCCAGGTGATGGCGCCGCCGCCCGAAAACCGGGTGTTGGGGAGCGCGCCCCGCGCGAGGCTGAAGACGGCGCTGTCGCCGACGAGCCGCACGCGGCCGACCGCGTCCCGGAAGGTGATCGCGGGATCGCTCACGCGCATGGCGAGCGCGTCGATGTCGACGGTGAACGGCTTCCGGTCCGGCGTCGCGATGCGGAGCCGGGCGAACCGGGCGTTGAGATCGGAGAGCAGGATCACGCGCCGGAGCCCGTCCGGGCTGTCCTCGATGACGCGTCCGGGCTTGGCCCGCTCCGCCGCGAGCGCCGAGTCGCGCCGCTCGGCGGTGCGGAGCGAACGGTCCGGATTCCACGGCAGCGCGATGCGAAGCGTGCCGCCGGTCACCCTCACCTTGTAGAAGTCGATCAGCGGCGACGCGCCGCCGCCCTTTCCCTTCTTGAGGCCGAGGACTTCCTCGAAGTTCATGCGCCCGCTACGCAGCTTGATGAGCTGAATGGTGGGCTGGTCGAGCTGGACGCCGCTCAGGAGCACCTGCCCCGCGAGCAGATTCGGCAGACGATAGGTGACCCGCACGCGGGGCAGGTCCGCGAGGAGCGCCCCGGACGTGTCCCGCACCACCAGGTCTTGGAGCGTGAGGTCGTAGAGGAACGAGCCCGAAATTGCGCCAACCTTGATCTGGCCGATGACGATCCGGTCGAGCAGGCGGGACACGGTTCGCGCGAGCAGGTTCCGGCCGGGCGGCGTGAGCGTCATCGACGTCACCACACCCAGCACCATGGCCGCGATGCCGAGCACGAAGACGAAAAAGAATCGCGCGATCCGCCGCCGCATCAGAACGCCTGCCCCACCGCGACGTGATACGTGAACTTGCCACCCCGGCCGAGTACGTACGATTCCTGTCCCGGCACCGGCGAGAGCCCGCCCTGCGCGTCCACCTGGAACAGCGTGCCCGCCTGGAGCCGGTACGGGTTGTAGGCGACGTCGAGGCGCGCGGGACCGAGCGGCGTAGCGAGCCGGAGACCGATGCCGGGGGTAACCCGGATCACGGCGGCGGAGATGTCGCCGCCGCGCTGCCAGACGCCGCCGGCGTCCACGAACGCGGCCAGGCGGAGCCGGGAACTGAACACCGGACTGGGCACCCGGAGCTCGACGTTGCCGACGGCCAGGGTGTTGCCCCCGGTGGCGGCCACGGTCACCCGGTCCGGGTCGATGTCGCGCCCCTGGGTCGCGGCGGTGTCCACCTCGCCTTTCGGCACCACGTACACCACCGGCCCGAGCTCGTTGCGCTCGAAGCCGCGCACGTCGTTGGGGCCGCCGGCGTAGAACCGCTGCTCCGGCGGAATGAAGTTGCCACTCTGGGTGGCGATGTCCACGGTCGGCGCGAAGATGGCGCCGCCGCGCACCCGCCAGCTGAAGATCACGTCGCGCGCGATCGGCCGGTACCAGGAATAGTCGGCCACCGCGCGGACGAACTGTTGGAACGAGCTCGAGCCCAGGAAGCGCGAGCTCCAGGTGATCTCGGCCGACGCGAGCGAACCCCGTGACGGGTCGAACGTGTTGTTGACCTGGGGCAGCGTGCCGGTGGCCGTGAGCGTCGCCAGTACCCGATTCTGCCGCAGCAGCGCCACGACGTCCGGCGTGCAGGCGTTGAACGACGAGCAGAAGCTCTCCGCCGTGGCCTCGGTGCGGCCGTACGAGAGCGTGTACGCGAGCGACAGCGGAATCCGGCGCCGGGGGCTGTCGCGACGGAACGTGACGGTGGTGCCGGTCTCCTGCCGCAGAAAGACCTTGAACTCCGAGCGGCGCTCGGTGAACACCGACACCGCGATGGTGTTGTTCGGCGAGAGGAACGCCGGCCGCCGGATCGAGGCACCCAGGCTGAAGTTGACCTTCGCGGAGCCGACCGAGTCCTCGCGCGAGCTGCCACAGATGCTGTTGGCGAGTCCCCAGTCGAATGGCGTGCCCACGCCCACCTTCGAGATCCGGCTCGTGAGGTCGAGGATGCGGCCGCCCCCGCCCAGAAAATTGCGCGTGGTCCAGCCGAGCGAGCCGCGGAAGCAATCGTCGGTGCCGTAGCCGAGCCCGCCGCGGACGCGCCGCCGCTTGGCCTCGCTGACCTGCACGACGAGCGGCACCGAGTCCGAGCCCGGCTCGAACTCGGTGGAATCGATGTTGACGGTGGCGAACCTGAAGAGGTCGGACGCGTACAGGTTGCGCTGGCTCTGAAACAGCTCGTCCTGCGCGTACGGGCGACCCGGACGCGAGATGATGAGGTTCCGGACCAGTTGCGGGGTGATCCGGTTGGTGCCCACCACGCGCACCTGGCCGATCACCGCGCGCGGCCCCGGAACGGTCTCGAACGTCACGACCGCGGTCTGGGCATCCTTGTTGGTCTCGAAGCTCGTGAACACGCGCGCCGATGGCCGGCCGCGATCCCTGAGGCGCCGGGAGATCGTGTCGGAGGTGGCCTGCATGATGAAGCGGTTGAACGGGTCGCCGACCCGGAGCGGCAGGTCGACCAGGGTTTCGCGCCGGAGCTCGTCGGGCAGCGAATCGAGGCCGGTGACGTCCAGGCTCGTCACCCGGATCGGCACGCCCGCCTGGATGCGAAATGTGATGAAGACATTCTCGGGATCGCGCCGGAGGGTGGTATCGATCCGGGCATTGGGGAAGCCGCTCCGGCGGTACAGCACCTCGAGCCGCACCACGTCGCGCTTGAACTCCTGCTCGTCGAAGTAGCGCTTTTCGCCGAGCCCCAGCCACCGGAGCAGGAAGGTGCGCGCGAAGATGCTCGAGTTGGTGGTGCTGATGGCGCTGGCGAGCACCTCGTCGCGAAGGGGCTCGTTGCCATCGAAGTTCAATTGGCGCACGACCCGGTCGGGCTCCTGGGCCACCACCGGCGAGACCGCCGTGAGCAGCAAGGCGAGCGCTCCAGCGGCCAGGCCCCTCACTGAGGCACCTGGGCCGGGCGACGAGGGGCGGGTGGCGGCGATTGCGCGATTGACGACATGCTCTAAGCCCGGTAGTTTGACCACCTTACGCCTTCATGTCAACATTCCCCTCACTCCGCCTATTCGGGCCGGCCCTCGCGCTGGCACTCACCGCCTGCGCCGTCGGTGACTTGGCGTGCTCCACCCCGCTCCACGCCCAGTCCCTCCCCAAGCGCCTCGATGCCCGCTTCGACGCGCCGCCGATGAGCCGCCAGCTCTGGGGCGCGGCGCTGGTGGACGACAAGGGCACGCTCCTGTACGGCCGGAACCCGCGCCAGCTGTTCATCCCCGCCAGCAACGCGAAGCTGGTGGTGGCCGCGGTGGCGTCGGCGCTGCTGCCACCCGAGTGGACCGTCAGGACCAGTCTCTACGCCGACGGTCCGGTCACCGGGGGCGTCGTGAACGGCGACCTCGTGCTCTACGGGCGCGGCGACCCCACGTTCGGCAAGCGCTGCTTCGCCACCGACACCCTGCGCGAGGGCGCGTGCGAGACCGACTCGTTCACCCGCCTGCGCGAGCTGGCCGACGCCCTCCGGGCCCGCGGCGTTCGCGAGATCCACGGCGACCTGGTGGGCGACGGCAGCTACTTCGAGCCGGCGATGGTCCACCCGAGCTGGGAGGAGTTCGACCTCAACTGGTGGTACGCCGCGCCGGTCTCCGCGCTGGGCTTCAATGACAACAGTGTGGATTTCGTCTGGGCACCCGGCACCGCGCCGGGGACGCCGGCCGCGATCACGATGTCGCCCGACCTGGGCGACGTGGTCTTCGAGAATCGCACGGTGACGGTGCCGGCCGGCGGGCGCTCCGACATCGGCGACCGGTTCTTCCGCCGGCCGGGCACGCTGCAGGTCTGGGCCGAGGGGACCGCCGCGCTGGACGGACCGCCGCGAAAAGAGTCGTTCGCGATGCCGGATCCGAACCTCTACACCGCGCGGGCGCTGCGTCAGACCCTCGAGCAGGCTGGGATCGCGATCACCGGCACCACTCGCGCCACCACGGACTCGATGCAATACCGCCGGGCCCGGACGACCGCGCCGCTGGCGGAGATCACATCGCGTCCGGTTCGCGATTGGATCTTCCCGATCCTCAACCGCAGTCAGAACTGGTTCGCCGAGATGCTGCTCAAGCAGCTCGGCCGCCAGTTCGGCCGTGGCGGCTCGTGGGCCGAAGGCTTGGCGGTGGAGCGGCGGTTCCTGATCGACTCGGTGCGGGTGGACTCGACCGAGTTCTCCCTCGTGGACGGCTCGGGGCTCGCCAGCGGCAACCTGGTCACCCCGCTCGCCTTTACGAAGATCCTGCGATACATCCGTGCTCATCGCCGAGCCGGGACCTTCCTGGCGGGGCTGCCGCAGGCCGGGGGCGTCGGCTCGCTCCGGAACCGCTTCGTGCGAACCCCGCTGGCCGGTCGGGTGCGGGCCAAGGACGGCAGCATCAGCGGCGTGAACGCGCTGTCGGGGTTCATCGAGCGGCCGGACGGGCGGATGCTGACGTTCTCGATCCAGGCCAATCATCACACGCAGCCGGGCCGCACGGTGATCGCGCGGATCGACAGCACGGTGGTGGAGATGGGCAGGGCCGCGGGGAGGTAGTATGCTGAGGCACGTGGGCGTTTGCCGCCCGAGCCCGGTCATCCTGAGCGCAGCGAAGGAGTCGTGACCAGAGGCATGGCTCCTTCGCTGCGCTCAGGATGACTCACCCATGCTCCTCCTCCTCATCCGCCACGCCCACGCGGGCGAACGCGACCCCGACCGCTGGCCCGACGACCGCGATCGCCCGCTCACCGACAAGGGCCGGAAGATCCAGCGCAAGGTGAGCCGCGCACTCGGCAAGCTCGACCTCGGGCCGGCCAAGGTCCTCACCAGCCCCTGGACCCGCGCCGTGCAGACCGCCGAGATCCTGGTGACGGAGCTCGGCCTCGGCACCCCCGCCGTCCAAGTCGAAGCGCTCGCTGACGGTCCGGATCTCGTCCGACTCGCTGACGACATCGGCGACCCGGCCTCAGACGCTTCCGTCGCCCTCGTCGGGCATTCCCCCTGGATGGAGGAGCTGGCCGCGCTGCTGCTCGCGGGTTCGGCCGCGGCGCTGCGGGTGGATTTTCCGAAGAGCGGCGTGATGGGGATCGATCTGGAACAGGTGGCGCAGGGGGCCGGAGAGTTGCGATTTTTCCTGCGGCCGAAGATGGTGTGACGGCCGATCGCCTCTCGGCGGTCGCTGCCGAAGGAATTGCCTGATCTGCATCTACAATGCATATTCGTACATATGCGCACGACCCTCAACCTGAACGACGATCTGCTTCGCGAGGCGGCGCGGCTCACCCGAATCGGCGAGAAGACCGCCTTGATCCATGCCGGCCTCGAGGCCTTGATCGCTCGAGAGAGCGCCCGGCGACTGGCGACACTCGGCGGAAGCGAACCGTCGCTCGCACCAACCCCGAGACGACGCGGCCGGAAGGAACGTCGGGGGTGATTCTGGCCGACACCTCCGTCTGGGTTCACCACCTCCGCCACGGCAACGCCCGCCTGGGCGACCTGCTGTCGGGCGGGCAGCTGGTGTGCCACCCGTTCGTCATCGGCGAGCTTGCCTGTGGCAACCTCAAGAACCGGGGGGAGGTACTGCTGCTCCTTGGCCGGCTCCCCGGTGCGATACCTGCGGCCCATGACGAGGTGCTTGCTCTGATCGAGACGCGCCGGCTGATGGGCCAAGGATTAGGATGGGTCGACGCCCATCTGCTTGGGGCGGCGCTGCTCCAGGGTTGCGACCTATGGACGCTGGACCGGAGGCTGGCCTTGGCCGCCCGCGCACTGGGAGTGCAGGCGTAGGTCGGACTAGTCGTCCTTCTGCCCGAAAATCGCCAGGTTCGACGAATGCCCCGGGTTCACCTTCGCCTTGGGATTGATGTAGTGCACCGCGTTGTTCACCGCGATGCACGCCTCCGCGGCACCCGTGGCGATCAGCTTGAGCTTGCCCGGATACGCGGTGATGTCTCCCGCCGCGTAGATGCCGGTGACGTTGGTTTCCATCAGTTGATTCACCCTGATGTCGGCCTTCTCCGTGTCGAGCCCCCACTCCTTGATCGCTCCGAGGTCGGAATGGAAGCCGAGCAGCGGGATGATGGCGTCGAGCTCGAGTGTCTCCTCTTCCTTCGTCTTGTTGTTGAAGATCGTCACCCGCTCCACCCGGCCGTCGCCCTCGATCTTCTTGACCTCCCAGAACGTGCGGAAGTCGCAGCGGCCCTGCCGGTGCAGCTCGTGCACCTGGTTGATCGTCGCGGCATGGGCCCGGAAGCCGTCGCGGCGGTGGATCAGCATGATCGACTCGGCGACGCCCTGCAGGTTGACCGCCCAGTCGAACGCCGAGTCGCCGCCGCCGACGAGCAGCACGCGCCGGCCCTGGAATTCCTTCGGGTCGAGCACCTTGAAGTGCAGCCCCTTTTCCTCGAACGCTTCCTCGCCCTCGACGCCGAGGCGCCGCGCCTCGAAGGCGCCGATGCCGGCCGCGATGACGATGGTACGCGACGGGTAGTCGCCCCCGTCGGTCTCGAGCACGAGGTGGGTGCCGTTGCCGTCCTCGACGCGCCGGAGACCGGTCACGACCTCGCCGAGGTGGGTCGAGCTGCCGAACTGGAGCGCCTGCGTCGTCATGTCGCGCACCAGATCCTTGGCCAGCACCTTCGGAAAACCGGCCACGTCGAAGATGAACTTCTCCGGGTACAGGGCCATGAGCTGCCCGCCGAGCGCGGGCAGCGCATCGACGATGCGAGCCGACGCGCCCCGCATGCCGGCATAGAAGGCCGCGAAGAGCCCGGTGGGCCCGCCGCCGATGATCGAGATGTCCTTCAGTTCCTGCTCAGCCACGTCCGCTCCTGCGTGAACGGTCCCCGGTTTCAGGCCACAGGCGGTGCAATGTACAAAAATAGTCGCCGCTGTCAGGCCCGCCGAGGCTTTTCGCCCTTCCGCTCGACCCTGACTGCCGGCACATTGCCCGCCATGTCTCGGTGGCTGTGGCGGCTTGTCCCGTGTTCCAGATACGCAGTCCTCGCCCTGGGCGTCAGCGTGAGCGGCGGGTGCGCGAGCACCGGCCGCTTGATGGATGAGCTGGTGAAGGAGCGTCCGCCCGCCCCGCTCGATTCGCTGCCGTTGGCCAGCGACGCCCGGATCGACTCGGCCGGACGACTGGCCGGGAGCTTCGTCGGCGAGGGAACCAGCCGGTCGGTACACCTGCTCTCCAGCGACACCGCGTTCATTGCGGCGCTCCTGAGGCGCTACCGGCCGGACCTGGCCTCATCACCCGACCCCTGGGCCGCGCTGAGGCGGGAGAAGGTGGTGACACTGGGCTCCGGACGGCGCCGCACCGTCGGGGGTCCGGGCCCGCGGGTCGAAACGGCGGTGGTCGGCTCGCCGCTCGGGCATACCGAGGTCGAGGTCGAATCGGCGCTGCTCCGGGGCGGCGGGCGCGGCTGCGGGGCGCGCGGCGCGCAGGCCGAGTTGATCGTGATCGACGAGCGGACCGGCGGCGATGCACCGCTCCGCAGGCCGGTGCTCGGCTCGCTCCGGACC
>JACCSZ010000090.1 GCA_013812695.1 Gemmatimonadales bacterium | reverse complement strand
GGCTGCCCCGAACGGCCGAAGCCGCGCCGGTCATACGCGATGGCGCGGAAGCCCGCCTTGGCGAGCGCCATCGCCTGCGCGTCCCACATGTCGGCGGCGAGCGGCCAGCCGTGCAGCAGCACGACCGGACGCCCACTGCCCCAGTCCTTGACGTAGATGTCGGTGCCGTCGCGGGTTTGTACATATGCCATGCTCTGGTTCTCCAGTCTGAGTAAACCGTTTTCTCACGTATTCCCTATCCCCCGGGCGGCCGAGGACCCCGGGGCAGCAGAAGCGCACTATTCAGGAAAGAAAAGAGCCATGCTGTGAGTCAGCGCACGAGAAATTATGCTGAGTTTCAATTGGGTGAGTAGAGAGATCCAGACATCGCCCGCGCGCGTATACGACAGGGCCGGGAAACCATTATCGGGGGGATTCGGCAGATCGCCGGCGATGCGCTCAGGGCGTCTGCGGCGGCGCCGACGTCGGCCGGTCGCTCGCCCGCCGGTGCAGGCCGAGCCCGATCGCATTGCTCCGCCGCCGCTCCGGCAACACCCGGCTCAGCATCGAGAACGGGAAGTACACCAGATCGCGCACCGAAGGCACCGTGGTCACTGCCCGCAGCGGCTGCGGCATCTGCTCCCGCATCTGCTCCAGCAGCGCGGCCAGCACCACCCGCCGCCCCGCCATCGCTCGCTCGGTCACGCCGAGAATCCGGTGGATCGCGTAGAGCCCCACCAGCACCGTCGCCACGAACAGAAAATCGATCCCGTGCATGTCGAGCGGCCGGAGCGCGAGACCGCTCCCCGCGTTCACCGTCGACGTCCACGCGACCGTCACCGACAGCCGCTGGGTCTCGAGCCAGTCGGCCGAGAGGCCGGCGAGCAGCGGAGCGACGCCGGCGGCGGTGCCGGAGATCAGCGCGTTGGTAGCCAGGTAGCCGGCGGCCGCCCCACGCGGCGCCAGCTCCATCGCGACCGTGCCGCTGGCGAGGTTCACGCCCGCGCTGCTGAGCCCGGCGAGGATATGGATGAAGGCGAGCCCGGTGAGGACGAGCCAGGGCGCGCCGGCGAGGCCGACCATCGGCCAGCACGCGATGCTGAGCAGGAACCCGGCGCAGCTCACCCGGAGCACGGTAAGGGTGGAGAACCGGTCGGCCAGGTTGCCCCAGGCGCGGAGCACGAGCGCCGCGGTGAGCTGGGAGAGCACCGCCAGCGCGATCACTACCGACATCGGTAGCTCGAGGCGGCGAAGCAGGTAGACCGTGAAGAACGGGGTGGACAGGTGGGTGGCGAACGTCCAGGTCGCCAGGAAGGCAACCAGCCCTCGGAACTCGCGGTGGCGGAGCGGCTCGCGCACGATGTCGGTCCACGGGCGGTGGGAGGCCGGCGGCATCGTGGGCTCCGGGATCCGGGCCAGGAACACCAGCCCGAGCAGGGCCGCGGCGGCGCCGCAACCGAGGACGACGACATAGCCGGCGACCGGGGACCGGAGCTGGTCGCCCAGCTGCTCGACCGCGAGGCCGGCGAGCAGGCTCAGCCCGGCACCGATCGCCGTGGCGATCGCCATCCGGCGGGCGAAGGCGCGGTTCCGGGTCTCCTCCGGCAGGAAGTCGCGGATCCACGGGTTCCAGGCGGCTCCCGACACCGTGCCCAGCGCGGCGGCGATCAGCAGCAGCGCGAACAAGGCGGTGGTCCGCGCGCCGGCCGGGACCACCCAGGGCACGAACAGCACCCCGAGCCAAGCGACCCGGGCGAAGCAGGCGGCCCACCAGCAGATCGCCTTCCGCACCCGCCACCGCTCGATGAGGGCGACGGTGGGGAGCTGGAGGATCTGGGTGGCGGGACCGAGGGAGGAGAGGATGCCGACGCCGACGTTGGACGCGCCGAGGAGGAGCGCGTAGCCGACCAGCAGCGGGCCGCTCAGCAGGGCGTCACGGACCTGGGAGCACACCCCGTCGCCCTGAAAGGCGCGGAGGCCGCGACGCAGGGCGTCGGCGTCGATGTGGGGGACCGGGTGCCAGAAGGCCACGGGAGGAAACGAAACGGGTAGGGGGCGATGGCAACAGGGCGGAGAGGCGGATACCAAACGAGCCCAGGGAAGCATCCCTAGGGCTCGTGTGAGGTCGCGGTGGTTACCGACCGTCCGCCTGTCCGACCTTCCGCCTACGCGACCAGGTCCCGCAGCCGGTCTCCCGTCTCCCCTTCACGCAGCCGGAGCAGCGCCCGGTCGCGGAGCTGCCGGATCCGTTCGCGGGTGACGCCCATCATGCGGCCGATCTCCTCGAGCGTGCGGCTGTTGCCGTCGTCGAGGCCGAAATACAACCGCAGCACCTTGGCGTCCCGGGGCGGCAGCGCAGCGAGCGCGGTCTCGATGTCGCGGGTCTGGCTGTTGGCCATGGTGCTCATGTCCGTGCTTTCCTGCTCACCGCTCGTGAACCGCTCGATGCGCTCGTTGCCCTCGCCATCCCGGGTCGGGTGGTCGAGGCGCACGGCCTCTGAGTTGAGCGCGCTGAGCGAGCGCACGGCCTCGACCGTGAGCCCGGTGGCGCGCGCAAGCTCCTCGGTGGTGGGCATCCGGCCCAGCTTGTCCTTGAGCAGCGTGGTGGTGCGGCCCAGGCGGCTCAGGTCGGCGGTGCGATTGAGCGGCACCCGGACCGGGCGGCCGTGCCGCGCGATGGCGGCCTGCACCGCCTGGCGGATCCACCAGACAGCATACGAGATGAACTTGACGCCCCGGTCCGGATCGAACTTCCGGGCGGCCGTCATGAGCCCGAGGTTCCCCTCGCCGATCAGGTCGACGAGCGGCACCCCGCGGTTCTGGAACTTCTTGGCGACCGACACCACGAACCGGACGTTATGGCGCGCCAGCCGTTCCTGGGCGGTTACGTTGCCCTTGAACGCCTTCCGCGCAAGCTCCATCTCCTCCTCGCGATTGAGGAGCGGGACTCGGCTAATCTCGTCCAGGTAGAGGTCCAGGCTCTCGCGGCCCTCATCGATTGCACGAGCGATCTGCGCCGGCCGCACGGGGCGACGCTTGGCACGGGCTTTCACCGTCACGCTGTTCGCCTCCTCCAGGGATTCGCATCCCGGCACAGTATAACGTCAACGCAGCTGAGACCGCATAGAATTAAGACGGGGCAATATAGCGCCTAAGATGCCTCAAATCAACACTTTAGGCTAAGATGTGAAGGGATTGGTAGTTGCGGCTGCGCAATGGATGTCGCAAGCGCTGGGCACAGCAGCGGCAAGCGGCTGCAGATTTGGCAGTCGCAAGGGCCGTTTTCGGGGGATAGGAATAGGGCAGGCCGCGCGAATACCGCCCCTGTGGGCAACGGCTTGTCAATCGTAGTCTGGGTTACTACTCACCCACCGCCATATCTCACCCTAGTGCTATCGAGCCTCCAGTTCGATCGTGCTCTTCGCCCCGTCTCCCGTCGCCACCAGTTCGAGCTGGTGGGACTGCCCCACCGACTTGAGCATCGCGAACGGCACCTTGGGGTCGATCCAGCTATCGGTCTCGTACTTGGCGCTCTGGAAGCGTTTAGCGCTGAAGGTCCCGGCCGGCACCGTCACCTTCTCCTCGCCAACCAGCGTGGCCTCCCGGCAGGCGTCCTTGAAGACCGAGTTCTTGGACAGTTGGCCCTTGATCATTTTCAGCATCATCCCGTTCATGGTCATGGGCGGATTGTCCCCCGCCTTCATGATGACCTCCTCGACCTGGTCAATATCCAGCGGGGTGCCGGGAACCAGCATCTGGTAGATCATGTCGGAGTTCTTCTTGTCGTCGTGCATCTTGAGCTCGATCCACTTGTACTCGGTGCCTTTTCGCTGCTCGGCCCCGATGACGGCGTAGCGGTTGGTCACCGCCATCTTTCCATAGTTACCCTTGTACTCCGCCCACCGCCCCACCGCCGGCCACGTAAGGTTTTCTGCGCACGCGTCCTGCGCCACGGCGCCCGCGGGCGCCAGCCACAGCACGGCGGCAGCGGCCCACGGGAGAGTCCAACGCATAGGGGGCTCCATGTTTGGGACGGTGGGCGTGGGGCCCCCCGGCATCAGTGCAGGCCGCTCCCGGAGAGCTGCTTGACCAGCTCCCCGATCACGTGCTTCGCGTCGCCGAACAGCATCCACGTCTTGTCCGAAAAATATAGCTCGTTGTCGATTCCCGCGAACCCGGGATTCTTGGATCGCTTGATCGCGAACACGGTCCGAGCCTTGTCGGCGTCGATGATCGGCATGCCGTAGATCGGGCTCGACTTCTCCGTGCGCGCGGCCGGGTTGACCACGTCGTTGGCCCCCACCACGAGGGCGACGTCGCACTGCGGCATGTCCGCGTTGATCTCGTCCATCTCGACCAGGTCGGTGTACGGGATGTCCGCCTCCGCCAGGAGCACGTTCATGTGGCCCGGCATCCGCCCCGCCACCGGGTGGATGGCGAACTTGACCGTCACGCCGCGCTTCTTGAGCTGGTCGTACAGCTCGCGCACCTTGTGCTGCGCCTGCGCCACCGCCATACCGTAGCCCGG
>JACCSZ010000080.1 GCA_013812695.1 Gemmatimonadales bacterium | reverse complement strand
TCGACCTGATCTTCGAGGCCACCGGGTCTTCGGCCGTGGTCTTCGACAGCATGCGGGCGCTGGGGAAAAACGGCGTGCTGGTGCTCAGCAGCGTGACCGGCGGTGACAAGATGATCGAAGTGCCGGCGGACCGGATCAACCTCGAGTTCGTGCTGGGCAACAAAGTCATGGTGGGAACGGTGAATGCCAACCGGGAATACTTCGAGCTGGGCGTCAAGGACATGGCGCTGGCGGAGGCACAGTATCCCGGCTGGCTCGAGCGCCTGCTCACTCACCCCGTTCGTGGCCTGGAGAACTGGAAAATGCTGCTGGAGACCTTGACGACGGCGCGCGGAGCCATCAAGGTGTTCTGCATCGTCGCCGATGATTGAGGCGCTCATGACGCCGGCGCGCTGCCATCTCCCCGCAGCAGCGCCAGCTCCAGCCCGTCGCACAGCGCCAGCCAGCTCGCCTCGATGATGTTCTCCGAGCACCCGACCGTGCTCCACCGCTCCGCGCCTCGCGCCGACTCGATGATCACCCGCGGACGCGCTCCCGTGCCCAGGTGCTCATCCACGATCCGCACCTTGTAGTCCACCAGGTGCACCTCGGCGAGCGCCGGGTAGTGCGGCAGCAGCGCCTTCCGCACCGCGCGGTCGAGCGCGTTCACCGGCCCGTCGCCCTCGGATGCGGTGTGCATCATCTCGTCGCCGACCCGAAGCCGGACGGTGGCCTGCGCCCGGCTCCCGTCGCCGCCGCGCTTCTCGACGATGACGGTGAAGTCCTCGAGCACGAACGGAGCCCGGTAACCGGGCGACTCGCGCCGCAGCAGCATCTCGAATGAGCCGTCCGCCGCCTCGAACTGGAAGCCGCGGTGCTCCAGCTCCTTGATGCGCTGCAGCACCGCGCCCTCGCGCTCGCCCGCCTCGAGCCCGAGTGCTTGGGCACGGAGCCGCACGTTCCGCCGCCCCGCCACCTCGCTCACGACGATCCGCGTCTCATTGCCCACCGCGGCCGGATCGATGTGCTGGTAGCTGTCGGCCACCTTCGCGATGGCCGCCACGTGGATCCCGCCTTTGTGCGCGAACGCGCTTCGCCCGACGTAAGGCGCGTGTGGATCGGGATGCTGGTTGCTCACCGCGGCGACGAACTGCGACACCTCCGTCAACCGGCGAAGCGATGCAGCCGGCAGCACGGCGTAACCGAGCTTGAGCTGGAGCGTGGCGATCAGCGGGACCAGGTCGAGGTTGCCGCAGCGCTCGCCGTAGCCGTTGATTGTGCCCTGCACCTGCACGCAGCCGGCCTGAACGGCGGCGAGCCCGTTGGCAACGCCGAGGCCGGCGTCGTCATGCGGGTGGATGCCGATCGGGGTCGGGAATGCGGCGCGGACCTCGTGCACCCGCTCCGCGACGACGTCCGGCAGCTCCCCGCCGTTGGTGTCGCACAGCACCAGGCAATCGGCGCCGGCGGCCGCGGCCGCGGCCAGCGTGTCGAGCGCGTAGGCGCCGTCGAGCCGATAGCCGTCGAAGAAGTGCTCGGCGTCGTAGATGACCTCCCGGTCCAGTCGCTTGAAGAAGGCGACGCTCTCCCCGATCATGCGCAGGTTTTCCTCGCGCGTGGTTTCCAGAATCCGCTCGACGTGCAGGGCCGAGCTCTTGCCGACCAGCGTCACCACTGCCGTGTCGGCGTCGACAAGCGCGCGCAGGCTGGGGTCGTCCTCGCAGCGCATCCCGGCGCGACGGGTGCTGCCGAAGGCAGCGATCTTCGCGTTGACGAGGGGCGTGGCGTGAATCCGGCGAAAGAATTCGGCATCCTTGGGATTCGAGCCTGGCCAGCCGCCCTCGATGTAGTTCACGCCGAGCCGGTCGAGCGCGCCGGCGATCTTGACCTTGTCCTCGACGGACAGCGAGAGGCCTTCGCGCTGAGTACCGTCGCGGAGGGTGGTGTCGTACAGGCGAAGCGTCATCGTCGGCGTCATCCGCGGCTCGACTCCTCGGGGTGAAAACGTCAGCGGCCTCTCGTCGGAGAGGCCGCGTGTCGCTGCATGGGTGGGGTGACTGCTACCGCTACCCGCGTGTTCGCGCGACGGCTCTCCTCGGGAGTCGGGGCGTAATTCTGGTGAGGCAGCGCGAACGGGTAATCATTGGCCTGCATATCTATACACTGCGAAGTGTGAGGCGTCAAGTTCCGGCCGATGGGAGTATGCCGGCGATCCGTGCTGGCCCTCGAACGCGCGTCCCCCCGCCGCGCGGGCCATCGTCTCGGTTCGAGGTTGACGGCGGGCGGCCCAGCGTGCATCTGTATCCGTCCCTCTCCAACCAACCGGGAAGGCCTTATGCGGCGCTCGCGCATCTTCTCCACCCTCCTGCTCGCTTCGCTCACTCGTGCCGGCGCCGAGGCATTCGCCCAGACGGCGGCCGCCCCCCCTGCCCCGCGGCGTGAGGTAGCGGACACCTACTTCGGCACCGTGGTGGCGGATCCCTACCGCTGGATGGAGGCACCGTCGTCGAGCAATCCCGAATTCCTGCGGTGGCTCCAAGCGCGGAACGCGCACACCCGCAGCGTGCTCGACCGGATCCCGGCGCGTGCCGAGCTGGCCCGAAGAATCCGCGCCCTGGACGATGCGGCCGTGTCGGTCGGCTCGCTCGAGGTGCAGCGCGGACGCTGGTTCTACCTCAAGAGCGAGCCCGGGTCCGAGCACCGGAAACTGTACGTCCGGCGGGGTCCGACCGGGGCGGAGCGGTTGCTGGTAGACCCCGCATCGCTCTCCGCGCCGAACGGGTCCCACGTCGCCATCGACTATCACTACCCCTCGCCGGACGGACGGTATCTCGCCTACGGGATCTCACCCGGGGGCTCCGAAAAGAGCGTGGTCCACCTCATGGACGTCCCGACCGGGCGGGTGCTCCCCGACTCGATCACCCGGGCGCAGTTCCCAGCGATTTCCTGGGCGGAGGACGGTCGGTCGTTCTACTACAACCGGCTGAGCGCCGCGGGCGACACCAACCCGGCCGAGCGCTACAGGAACAGCCGGGCGTACCGCCACGTGGTGGGCCGTCCGGTGGAGGAGGACGAGGAGATGCTCGGGCCCGGAACGGCCGCCGGTGTTCCGGTCGGACCGGACGACTTCCCGACGATTGTGGTGCCGCCGCACACACCGTATGCGTTCGCGCTGGTGTTTCACGGCGTCAAGCCCGAGCTGACGCTCTACACGGCGCGGCGCGACGCGCTGAACGGACCCCGCACGACGTGGCGTCGGGTCGCGGACGTCCCGGACGGCGTCACGTCCTTCGCCGCCCGAGGAGAGGACATCTTCCTCCTCACCCACAAGGACGCCCCTCGGTTCAGGATCATCCGCGTCAAGGCGGGCGCGCCGGATCTCGCCCGGGCGGACGAGGTGCTGCCCGCGGGACGCGCGGTGGTCACCAGGATCGGCGCAGCCGAAGACGCGCTCTATGTGCAGGAGCTGGAGGGCGGACTTGCCCGGCTCAGGCGCATCCCGTACGGCGCAAAGACGGGCACGCGCATCGGGCTGCCGTTCGAAGGCGCAATCGACGGATTCGTGCTCGACGCGCGCCGGCCCGGCGTGGTCTTCCGGCTGCAGTCGTGGACCCGCTCGCCGCTCTGGTACGCCTACGACCCTGCCGCCAAGGCGGTCCGGGACACCCGGATGGTGCCGCGTTCTCCAGTGGATTACTCGAAGATCGAGTCGGTCGAGGCGGAGGCACCCAGCGCCGATGGCACCATGGTGCCGATCTCGATCGTGTACCCGCGCGGCATCAAGCTCGATGGCTCCCACCCCACTTTGCTCGAAGGCTACGGCTCCTACGGTATCACGCTCGATCCGTACTTCGACCCGGCCCTCCTCGCCTGGCTGGAACAGGGAGGGGTGTACGCCGTGGCGCACGTCCGGGGCGGTGGAGAGTACGGCGAGGAGTGGCACCAGGCCGGGAAGGAAGCCACCAAACCGAACACGGTGGCGGATTTCATCGGCTGCGCCGAGTATCTGGTGCGGAAGGGGTACACCTCTCCGTCGCGCCTCTCGGGCACCGGCACGAGCGCCGGCGGCATCACGATCGGCCGGGCCATCACCGAGCGGCCCGACCTGTTCCGGGCGGCGGTTCCCCGGGTCGGGGTGCTGAACGCGTTGCGGACGGAGCACGAACCCGGCGGCCCGGCCAACATCCCGGAGTTCGGGAGCACGACCACCGAGGCGGGGTTCCGGGCGCTGCTCGCGATGGACGCGGTGCACAACGTCAAGCCAGGCGTGCGCTACCCGGCGGTGCTACTCACCGCTGGGATTCACGATTCCCGGGTCGAGGCCTGGCAGCCGGCCAAGATGGCCGCGGCGCTCCAGGCGGCGAACCCGGACGGCAATCCGGTGTTGCTGCGGGTGGACTTCGACGCGGGACATGGGATGGGGTTGACCAAATCGCAGCGCGCAGCCGAGCTGGCGGACACCTACGCCTTCCTGCTTTGGCAGCTCGGCGCGGCACAGGTCGAGGCGGTGCCTTAGCCAGCGATACCGACATCAAAGGTCAGCCAGAGGTATGCCGCCGCGAGGACGAGATACGCGACGAAGGCCGGACGACACCGGGAGCTGGGCCAGCGGCTCACCCGGCACCTCAGCGGGCCTGGGCCGACTGTCTCGTGACCTCGGCCAGGCCGGGCAGGTCGGGATCGGCGCGGTGCCAGATGCGCCGGAGCTCCGCGTACGCTTCGGCGGCGGCCGCGGTATCGCCCGCCGCGGTGGCGGCACGCGCGAGGCCCAGGAGCGAGGCCGTGCGGCGCGGGGCGAGCGCCAACGCGCGCACGAACTCCTGTTGCGCCTCCGCCGGCTTGTCCTGCGCCAGGAGCAACTCGCCGAGCAGCTCGTGGGTCGGCTTCACCACATCGGGCGGACCGTACTCGAGCGGCAGCGCCTCCTCCATCGCCGCCGCCTCGCGCACGAGGGCGACGGCCGCGTCGCCGGCGCCGTCGGCCGCGCGGAGCTGCGCGCGCAATTGCTTGGCCAGAATGGCGGGCACCTGGACGTTGCCGCCGTACCGGTCGCTGGCGGGCGGCGCCGTGGCGAAGGTCTCGAGGGCGCGGAGCAGGCTGTCGGCCGTCGCGCGCTCGCCGCGACGGAGCGCCGCGTATCCGAGCGCGAAGGCGTCCATGGCCCGGGGGACGGGGCCGACGCCCGTGCCATCGAGCCGCCAGGTGACGATCGAATCGTTCCAGCGCTCGCTGGTGACGAGATAGTGGGCCCGCATGTTGAGCAGATACGCGCGCCGCGGCGGGCGCGGCGGGTCGCCGACGTTGGGCCGCACCGTCTCGAGCAGGCGTCGCGCCGCGGCTGGGCGACCCTGCTGCTCGTACCCGTAGCCGAGCCAGGCGGTGTAGTGTCCGGGGGGCCAGCCCGACCGGCCCGATCCGGACGCGACCTCGTTGGCGGCCACCGTCTCGTCCCACATTCCCATCGCCACGAAGATGTGGCTGGTCATGTGCTGCGCGTGGTCCGCGCCGGGCGCGATGGTGGAGTACGCGCGCGCCGCGCGGAGGCCGAGCGGCGCGTGGATGGGATCGTCGAACGCGTGGATGATGTAGTGCGCGGCTCCCGGGTGGTCGGGGTTTCTCACGAATACTTCGTCGGCCAGCGCGCCGGCGCGCATGTAGGTGGGCACGTTCCGGGTGGCCTGGCTCAGGCCCATCAGCGAGAGCGCATGGAACGTCCGGGCCTCGAGGTCAGCGGGATGGGCGGCCGCGAGCCGCCCCATCGCGCCGGAGTAGAGCGTGTCGCGCCGGGCCTTGGAGCCCTCCCCATACAGGATTTCCACCGCTTCCAGGTAGCCCCGCTCCCGAGCCGTCCGCGCCTTGGCGCGGCGAGCCTCGGCCGTCGGCGCCAGCCGGCCAAGCACGGCCCGCGCGGCGTCCAGAGCCTGCTCGTTCCAGACCGGGTGCGTGAGCGTCATGGCCTCGCCCCAGTAGGCCAACGCGAAGTCGGGGTCGGCGCGCTGCGCCATCCGGAACGCTGCCGCGGCGTCCTCGTACTCGAAGCTGTGGAGCAGCAGGACGCCGCGGATGAACGGCCGCTGCGCGGGCTTGGCACCTGAATTGGGAAACGATATCGTGCCCAGCCGCGCGGCCTG
>JACCSZ010000039.1 GCA_013812695.1 Gemmatimonadales bacterium | reverse complement strand
GAGCGCTTCACAGCACATCCGAGGCGACCACGGCCCACACCGGGCGATGGTCGCTCGCGCCGCGCACCTCGCGCACCACGCCGGCGCTGGCCGGCCTGGCATCCCGCAGGTGTCGCACGAAGATGTGATCCCAGGAGAAGAACGAGATGGTCGGATCCAGCCGCGCCGTGAGCCACCGGTATCCGTGTCGCACCAGCACCTGGCCGACGCCGTAGCTGTTGAAGTCGCCGGCGATCACCACCGGCCCGTCGAACCGGGCGGCATCGGCAACGATGGTCAGCACCTGGTCCTCCCGATCGGCGTCGGAGATCCGGAACGGCGTCTCCAGATGCACGGCATACACCCGGACGCGCCGGCCGTGCACCCTGACCTCCGCGGCGGTGGCGGTGCGCCGCTGGCGCCGGAACCGGCCCTCGTGCGGCAGCAGCAGCTTCCAGCTGCGCTCGATCGGCCAGCGGGTGAGGATCGCCGGACCGAAATACCTGCGATCGGTCGGGTGGATGGAGCTCGGGTAGTAGACGTAATTGAGCCCGAGCGCCCGGGCGATCCGGTCCACCCCGGCGGCGTCCATCTCTTCCAGGGCGAGGATGTCGGCGCCACGCAGGCTGTCGCTTCGCAGGACCTCGATGGCGCGATCGATCCGGCGGGCCAGCTTGATATTGAAGGTGACCATCCTGACCGGACGGGCCGGCGCCGAGTCGGGGGCGGCAGCGGCATACTCGCCCGCGAACCGGGGCGCCGCGAGGTCGAGCAGGTTGATGGTGCGGGCGCAGCCGGAAATCAGCACCGCGGCGGCGGTCCCGAACAGGGAACGCGACAAGACTGCAGCCATCGCGCCCTAGGCCCCGTCCCCGCCGGGCGTCGTCAGCTCCCGCACGATCCGCGTCAGTTCCTCCGGCGCGAACGGCTTCTGAAGGAACGGCCGCCCTCCCTCCAGGAGCCCGCGCTCGATCACGTCGCGATCGGGAAAGCCGGAGATGAACAGGACGCGCGTCCCGGGCCGCTCGCGCTCGAGGCGGGTGGCCAGCTCACGGCCGTTCATCCGTGGCATGATCAGGTCGGCAACGACCAGAGCGAGCAGGCCAGGCCGGCTCCGTACGATTCCGAGCGCTTGTTCGCCGTCCGCGGCCTCCAGCACCTCGTAGCCACTCTCCCGCAGGATGCGGGCGATAATCCCTCGGAGCGGAGGGTCGTCCTCGGCCACCAGCACCGTGCCCTTCCCACGCACCTCGGGCTCCGGCGGCGGCGGCGCACCGCCGCCGGCCTCGGAAGGCGCCATCGGGAGATAGATCTCGAACGTGGCGCCGGCGCCCGGCTCCGACGACGCCCAGACGTGGCCTCCCGACTGCCGGACGATCCCGTGCACGCTCGCCAGTCCCAGCCCCGTGCCCTGCCCCACCGGTTTGGTGGTGAAAAACGGCTCGAAGATGCGTGCCAACGTCGCGCGATCCATCCCGTGCCCGGTGTCGCTCACGACCAACACAGCGTACGGCCCCGGGACGACTGGCTCGTCAGGGTGCGCCGCGGCCTGGTCCGTAGTCAGCTCGACGGCCCGCGTCCGGATCGTGAGCGTGCCACCGTCCGGCATGGCGTCGCGCGCGTTGAAGGTGAGGTTGAGCAGCACCTGCGCTAGCTGGCCCGGGTCCGCTCGCACCTTGCCCACCAGGCTTCCCGGGTGCAACGCCAGGGTGCAGCATTCTCCCAAGGTCCGGCGGAGGATCGGCTCCAGGCTCCGCACCTCGTCGTCGAGATCGACCGGCCTCGGCTTGAGCACCTGCCGCCGGCTGAAGGCGAGAAGCTGCGCGGTGATCGCGGCCGTCCGTTCGGCCGCCATGCGGATGAGCTCCACGTCCTGCCGCACCACCTGGGGGAGGTCCTCGCGGCGCAGCACGAACTCGGCGCTGCCGAGTACCACCGTCATCTGATTGTTGGCCTCGTGCGCGACTCCACCGGCCAGCCGGCCCACCGCGTCCATCCGGTCCGCCTGCCGGAGTCGCCCCTCGCTCCGCTTGCGCACCGAGACGTCGGTGCAGGTGGCGACCCATTCGCGGACCTCCCCGCCAGGCCCGAAGATGGGAACACCGCGAAGCGCGAACGTGCCATACTCCGCGTCGGCCCGCCGGATGCGGGCCTCGATCTCCCGAAGCGGCTCTCGGGCCGCCACCGCCACCCGCCACGCGGCGAGGACCGCATCGCGGTCGTCGGGGTGCACCGCCTCGATCCAGCCACGCCCGCGATACTCCTGGAGCGACTGCCCGGTGTAGGCAGTCCACGACGGCAGCTCCTCGACGATGTCGCCCGCCGGATCGGAGGTCCAGACCAACTGTGAGGTGGCCTCCACCAGTAAGCGGTACCGCACCTCGCTCCGCTCGAGCGCCATTTCCGCCCGGCGGCGCTCCATGAACTCACTGACCTGCGCGCCAACGGTCGTCATCAGCCCGAGCAGTTCGACATCGGGCTCCTCCGCCTGATCCGCGAGGAACTCGATCACCGCGTGCGTCTCACCCCGCCGCGTGACGGGGAACGCGACGCCGCAGTGCAACCCGACCTCCCGTGCCTCCGTGGCGCGCACGAAGTCCAGATCGCCCAGGACGGCACTCACCCAGGCCGGCGCGCCCGTCGCCCAGACGCGACCAGGGAGTCCCTCCCCCACCGCGAGTTCGAGCCGTCGGGATCGCTCGGCGAACCCGGCGTGCAGCTTCGGATCCGCGCTCCAGATCTGGGAGCAGCACATGACCTGGCCGGCGGTGTCGCGGACCCAGATCGCCCCCCAGGGCCACCCGAGTGCCGCACC
>JACCSZ010000038.1 GCA_013812695.1 Gemmatimonadales bacterium | reverse complement strand
AGCTGCTGGACCGCGGCCTCACCATGCGGCAGATCGTGATCAGCTACGTGTACTCGATTCCCGAGAACGCGTTCATCGTGATGCCGGCCGCGGTCCTGTTCGCCACAGTGTTCACGGTCGGAGGGATGGGCCGGCACTCGGAGCTCACCGCCGCCAAGGCCGGTGGCCTCAGCTTCTATCGGCTGATGGTGCCGGTCTTCGTCGCCGCCACCCTCGCGACGGGGCTCGCGTTCGTGGTGGGCGAGATGGCGCCGGGCGCCACCGCCCGGCAGCTCGAGATCCAGAAGTCCAAGCAGGCCCGGAGCACACGGTCGCGCTACAACTTCGTGTACCGCGGCGACGTAGGCTGGGTCTACACCATGCGTTCACTCGACGTCGAGACCCGCCAGCTCAAGCAGCTCCTGCTCGAACGCCAGGGTGACGGCGCCGGGTACCCGGGACTCATCATCACCGCCGACAGCGCCAGCTACGACGGCATCCGCGGCGCCTGGCAGATGAAAGCCGGCACCAGCCGCGTCATCGTGGGGCCGGCGCAGCAAGCCAGCTTTGCCTTTCGCTCGATGCGGCTCCGTGCACTCACGCAGAGCCCCGCCGACCTGCTCGCCGAGCCCAAGGCACCGGACGAGATGCGCTACGCCGAGCTGGGACGGTACATCGAGGCGCTCGAGCGCTCGGGCAACGACGCCAACAAGCTGATCGTCGAGCAGGCACTCAAGCTGGCGCTGCCGGCCACGTGCCTCATCATCGCGCTGTTCGGCGCGCCGCTCGCCGTCCAGGCCCCGCGCGCCGGCGCCGCCGTCGGCATCGCCATCAGCCTCGGCACGACGGTCATCTTCCTGCTGGCCACCCAGATCATGAAGGCGGTCGGCGCGGGCGGCGTGATCGATCCGACGCTGGCGGCGTGGCTCCCCAACGCGGCGTTTCTGCTGGCGGGGCTGGTGTTGCTGGCGCGGGTGAGGACGTGACGGGGGGAGGGGGACGGAAGCACAAAGGCGGCGTCATCCTGAGCGGAGCGAAGGAGCCATGCTTCAGGTAATGCCTCCTTCGCTCCGCTCAGGATGACAAATCCCCTGGTATATTCCGCCATGATCCCCATCCGCCCCGTCATCGTCGGCACGGGCATCGCCGGGCTCTGGACGGCCTGGCGGCTCGCTTCCGAGGGGCGGGCGGCGATCGTGGTGACGAAGGAGACGCTTGCCGACAGTGCCAGCGCGTGGGCCCAGGGCGGGATCGCGGTGGCGCTCGGGCCGGGCGACAGTCCCAGCCAGCACGCCGCCGACACCATGGCCGCCAGCGATGGTCTGGCCGACCCCGAAGCCGTCCGCATCCTCACCAGCGAAGGCCCCGACCGGATCTACGAGCTGCTGGCGCTGGGCGCGCGGTTCGACCGCGGCGGCGATGGGCGGCTCCGCTTCGGGCTCGAGGCCGCGCACACGCGTGCGCGCATCATCCACGCCGGTGGCGACCGGACCGGCGCCGCGCTGATCGGGTGCCTGGCGCAGGTCGTCCGGCTGCACCCGCTGATCGAGCTGCTCGAGCACACCGAGGTCACCGGCCTCCTCCTCCACGACGGCCGGGTCGCTGGCGTGACGGCGCTGCCCCGCGGCGGCGAAGGCTACGCGATCCATGCCGCGGACGTGGTGCTCGCGACCGGCGGCGTGGGACAACTCTACGCCGTCACCACCAACCCCAAAGTGGCCACGGCCGACGGCTGGGCGCTGGCGCACCGCGCCGGCGCGCGGCTTCGCGACCTCGAGTTCCTGCAGTTCCACCCGACCGCGCTCAAGCTTCCGGACGTCAACCCGGCGCCGCTCATCTCCGAGGCCGTCCGCGGCGCGGGCGCGCTGCTGGTCGACCGCGAGGGCCGGCGGTTCGCGCTCGACGCCGATCCGCGCGCCGAGCTGGCGCCGCGCGACATCGTGGCGCGCGCGGTAGCCGCGGCCGATGCGTCGGGCGGTGCGTGGCTCGATGCCCGTCAGGTCGTGGACTTCGCGACGCGCTTTCCCGGCATCACCGCGATGCTCGCCCGGTACGGGCTCGACCCCGCACGCGATCTGCTCCCCGTGGCACCCGCGCTGCACTACGCCATGGGCGGCATCCAGACCGACCTCGAGGGCCGCGCGAGCCTGCGCGGCCTCTGGGCCGTCGGGGAGGTGGCCTCGACGGGCGTGCACGGCGCCAACCGCCTCGCCTCGAACTCGCTGCTCGAGGGCCTGGTGTTCGCTGACCGAGCCGGGCGCGCGGTTGCCGCGGTCCGCCAGCCCGAGCCCGCCCGTTCCGCGGAGGCCGCAGCCCATTCGGGCGAGCACACCGCCGGCCATCCGAACCCCGAGCGCGGCGAAGGGGAGGGAACTTCTCGCCCCGGCTCGACCGCCGCCACCAACCCGACCCTTCCCTTCCCGCGCGACTCCGGTGCCGACGACGCCTCCGCCCCAACCCGCGCCGAGATGCGCGAGCTCATGACCGCCAACGTCGGCGTGCAGCGCACCGAGGCATCGCTGCTCCAGGCGGAGCAGACGCTCGACCGGCTCACGCGCGGGACGCCGGACCCGGCCTGGCGCACCCACAACCAGCTCCTGGTGGCGCGGCTCATCACCCAGGCCGCACGCCGCCGCCGCGAGAGCCGCGGCGGTCATCGTCGGCTCGATTATCCGCCCGCCGCCCTCAAGCGGGAGACCGCATGACGCTGAGCCTGCCCGTCATCGAGCGGCTCGACGAGACGCCCGAGGAGGTCGCCGGGCTGACCGCCGAGATCCACGAGCTGGCGCGCCGGCGAAACGCCGTGGTGCTGGCCCATAACTACCAGCGTCCCGAAGTGCAGGATGCGGCCGACTACGTGGGCGACTCGCTCGGCCTCTCCCGGCAGGCGGCGAAGACGCCGGCGGACGTGATCATCTTCGCCGGCGTACACTTCATGGCGGAAACCGCCGCGATCCTGTCGCCCGCCAAGCGGGTGCTGCTGCCCGACCTCAAGGCCGGCTGCTCGCTCGCCGCGACGATCACCGCGGAGGACGTCCGCCGCTGGAAGGCGGAGTTTCCCGACTACATCTCCGTCGGCTACGTCAACACGACCGCCGAGGTCAAGGCGGAGCTCGACTACTGCTGTACCAGCGGCAACGTGCTCGACGTGATCGACGCGATCCCCGCCGACCGCGGCATCCTGTTCCTCCCCGACTTCTTCCTGGGCGCGCACGTGCGCCGCATGCGGCCGCAGCGGCGCGTCGAGGTGTGGATGGGGGAGTGCCACGTCCACAAGGAGATCCGCGTCGACACCCTGAACGCCGCCCGCGCGCGGTACCCGGACGCGGAGGTGCTGGTGCATCCGGAATGTGGCTGCGCGGGGCAGTTGATCTACGAGATGGGACGCGGCGGTATCGCGGCGGAGGGTCTCCACGTCGCCTCGACCGAGGGGATGATCCGGGCGGTCACGGCACGGCCGGCCAAACGGTTCATCGTGGCGACCGAGACCGGCATCATGCACCGGATGCGGCAGGTGGCGCCCGACAAGGAGTTCATCGCGGCCGACCCCGAGGCCGAGTGCGCGTTCATGAAGACGATCACGCTCGCCAACGTACGCGACTCGCTCGCGCTCGACCGGTATCACATCACCGTTCCCGACGACATCGCGGCGCGCGCCCGCGGGGCGATCGACCGCATGGTCGCCCTCGGGAAGTGAGCGCGGACGCGGCGCGCATCGCCGCCGTCGCGCTCGCCGAAGATGGCGACACCGACGTCACCACCGCGGTCACGGTTCCGCCGGGGCTCGAGGCCCGGGGCATCATCGAGTTCCGGAGCGGGGGCGTGCTGGCCGGCGCCGCCTATGCCGACGCGGTGGCCCACGCGTGCGACTGCCGGATCGAGTGGCGCGGTGCCGACGGCCGGACCGCGACGGCCGGCGAGCTCGTGGGCGTGCTGCATGGCGAGCTGGCCCGGATCCTCCGCGCCGAGCGACCGATGCTCAACCTGCTCCAGCGCGCGGCGGGCATCGCGACCGCCACGCGCGCCTACGTGGACGCGGTGGCCGGCACCGGCTGCCGCGTCCTCCACACTCGCAAGACCGCGCCGGGCCTCCGCGGGCTCGACATTGCCGCCGTCGTGGCAGGCGGCGGCTCCAGGCACCGCGAAGATCTGAGCCATGAGCTGATGGTCAAGGACAACCATTGGCAGGCGGTCGTCCGGAACGGCCGCTCGCTCGCCGAGGCACTGGCCGACGCGCGGCGGCGCGGCGTGGCGGCGCTCTACGTCGAGGTTGAATCGCCCGGGCAGCTCGAGCAGGCCTGCGCCGCCGGAGCCACACGCATCCTCATCGACAACCAGACCCCGGCCACGCTCGGCGGGTGGGCCGCGCGCGCGCGGCATCTGTCGCCCGGAGTAGAGATCGAGGCTACCGGAGGGATCGCGCTCGACAACGTGCGCGCGTACGCGGAGGCGGGGGCGGACTACGTGTCGATCGGCGCCCTGACGCACAGTGTTCGTGCGGCTGATCTGGCGATCGAGGTGCGAGTGTAGTGGGTTGGAGCCCCTTCGTGCCCTTCGTGCCTTCGTGGTGAAAGGCCGCACAATCTCGACCCGGACGCGACTCACGCTGCCTACAAGCCCACCCCACCCCACCGCCGCCACGCGAAGTACACGGGGATCCCCGCGAGGATGATCCCGAACGTGATGCCCGTGTTGACCGGGTCGGTCCAGAGCGCGTTGAGCACCATCGCCACCGAGGCGAGCAGGAAGAGGATGGGGACGACGGGGTAGCCCCAGGTGCGGTAGGGGCGCGGCAGGTCGGGGTGGGTGCGGCGGAGGACGAAGACGGCGGCGACGGCCAACGCGTAGAACGGCCAGATGCCGAGAATGAACTTGTCCGCGAGTTGCTGGAAGTCGTTGAACAACACGTACAGCACGCCGAGCGCCGTCGCCAGCCAGATGGCCACCGATGGGCTCTGGAACCGCGGCGAGACCCGCGCGATGCCGCGGAAGAACAGCCCGCGGTCCGCCATCGCGAAGAAAATCCGCGGTCCCGTCATCATCGAGCCGGTCAGCGACCCGAAGCAGGACAGCATCACGATCCCCGAGACCACGGCCCCGCCGGCGCCGGCGAAGAGCGGGATTCGGTCGGCCGCCGTCGCGGCGATCAGCCGGGCCCCGGCCATCTCCTCGAGCGGCACCAGGTAGATGTAGGCGACGTTGAGCAGCAGGTAGACGATCACGATCCCCGCCGTCCCCAGGATCAGCGCCAGCGGTAGCGTGCGACCCGGATCTTTGACCTCGCCCCCCATGAACGACAGGTCGGCCCACCCGTCGTACGTCCACATGATGGCGATCAGCGCGGTCCCCATGAGCGACAGGTTCACGCCGCCCTCGAACGCCGGCGTGAAGTGCGAGGCGCTGCCGGTGCCGGCCGTAAAGGCGAGCAGGCCGAGCGCCGCGAGCGCCGCGTACTTGGCGACCGTGGTGAAGTTCATGACCACCGCCGCGCTGTTGACCCCCACATAATTGAGGGCGCCGACGAACAGGATTCCCAGGGCCGCCACGTAGCGCACCTGCTCCGCCGTAAGCCGGACGAAGTAGCCCAGGTACTCGGCGAAGATGGTGGCGATGGCCCCGAGAGCGGAGGCGCGGATGACGGTCAGCTCGGACCAGCCGAACAGGAAGGCCGGGAGTGGGCCGAACGCTTCGAGGATGTACGCGAAAACGCCCCCCGACCTGGGGAGCGCGGCGGCCAACTCGGCATAGGTCAGCGCCCCGAACAGGGC
>JACCSZ010000011.1 GCA_013812695.1 Gemmatimonadales bacterium | reverse complement strand
CGGCGTTTCGCGCTCGGGCCGAGCGGCAACGCCGCCGGGTCGGAGAGCGAGGACGCGGCCGATGAGCTCGAGCTCGGCGACCCGCGCGACGCCGACAAGATGGGCCGGCACTATGCAAGCCCGAAAGCTGAAATTGCCGACCCCGACGCCAGAGACGGAACCGCCGCCCTGCTGGACGATCGGGCGCACCGGGACCACATTGACGAGGAGCAGGCACGCCTGGACGGGTGACCCCCGTCACGGCAAGATTATTCTCGTTGTCACACGATGGTGCGGTTTCGACATACCTTGTGCAGTCAAGGACACCATGACAGCAAGCACTGGCGTGAGCGATCGCGCCGCCCCATGGGACAACCTCAGGCGCACCGAGCGCGGTGACTCACGGATCAACGTGGGCCGCACCGAACGGCTGGTCTCGGCGATCGCCGGCGCCGCGCTGCTCGTGTACAGCCTGCGTCAGAGGCGACTTCGCGCCCTGCTCATGCCGTTGGGCGGCGGGCTCATCAAGCGGGGGGTAACCGGTGTGTGCGAGGTGAATCGCGCCATGGGCCGCAACTCCGCCGTGGAGGGCACATCGAGCCCGGTGGCCAGCCTCCATTCCGGCCAGGGGAATAAGATCGAGGAGGCGGTCACGATCGCGACGAGGCCGCGGGACGAACTCTTCCAGTTCTGGCGCAACTTCGAGAACCTGCCTCGCTTCATGGACAACCTCGAGTCGGTCACCGTTCTGGATGATCGGCGCTCGCACTGGGTGGCGAAGGGTCCGCTGGGAACGCGGGTGGAGTGGGATGCCGAAATTCACAACGAGATCGAGGACGAACTCATCGCCTGGCGCTCGCTCCCGGGCGCCGATGTCGACCAGGCGGGGTCGGTGCACTTTTCCCCGGTGGTCAATCGAGGCACCGAAGTGCGCGTCGTGATGCGCTACGCGCCACCCGGTGGCAAGTTCGGGGGCGCCGTCGCTCACATCCTCGGCGAAGACCCGAAGCGCCAGGTGGCCGACGACCTCCGCCGTTTCAAGCAGGTCATGGAGGCCGGCGAGGTCGTGCCGTCCACCACGACCTCCCGCACGGATTGATCTACGAGTGCATCGTAGTTGGCGGTGGCCCGGCCGGGCTGAGCGCCGCGCTCATGCTCGGACGGTGCCGGCGCCGCGTCATTCTTTGCGATACCGGCTTGTCGCGGAACCGGTGGTCGCACGCGGTGCACGGACTTCTGACGCGAGACGGCACCCCGCCCGCCGAGCTCCTGAGGCTTGCCCGAGAGCAGCTCAGCCCGTACGATACCGTTGAACTGGTCGGCGCGGAGGTGGTCGACGCCCTTCGGACGGCCGATGGTTTCGAGATCCGCTGCTCCGACGGCACCGCCCTCCATTCCCGCAAGTTGTTGCTGGCCACCGGCGTCATAGACGATTTACCTGCGATCGACGGGCTGGAGCGGTTTTACGGCCGGAGCGTGCATCACTGTCCCTACTGTGATGGCTGGGAATGGCGGGACCAACCGATCGCGGCGTATGGCCGTGGCGAGGCCGGCGCCGGGCTGGCTCTCGGGCTGACGGTGTGGAGTCGCGACATCCTGCTGTGCTCCGACGGGCCAGCCGCGCTCTCGCCGCGCATGCAGGACCGGCTCGACGCGGCGGAGATCCGATTGCGCGAAGAGCGCGTACTCCGGATGGAGGGCACCGGCGACCAGCTCGAGCGCCTCGTGTTCGACACCGGAGCCCCCGTCGCGAGGAGCGCGCTGTTCTTCGCGTCGGGGCAGCGGCAGGCGTCAGAGCTCCCCGCGCGACTCGGCTGTAAATTCACCGAGACGGGCGCGGTAAATACCGCCAAGTGCGAGTCGACGAACGTGCCGGGGTTGTACGTGTGTGGCGACGCGTCCCGCGAGGCGCAATTCGTGGTGGTCGCCGCCGCGGAAGGGGCCGACGCCGCGATGGCGGTCAACAAGGCGCTGCTCGAGGAGCAGCTCGCCGCGAACACTCTCGCATCCAGGAGGTAGGAACACATGATCGACAGGCTCACTACAGGTCTGCGGGAGCTGGATTTCCTGGCACGGCTGGCCCGTGCGACGAGCCGGCGGACCTTTCTGCAATGGTCCGGCGTGTCCATCGCTGTCGCGACCGTCGGATGCGGCGATGACAACCCCGACCCCACCGACCCCACCGACACCCCGGTCAGCCCGGGAAACTCTACCGCCAACGTTCCCGGGACCGCCGGCACCAACGTGCCCGTCGAGATCACGGTCCAGGCCAGGGCAGCCGACGACACCAACTTGAATACCGGTGGCGATACGGTGGTGGCCACGCTGACGGGCGCCAACGCCGGGCAGACGATTCGGGTCGAAGATCGCGCGAACGGCAGATACGTGTTCACCTACACGCCCACGGTAGAAGGCACCGATACCCTGAACATCACCATCAACGGCAGCCCCATCGCCGGGAGCCCGTTCACTGTCACGGTCGGCGCCGGGCCGGCCCAGCTCGGCAGCGGCGACATCGGCGTGCTCAACTACGCCTATGCCTTGGAGCAACTGGAGGCGGCCTTCTATACGGCGGTGGTGGGCGCGTTCTATGTGGGGGTCACGGCGGAAGAGCAACAGGTCTTCACCGACATCCGGGACCACGAGATCATTCACCGGGAATTCCTGAAGGCCGCACTCGGCGACCAGGCGATCCCCGCGCTGCAGGTCGACTTCGTCGGGGTGGACTTCACCAGCCGCGATAGCGTCCTCAACACGGCCATCACGTTCGAGGACCTGGGCGTCAGCGCCTACAACGGCGCCGGGTTCCTGATTGACAGCCCGGATTTTTTGACTGTCGCGGGCAAGATCGTGTCGGTCGAAGCCCGGCATGCCGCCGTGCTGCGCGATATCCAGAGCCCCAACACGGCCGCGTTCGCCGGTGATGACACCGTCGACCCGGCGTCCGGCCTCGACGTGTTTCGCATCCCGACCCAGGTCCTGCCGCTCGCCGATCCGTTCATCGTGACGGCCATCGACGCGTCGCAGCTTCCGACCACCTAGGAGCCTGCCACATGACTGAACAGACCATTCTCGGCGGGCTCGATCCGGATCTCATCGACCGCGTCGTCACCCGGCGCGACGCGCTCCGCCAGACCGGCCAGCGGGCCGGGTTACTGGCCCTGGCCTCGATGCCGGTGGCCTTCGGGCTGATGGCGAAGAAGGCGTTCGCGCAGGGCGGCCTTCCCGCGGACATCGCCGACGTGCTGAACTTCGCGCTGACCCTGGAGTACCTGGAGTCGGAGTTCTATATGCTCGGCCTGGCACCGGGCGCGGTCGACGTCGGCGTGGCGCGCCCGATCTTCGATCAGATCAGCCTGCATGAGGCCGCCCACGTGCTGCTCCTGCAGCAGATTCTCGGCCCGCTCGCGATCCTCAAGCCCACGTTCGACTTCACCGCGGGCGGCGCGTTCAACGACGTCTTCAGCAATGCTACGACATTCATCACGCTGGCCCAGGCGTTCGAAGACACGGGCGTGCGCGCGTACAAGGGGCAGGCGCCGTTCGTCCAGTCCCAGGCCGAGGTGCTGACGACGGCGCTTCGGATCCACTCCGTGGAAGCCCGGCATGCGGCCGCGGTGCGCCGCCTGGCCCAGTCACCAGGTGTGAAGGGATGGATCACGGGGAACGACAGCGCGCCCGTGGCCCTCCAGCCGAGTTACCTCGGCGAAGAGATCACCACCCAGCTCGGTATCGACTTGCTGGCGTTCGGCACCGCCGCGGCCGCGTCGGAGGCCTTCGACGAGCCGCTCACGCGTGAAGAGGTCGACGCGATCGTCGCGCCGTTCATCGTGCCGGAGCCGCCGCCGGCCTGACCGTCTAGAGACTAAAACAGCAGCTCGACCCCCAGGCGAACCAGCCTGGGGGGGCCGTACGCGAACAGCGGCTGGTGAAGTCGCGCGCGGCCGCGACGTACAGCGGGAAGAGTTCCTCCCGCCCGGAGAGGTAGCCGTCCCCATCGAGATCGGCGCTCTGACGGTAGCGCGCCGACTCGTAGGGAATGGTCTCCGGGTGCGACGCATAAGCCGACTCGGCCAGGCGCAGGATGGCGGCGTCATCGGCCTCTGGCTGGCCCGTGTCGCGCCGGACGGCCACGACATTCCGGCGGTCGAGCAGGTTCCGCACATCGAGGTAGATCCCGCCAGCCGTACGCCCCAATCGAATGGGACGCCGCACCAGCAGGTCGATCGTCGAGCTGCCCGGCAGCCGCGAGCCGTTGGGCACGCCCAGGAGCGAATCCGTCGTCCGCCAGCGAGAAGGGCAGGCCGGACATTGCGCGGACGAGCAGCGCTCCTTCGAGCCCGGCGACCGGGCGCACGCCGAGGATGCGCGGGCCGACCTCCGCCGGCGCCTTGCCTCGCACGATGACGGTGAGCGAGTGCCGCTGATCGTAGTCCAGCGGAAACTCCGCGCGCGCGGGCCGGATCGTGTCGCCGGTCTGGGGATCGACCACGATGAGCCGGTTGAGCAGGAAGGGGTCGGTGGACGTCGCATCGGCCCCCTGCAGCGTGTACGCGACTCGAAGCCGAAGCCGTTTCGCAACTCGCGCTCGGCGGGCAGCTCGAGCCCGCGGCTCGTGCCGGCGTCGGCGTTGCCGAAGACCGTGGAATCGGGATCGATCCCCAGCGGGACCGACGCCACGAGTCCGGTCAGCCGCTTCCGATACACGCCCACCCTGAGCGCGACTCCTTCGCGCGGCCGCACCCGCACGCTGAATTCGTACTGGGTCGCCCGCTCGAAGCCGAGACCGGGGTTGCCGCGGCGGAATCGGCCGGTGCGGGTGGTGTCGTCGAACGCGGCATGCACCAGGAACTGGTAGTCGGGTGCCTGCGTGAACCGGCCGTAGCTCGCGACGAAGGTGGCGCCCCGGAGCACGGTGGAGACCGCGAACCGCGGGCTCAGGGATCGCTGTGCGCCGCGGGCCTCGCCGGCGCGTTCGGTGCCGGCGGCGAACCGGTCGAAGCGCAGACCGGCGGTCACCGCGATGTCGGCCACGCGGGCCTGGCCCTCCACAGGCCGCCACGCTTCGCGGGTTGAAGGCGGCGATGGTCGGCGGCGGTACGGTGTCGCCCGCGGGGAGGAAGCCGAGCACCCGCTGGTAGGTGCGGACCTGCTGGGCGGCGACCTCGCCCCCGAGCAGGAGATCGACGCCGCGGATGCCCCCGTAGGTACCTTCGAGCTGCAGGCGCGTCTCGCCGAACCGATTCCATCCCAGGTCTCCGCGTGACCCGCCGGAGAGGAAGAACGCGGGCACACCCCACGGCGTGGCGTCGCTCAGCCCGGGTTGCTCCAAGCCGGCGATCGGATCATCGGATGGCTGCTGCGCGCGGGCTTGCTGCTCTCCCACGACCTGAAACCGCGAGCCGGTGATCGCGCCGACGGCGTAATCCACCGTGCCGTCGAGCTGGCCCCGCAGGAACTCGCGCACGAACCGGCCTGCGCGCAGATCCACGATGATGGGGAGGCGGGACGCCGGGCCGGCCCGAAGCTGCGGGTGGCCGGTGACGAGGTCGCCCCGCAGGCGTTGGGCGGGCGCGAAGTCGAGCGCGTATTTGTAGGCCGGGTCGTACAGCAGCCGTTGATCCTCGGAGTGGATGCCGAGGATCCGGAGCACCGCCCCGCTCGCGATGGGCACCAGCAGCTTCGCGGCACCGTTCCACTGCTCGCCGCTGTTGTGCGGCAGGAGATCGGGGCGGGCGCGGGGGTCGCGCGAATCCTCGGGGCGGGCGCGTTCACCGGGTCGTCATCGAGCCGGCCGGCCACGTCCACCGCGGCCCCCAGGCCGACTCCACCCGCGATCGGGCCACCGGCGCGGACGGCAATGCGGTCGAGGCCGTGATCCAGCGCCCCCCCGAGCGGGCGGTCGGTTTCGACGGCGGCTCGGCCGTCCCAGGTCTCGCCCGGATCCCGCGTGACCACGTTCACCAGCCCCGACAGCGCCTGACCGTAGCGCGCCGAGAAGCCGTTGGTCACCAGGGACGCTTCGCCCAGGAGGTCGGGCGGAAGGCGGAGGCCGAGCGCGCCGCTCGCCGCGTCCAACTGATTCTTGACGCCCAACCCGTCCACGATGAACGACTCTTCTCCGATGCGTCCGCCGCGATAGCTCTGGCCGACGGTCCCCGCGCTCAAGGCGATCGCTTCCTCGAGCGAGCTCACCGGCAGCTCGCGCAGATCCGCGGCCGAGATCTTCTGCTCGCTCCGGGTGGCGAGCGGATCGAGCAACTCATCGAGCGGCGCCGTCACCACCAGCGGCGCCAGCTCCACGGCGCTGGCCTCGAGCAGGAAGTCCGCGGTCACGGTGGCCCCGGCGCGGACGAGGACGCTGTCGAGCACGACCCCGTGGTACCCGATGAGTCTCGCGGCGACCCGATGCCATCCGGTGTGCACCGCACGGATGCGATACTGCCCGCCCGTATCGGTCACCGCGCCGCCCCGCTCGTCGACCAGCACCTGCACGCCGGCGATGTCGCGGCCCGTCCCGGACTCGCGCACGCGACCGGCGACCGCGCCCTCGGTCTGAGCCGCCAGCGCGCCGGCGCCGCTCAGCGCGCACACCGCGAC
>JACCSZ010000412.1 GCA_013812695.1 Gemmatimonadales bacterium | reverse complement strand
TTGGATCGGCCGAGTAGCATCCGGCGGACGCGGCGGCGTGGAGCACATGTAGCGACCGAGCTCAGGCTGCTAGTCGCTATTCCGGCCGCGGCCTTGGATTGCGCGCGGTGGCGGCGGTCAGGTCGGTCGCCGGCCATCGTGGCGGGCACCGAGACCGTCGTCTTCTACTCCCTGTTCCTGCTGGTCCCGGCCTGGGCGCCTCGGCTGTTCTGGATCATGGGATTTCTCCTCCTGTGTAACGTGGCGATGCGGCTCGCCTGGGCTGCAAGACGACTGTGAGTGGAGTTCGTATGCGAGTCACCCGTCGATGCCTCCCGAGCCTGGCAGCGCTGACCCTGGCCTTGGCGGATGCCGGCTGTCAAGGACGGGGCGACGCGGCCATACCAAAGAGCCAGCAGGCCCGCCTGGAACAGCGGGTTGGCCCGGTCCTCGTCACGATCGATTACCGCCGGCCGGTGGCGCGCGGGCGTCGCCTGTTCGGTGGCATCGTGCCGTACGGCAAGGAATGGGATCCCGGGGCGGACGCGGCGACCACTATTAAATTCAGCGGCGAGGTATTGCTGGAGGATCAACCGGTGCCGAGGGGCACCTACAGCATCTGGGCCATTCCCGGCGCGGAGCTGTGGACCATCATCCTGAGCCGTGCGGCCAGGGTGTTTCACGAGCCGTATCCGGTGGGGAAAGACGCGCTCAGAGTGTCGGTCAGGCCGGGCAAGGGACCGCACATGGAGACGCTGGGGTTCTACTTTCCGATGGTGGACGCCGACAGCGCGCTCCTCTACCTCCAATGGGGTGAGACGGTGATCCCACTCCACCTGCGAGCCCAGCCACGGGACGCCCGATGAAAAGAGTTGCCCGCGAGATTCTCCCATGGCTTTACTGCTGGTGAGCAACGTGCCGGCGATGTTCCGGAGAACGGATCAACCATGACCAAGAGGCGACAACAGGGGTGCTGAGCCTCGTCGGCATCGTCGCGGGGCTCGTCGTCGTGGGCGGCTTCCTGTCTGGGCGCCGCCTCGACGGGTGGGCGGCCGTCTTCCTGGTCACCACACTGCTCGCGAACGCGGGCGGCTTCGCCTTTCCGTTCGTGAAGCTCCTGCCCTCGCACGGGCTCGGCGTTCTCTCGCTGCTGATCCTGCCCGCCGTGATCGCGGCGCGGTACTGGAAGCGGCTGGCCGGCGGGTGGCGGACGACGTACGTGGTGGGCACCGTCGCGGCGCTCTACTTCAACGTGTTCGTGCTCGTGGCGCAGCTGTTCCACCGAATCCCGGCCATGATCGCACTGGCGCCCACCCAGTCGGAGCCGCCGTTTCTCGTGACGCAGCTCCTTGTGCTGGGCCTGTCCGTGGTGCTGGGACGCGGCGCGCTCAGGGCATTCGGAGCGCAGGCCGCCGTGGTCGGGGATCGGGCGCACGCGCGGGAGGCTGCGCGGGTGGCATGATTCCGACGCCGGGAGAATCTGCGGAGCCGCGTGTCGGCCGGTGCCGCGGCGTCCGTCTCTTCACAAGCTAGAAGCAGGCGATGTACCTGAGGAGCGCGGCTACGGCGGAGTCAGGGCGAGGGCCCGGGCGGACCGCTCGGTTCGCTCCTCAGCGCCAGCCATCCCGCCAGTCCGGCGATCAGCGACGCCGCGAGAATACCCAGCTTCGCGGCCACGAGAAGCTCCGGCCGCCCAACGAACGCCAGGCCGGCGACGAAGAGCGCCATCGTGAAGCCGATGCCTCCCAGCAGGCCCGCGCCCCCGATCATCCTCCAGCTTACGCCATCCGGCAGCGCCGCCGCTCCCGTCCGGACCGCGAGCCAGGCGAAGAGTGTGATGCCCACCGGCTTCCCCAGCACCAATCCGACCATCACCCCCAGCGCCGCCCGCATCCCGTCCGCGGCCTCCAGGCCCGCGGGCGCGAGCGGCACACCGGCGTTCGCCAGTGCGAAGAGCGGCATGATGCCGAAGGCCACGGCGCCGTGGAGCGCGTGTTCCAGCCGGAGGAGTGGCGGCTGCACCTGTTCCGTGAGCCGCTCCACCTCCTGAAGCGCCGACTGATGGTCCGGGTCCCGCAGGGCGGAGGCACCCGCGGCGTACGCGCCCTCGAAGAGCGAGAGCGCTCGCCGAGTCCGGCGGAGAAACTGCTGGTCCTCGATGCGGGTACGGGCAGGGATCGTCATGGCCAACAGCACGCCGGCGATGGTCGCGTGGATGCCCGACGAATACACGGCGCCCCAGAGCGCCAGGCCGATGGCCCCGTATGCCCACGGGCGGCGAACTCCCGCGAGGTTGGCGGCGATGGCGAGCACCAGGAGGCCGCCGGCCAGCGCCAGCGAGCCCCACGCGATGCCGCTCGAGTAGAAGATGGCGATGACCAGCACCGCGCCGATATCGTCGACAATGGCCAGGGCTGCGAGAAACACCCGGACGCCCGCGGGCAGCCGGTCGCCCAGCAGGGCCAGCACGCCGAGCGCGAACGCGATATCGGTGGCCATGGGCACGCCCCAGCCCGCCGAGCCCGTGCGGCCCGCATTCAGGGAGGCGTACAGCAGCGCCGGCACGAGCATGCCGCCCAGCGCCCCCGCGATCGGCAGCGCCGCCATGCGGACGGAGGCCAGCTCTCCCGCCAACATCTCGCGCTTGATCTCGAGGCCGACGAGGAAGAAGAACAGGGCCATGAGACCGTCGTTGATGAGGTCGTGCAGCGTCCCCTGCGCGGAGAGCGGCCCGACGGCCAGGATGAGCTCGGTCTCCCAGAGATGCTCGTAGGACGCGGCCCAGGGGGAGTTGGCCCAGGCCAGCGCGGCGACCGTGCACACGAGGAGGACGATCCCGCTGGCGGCCTCGGTACGGGTGAAGCGCTGGAACGGCGCGAGCATCCGCTCGATCAGCGGGGGGCCCATGGGGTGGCTCACCACGACCTCGGCTCTTGGAGGGCAGGCACGATCCGCCGCCGGGAGACCGGACTTCCGGCGGCGGGTTGGTGTGCAGGTCAAGCAAGGAGAGTCGGTTCTCCGGACAGCTCCAGCCGCTGTCGGGCGGCGGCTGGACGCGACCTGTGGTGTGCCGATGGAGGTCGCCTGCCGGGTGGTTCATCCCTCCCTGTCGGGATGGATGATAGCTTTGTGCTGAACCCGGAGCGAAGGCGAGGTATTCGCTTTGCGTGCGCAGCCGACCAGGTGGATCCCAGGATTGCTGTTCGCGGCCGTCTGGGTCCCGGTCCTGTCGGTGGCCGGACCGAGTCACATCAGCGCGCAGGCGTCGCCCTATCCCATCACGTTCAGCTCCGGATCGTGGCAGTTCACCCTCGGCGGCTATGTCAAGCTCGACCTGATTCACGACTTCGATGCGAACAGCTCCCCCGACTCGTTCGACCCACGCAACATTCCGGTGGACGGGAGCAAGGGGACCAACACCCGGATCCACGCGAGGGAGACGCGCTTCTCGCTCGGGATCACAGGGCCGGCCGAAGGCAGAGATCTCGAGCTGTTCCTGGAGGGTGACTTCTACGGAACGGGCAACGCCTTCCGCGTGCGCCACGCCTACGGGCAATACGGCGTCCTGCTGGCCGGACAGACCTGGACGACGGTCATGGACGAGCGGAATATCCCGCCGACCATCGACTTCGAGACGCCATTGGCCGCGCCGTTCGTCCGACAAGGCCTGCTGCGCATCACCACCGGGCTCTCCCAGCGCAGCGACCTGGCCTTCGCCGTCGAAGCGAGCGACCTGCAGATCCTGATCCCGCCCGGCGTCCAGGGAACCACCGAGAGGCCCTGGCCCGACTTTACCCACCCACAGGCCGCATGATGAAGCCCGCGGCGAAGGTGCCGAAGGCGGCGAGGAGGGAGGCGGTAGGATTGCCGGCCGGGAAGAAGTGCGCCCCGATCTGCTGAGCGAAGAAGCCGAAGAGCGCGAAGTCGTACCACTCGAGCACGTTGCCCGCTACGCCGGCGATGACGCCGCGGCGGATGTCGCGGGGGGTGTGGAACTCCTGCGCACTCACCCCGGGCGGGATGATCGGCACCTCGGCGGTGGCCATGGCGGGTCTCCGGACGCTATGTCCGGACGCTATGGTGGATGCTGACGGGGGCGCGTCTAGTGTACGTCCGGTGGTCGAGCCCGCAAGAACTTCCCACAGGCGGCAAGGAAGCGCTCATGGTAGGTCTCGAGACCGGCGACGGGGAACACGGCGGTGGTCCGGGACGATCCGGCGCCGTCGGCGTACTCGACCGTCGCCCGCCGGTGACCGCTCAGGAGATCGAGGACGGAGTCGACGGGCACCGTCAGGACCACCTGCCCGCCGCTCGCTGTCGTGCCGGCGAAGCCGGAAATTCGGCGGGGC
>JACCSZ010000410.1 GCA_013812695.1 Gemmatimonadales bacterium | reverse complement strand
GGGATCCTCACGCAGAAGCTGCCGTGGGGACTGGTGCTGATCGGCGTCTTTCTCACGCTGGCGATCGAGCTGATGGGGCTGCAATCGCTGCCCATCGCCGTCGGTGTGTACCTGCCGATCTCCACCTCGTCGGCCATGTTCGCCGGCGGCGTAGTGCGCTGGCTGGTCGAGCGGCGCGCGCGCGGGGCGGCGCGGTCCATCGCGGAAGTCGAGTCGGGCCCCGGGGTGCTGTTCGCGAGCGGGCTCATCGCGGGCGGGGCGCTGGCCGGCGTGGCGATCGCGGGCGTCGCGGCGGCGCTGGTCCGACCGGCCGAGACGGCGCAGGTGCCGGCCGCCGACTATCTGGCGCACCTGGTGGGGCTCCAGGGCGCGCTGGGCGCCGTCGCGCAGAACGACCTGGTGGCGCTCGCGGCCTTCGCGGTGCTGGCGGTGGCGCTGTACCGCGTCGCGGGTCGCTGAAACGCATGGCCACTCCGAGTCCGATCTCCCCATCGATCCGGGCGCGTATCATTCATGGGGCCCTGGTCTTCGGCATCGTGATGTTCTGGGTGCTCGCCTGGGCCATCCGCGACCGGTCATTGCCGGCGGAGGCGTTGCCGGAGCGACCGGTGCTCTACATCGCGCTCGCGCTGGTGAGCGCGACACTGTTCGGCGCGGCGGCCTTCACGACCGGCCGACTGCCCGCGCCGGGGCGCGGCGCGTCGGAGGACGCCTGGTGGCAGGCCAATCTCGGCCGCGTGGTGGTCGCGTGGGTGCTGGTCGAGGCGCCGACCCTGCTCGGCATCGTGGCCTACACCCTGACGCGTGATTTTCGGACGCTGCTGGCGCCGTTCATCGGCCTGCTGCTGTTCGCCAACTACCATCCCAGGCGCCTGACCGACCGCTGATGCGCGTCGTGACGCTGCTTCCCGGCGCGACCGAAATCGTCGCGGCCCTCGGCGGCGCCGGATCGCTGGTGGCGATCTCCCACGAGTGCGACTACCCGCCGCGGTACAGCATCTGCCGCGCGTAACGACCACGCCTCTCGACCCCTCGCTTCCGAGCGGTGCGATCGACGCGGAGGTGAAGCGGATTCGAGACGCGGGGCGGGGGCATCGCGCCGGACCTCGTCATCACCCAGGACCTCTGCGAAGTATGCGCCGTGGCCGACGGCGCCGTTGAGCGTTTGGCGACAGCGACGTCGAGTGGCTCGACCCGCTGCTGCTCGACGGGAACGCCTACACCTCGCGCCCGGGCCCGCGCCTCGTGGACGGTGCCGAACGCCTGCAGTCGGGCGATGAAGGGCGCGGCATGCAGCGGACTCGCGCGGTGGCTGGCGCACGCGTAGTGGCATCGATCCAGCCGGCGGTGGGCGGTCCGCTGCTCGAGGAGGCGCGCGCGCTCTTCGCCGAGTACGCCGGTGCTCTGGAGCTCGATCTCTCCTTCCAGAGATTCGACGCCGAGCTCGCCGGCCTCCCCGGCGCGTACGCACCGCCCACGGGCAGGCTGCTGGTGGCACGCCTTGGGGACGCCGCGGTGGGCTGCGTAGCTGTGCGCGCGCTCGAGCCGGGCGTCTGCGAGCTGAAGCGGCTGTACGTCCGGCCGGTCGCCCGCGGACTCGGCGTGGGGCGACACCTGACGGAGGCGGCCGTCGCGGAAGCGCGCGCGGCCGGCTACCGCGTCATGCGCCTGGACACGCTCGCGACGATGGCGTCGGCACGCCGGCTGTACGCCGGCCTGGGCTTCCGAGCGATCCCGGCTTACCGGCACAATCCGCTGCCGGGCGCCGAGTTCCTGGAGCTCGATCTGCGCGTTCCCGAGGGGTAGACAATGCACTGGATGGCCGCGAGGTTTGTCGGCGGCCGCCCACGGTCCTTCAGCATCGCGGATCATGACACCCGAATCGCTCGCGTTCCTCAAGTCGTTGCTCGACACCCCGGGCCCGTCCGCCTTCGAAGCCGCGCCCGCGCGCGTCTGGCGGGCCGAAGCCGAGCGGTTCGCGGACACGGTCCGCGCGGATGTGGCCGGGAACTCGTTCGCCACGCTCAACGGGGACGGGCGCCCGCGCGTGATGTTCGCCGGGCACATCGACGAGATCGGCGTGATGGTCAGCCACATCGACGACGATGGGTTCCTGAGCTTCGACACGATCGGGGGTTGGGACCACCAGGTCTTCGTGGGCCAGCGGGTGCGGCTCTTGGGCCGGGGCGGGCCGGTCGCGGGCGTCGTCGGCAAGAGGGCGATCCACCTCATGGACAAGGACGACCGCGAGAAAGTCTCCAAGGTCGAGGACCTGTGGATCGACATCGGCGCCATCAGCCGGGCCGAAGCCGAGCGGCAGCTTCGGATCGGCGATCCGGGCGTGCTGGGCGGCGGCGTGCTCGAGTTCCCTAACGGCCGGCTGGTGAGCCGGTGCATCGACAACCGGATCGGCGCGTTCGTGGTGCTCGAGGCGCTGCGCCTGCTGGCAGCGGACGCCCCGCGAATCGCGGCGTCGGTGACCGCCGTGGCCACCACGCGCGAGGAAATCGCGGCCACCGGCGGCGGGGCCCGCTCCTCGGCGGCCGCGCTCGAGCCCGACG
>JACCSZ010000408.1 GCA_013812695.1 Gemmatimonadales bacterium | reverse complement strand
GAGCTCGACCTCGCGCGCGAAAACCCCGACCGGGTCGGCGCGATGATGGGCACGGCGCTCGGCGGCGTCGCGCACGGCGAGCGGAACTATCACGCCTTCCTGACCGAGGGGCCGCGCGCCGTCGATCCGGCGCTGGCGCTCACCGTGTTCGCCGGCGCCGCGAGCTGCAACATCGCCATCGAGTTCGGCTGCACGGGCCCCAACTCCACCAACGGAATGAGCTGCGCCTCGGGCGCCATCGCCATCGGCGACGGCTTCCGCGCCATCGTACGCGGCGACGCCGACATCATGCTGGCCGGCGGCAGCGAGGCCCCGCTCGCCCCGCTCTGCTTCGGCGCGTTCGCCATCATCCGCGCGATGTCGACCCGGAACGACGATCCCGCCCACGCCAGCCGGCCGTTCGACGCCGGGCGCGACGGCTTCGTGATGGCCGAGGGGGCCGCCGTCCTGGTGCTCGAGGAGCGGAGCCGCGCCCTCGCCCGCGGCGCGCCGGTCTACGCCGAGCTGTGCGGCTTCGGGCTGACCAACGACGCGCACCACATGACCGCCCCGCGTCCCGACGGCACCCAGGCTGCGCGCGCCATGCGGAACGCGCTCTCGGAGGCGCATGTCGCGCCCCACGAAGTCTCCTACATCAACGCCCACGGCTCCTCGACCCCGCTCAACGACCCGACCGAGACCGGGTCGATCAAGCAGGTGTTCGGCGACGGGGGCTCCCGCCCGGCGCTGAGCGGGACCAAGGGCTATTACGGGCACGCACTCGGCGCGAGCGGTGCCATCGAGGCTGCCATCTGCGCGCTCGCCGCGCGGCGCGGGTGGGTTCCCCCTACGGTCAACCTCGAGACCCTCGACCCGGCCTGCGATCTTCCCCACGTCACGGGCGAAGGTCAGGACCTCGCGCCCGAGGTCCTGCTCAGCAACTCCTTCGGCTTCGGCGGCATCAACGCGGCGCTGGTGTTCCGACGGGCGGACGCCTAGATTCGCGGCCGTCCCGACACCCTCCCGAACACCGCGCCCAGGATGCTGATGCCTTCCCTGCTTCGCCGCTCGCTCGCTGAACTGCTGGGCACCTTCGCGCTGGTGTTCATCGGGGTCGGCTCAGTCGCCAGCAAATACTACCCTGACGCCGATTACGGTATCCTCGGCATCGCCATCGCGCACGCCGTCGTCCTGTCGGTGATGATCACGGCGACGATGGCCGTGTCGGGGGGCCACCTGAATCCCGCCGTGACCCTCGGCCTGCTGGTCGCGCGACGGACCACCGCGCGGACGGCCGCGGCGTACATCGTGGCCCAGCTCGCGGGAGGCGTGCTCGGCGCGCTCGCCGTCAAGGCGATCTTCCCCATCGGTGTCACCCGGCCCATCGCGCTCGGGACGCCGGCGATCGCGGGCAACGTCACACTTTCGCAGGCCATCGGCCTCGAGGCGGTGCTGACCTTTTTCCTGGTGTCGGCGGTGTTCGGCACGTGCGTGAACTCGGAGGCACCGAAGGTCGGCGGTTTCGGCGTGGGGCTGGTCCTGCTGTTCGACATCCTCGTGGGCGGCCCGCTCACTGGCGCCGCCATGAACCCCGCCCGCGCCTTCGGCCCGGCGCTGGTGGCCGGCCAGTGGGTGGCGCACGGCGTCTACTGGATCGGCCCGATCCTTGGTTCCCTGGCGGCCGCGCTGCTCTGGGAGCACGTGCTGCTGCCGCCGAGGCAGCGGAAAGGGTAGGAGACGGAAAGACGGAAAGACGCCCCCTCAGCCCGTCTCTCCGTCCTTCCGTCCTTCCGTCTTTCCCCCCATCCGCCGCCACAGCAGCGCCAGGTACCCGACCAGGATCACCGGCGTCACCACGTACGCCGCCACCATGTAGCCCGCGTTCTCGGGCGTCTCAGCCAGCATCAGCGGCCTCGTCGCGCACATCCTGCAGCTGGCCCAAGCCGTAGCGCAGCGTCACCAGCCCGACGTAGAGCACCGTGAACACCACCGTGGCGATCAGCAGCGTCCGGAGCATCTCGGGCGGCAGCGACGGGGCGCTCGGCTTGAGGACCACCGGCTGCGGGTGCAGCGTCCGGAACAGGTAGACGCTCAGGTGGATGAACGGCACCAGCAGCATGCCGAGGATCCCGACCACCGCGCTGAACCGCGCACGCTCGGCCGGGTCGTGGACCGCCGCGCGGAGGGCGAGATAGCCGATGAACAGGAAGAACAGGAAGAGCGTGAGGGTGAGCCGCGCGTCCCAGGTCCACCAGGTGCCCCAGATCGGCTTGGCCCAGATCGGTCCGGTGGTGAGCATGACGGCGCTGAACGCCACGCCGACCTCGGCCGACGCCGCCGCGAACCGGTCCAGCCGCGGATCGTGCAGCCAGAGGTAGAGGGCGCTGGTGACGCCCACCAGCGAAAAGGCGATGAGCGCGCTCCACGCCGCCGGCACGTGCAGGTAGAAGATCTTCTGCGCCATCCCCTGCCGGGCCTCGACCGGCGTGTACCCCAGCGCCAGCACGTACACGCCGGCCAGACCGAGGAGCGCCAGCAGGCTGAGCCGGAGCCCGCGGCGGGCGAGGGCGGCGGCCGCCGTTTCGCCGGTCACTCGTCCACCACGGCGGAAAACACCAGTGTGCAGAGGGTCACGAAGACGATGTCATAGAGAGCGAGGAGTCTAAGCCATCCCAGCATCTCGCTCAATGGCCGCCCCGCCAGGAGCCGGGAGGTCACCTGCACGGCGCCGATGAGCGGCGGGACCATGAACGGGAGCAGCAGCACCGGCAGCATCAGCTCGGCGAATCTCGTGCGCACCGCCATCGCGCTGAAGATCGT
>JACCSZ010000392.1 GCA_013812695.1 Gemmatimonadales bacterium | reverse complement strand
ATCTCCATCCACCGCTCCGACTGCCCCAACCTGCTCACGCTCGCGGCGGAAGTGCGGCGGGTGGACATCGACTGGCAGGAGACCGCCGGCGAGGCATTCGCCGTCCGCCTCGCCGTGACCGGGGAGGACCGCCGCGGCCTCTACGCCGACATCATGGAGGCGGTGAGCCAGACAGGCACCAACATCCGGGGCGCCGATCTGCACACCAAGGATGGCTCGGTGTTCGGCACCATCTTCGTCGAGGTCGACAACCTGCCGCACCTCGGCAAGGTCCTGAAGTCGGTGCGGAAGGTGAAAGGCGTGACCGAGATCGAGCGCCGGGACGCGCCGGCCAATTGAATCGCGGAACCAGAATACACGAAACCCACTACAGACTGGAGGCACCATGCCGGACAGTAAAGAGCCCAAGGCCGACTTCAGCGATGTGGAAGGCGGCAGCTCCTCGACCGCACCGTCCGCGGGGCAAACGTATACGGTCGTCCCGGGCGATTCGCTCTCGAAGATCGCGAAGCGCTTCTACGGCGACGCCAAGGAATGGAAGCGGATCTACGAAGCCAACAAGGACGCCATCGACAACCCCGATCTCATCTATCCCGGCCAGACCTTTACGATTCCCGGGGCCTGACGGGCAAGGAGCTCTCCCATGATGCAGTTCCGCAGAATCGTGTCCACCGCCGCGCTCGGTCTGCTCGTGATCGGGATGCCGGCGTGCAAGAAGAAGGAAGCGCCGGCCCCGTCGGCCGACGCCGCGGCGCCAGCGCCCGTCCCGGCGTTTGAGGTCGGGACGATCGAGGTTGGGAAAGCGGTCGGTGCGGACAAGCGCGTCACTTCGACCGGGACGACGTTCGGACGGCGCGACACCATCTACGTGTCCGTGGCTACCGAAGGTGTCGCACCCAGCAAGACGATCGCTGCCAAGTGGACCTTCCAGGATGGGCAGGTGGTCGATGAAGAGTCCAGGTCCATCGCGCCCAACGGACCCGAGGTGACCGAGTTCCACATCACCAAGCCGAGCCGCTGGCCGGCGGGAAAGTACAAGGTCGAGATCGCCGTGGATGGTGCGACGGCCGGCAGCAAGGATTTCGAGATCAAGTAGACTGCGGCGTTGCGATCACGCACGTTCACCGAAAGGCCACACCATGAGGGTCGTTCCGCTGCTGCTGCCGGCCATGGTCGCGACAGTGCTGCTCACCGCCTGCGGCAGCGGCGGCCGCGACCAGGGAACCGAAACCGGCGCCGCCGACTCCGCGGCGCGCACGGCTGATTCCATCGTACGCGCGGCTACCACGGGCACGCAGCGGGTGGCGAACGTGATGATCGGCAAACGGCTGGGCACCGAGAATCGGATCGCCGAGCCGACGTTCCAGTTCGCGCCCGAGGACACGGTCTACCTGTCGGTCGGCGTGCAGGGTGCGCCCGCCGAAGGCACCCTCGCCGCGCGCTGGCTGGCGCAGACGGGTAAGACGCTCGACTCGACGACTCAGGCCATTGCCGCGGGCGACACCAAGCCCAAGCAGTTTCACCTGGCCCAGCCCAAGGGCTGGCAGCCGGGGACCTACCTCGTCACGCTGCTGTTGAACGGGGACTCGGTCGACGCGAAGACGTTTGCGGTGCGGAAGGGGCCCTGAATCGGAGCCCCGGATGCCCAACTACTGGATCCTCAAGACCGACTCGGACACGTACGCCTTCGATCAGCTCGAGCGCGAGCGGCGCACGGTCTGGGACGGCGTGAGTAACGCGCTCGCTTTGAAGCACATCCGTGCGATGTCCAAGGGCGACCGCGCGCTGATCTACCATTCGGGCGACGACCGCGCCCTGGTCGGCCTGGCCAAAATCGTGAGCGATCCGTACGCGGACCCCCAGCGGAAGGATCCCAAGCTCATCGTGGTCGATGTCGAGGCGGAACGGCCGCTGCCCAGCCCCGTCTCGCTCGCCGCCGTCAAGGCCGATCCCGCCTTTGCCGACCTGGGTCTCGTCCGCTTGTCCCGGCTGTCGGTCATCCCCGTGCCTCCAACGCATTGGACACGGCTCCTTGCGCTCGGCGGGGTGCGCTGACAGCGTTGACAATCCGCGGCCCGGCGGGCAGACTCCCACGACCGATCTCCGTGCTCCCCTCACACTGGGATGATCCCGTGACCTCCCTCGACGCTCCCAGCGCCGCGCCCCCCCAGGACCGCGGGGCGGGCCGCGCGCACCCGGATGCCCGTCACTGGATCGGCGGCCAGGCCATGGCGGGCGGGGCACGTACCATCGACGTTTTGAACCCGTCCAGCGGCGAGGTCATCAGCCGAGTGCCGTTGGGCGGGGTCGCCGAAGTCGAGCAGGCGGTGGCGGCCGCGCGCCGCGCTTTTCCCGCGTGGGCCGCGACGCCCATCAAGGAGCGGGTTCAGGTCTTCTACCGCTACAAGGCGCTGCTGGAACGGCATCTGACCGAGCTCGGCGCGCTCGTCACGGAAGAGCACGGGAAGGTCAAAAGCGAGGCCGAAGCCGAGATCCTCAAGGCTATCGAGCTGACCGAGTTCGCCTGCTCGCTGCCGCAGATGGCCGTCGGCGAGGTGATGGAGGTGAGCCGCGGCGTCGAGTGCCGGCTCGAGCGCCATCCGCTCGGCGTAGTCGCGTCGATCAATCCATTCAATTTTCCGTCCATGGTGCCGCACTGGTCCTTTCCGAACGCCGTCGCCCTTGGTAATACCTTCAT
>JACCSZ010000387.1 GCA_013812695.1 Gemmatimonadales bacterium | reverse complement strand
CAGCGAAGGGGCCATGATCCAAGTTATGGCCCCTTCGCTGCGCTCAGGGTGACGAACGGTCTCGCGCACCGACACTACGACCTTCAAGCCTCCCCCAGCACCTTGATGATCACGCGCTTGCGACGCTGTCCGTCCCACTCCCCGTAGAACACCCGCTGCCACGGCCCGAGGTCGAGCCGTCCGGCGGTGATCGGCACGATCACCTCGTGCCCGAGGGTCAGGCTCCGAAGGTGCGCGGCGGCGTTGTCCTCCCCGGTCTCGTTGTGACGGTAGCGCGCCGGCTCCCAGGGCGCGATGGTCGTTTCGAGCCAGTGCAGGATATCGTGCCAGAGCCCGGACTCGTGGTCGTTGACGAACACCGACGCACTGATGTGCATCGCCGAGACCAGCACATAGCCTTCGCGCACCCCGCTCGTCGTCACCTGCGCCGAGACCTCGTCGGTGATGTCGATGATCTCCTGGCGCTTTTTCGTTTCAAACCACAGGTAGTGCGTGTGATGCACCTTACGGGTCCTCGTGGGTGGAGCGGCCCGGGTGGGGCCGACACCTGGTCACGCTAACGATGATCCGGGCGCGCGCCTCTAAAGGCCATGCCGGAGAGCGAGGACCTGGCGTGCACTTGCGATGCCGAGCATGACGCCAAGAATGGACCCCGCGACACTGAGCCCAAGATATAGCAGTGCCCGCCGCCAGTTCCCGTGCTGAATCAGGACGACAGTTTCGTAGCTGAAGGCCGAGAAGGTGGTGTAGCCGCCGCACAAGCCGGTCGTGAGGAGTGTCCAGACGGGAAATCCAGGCCACTGCGACCCTGGACCGCGATACCCACACCATAGCGGATCACGCTACCAACCGCGCCGCCAACCGCGACATACCAGATCACTCGCGTAGCGCCCCGTTATAGGTTTCCGCAAGCGCAGACATAGGCTCCTACCGATCCTTGGTCATCGGGGTCGTCAATCTGGGCTTGACCATCATTAAGGGGAGGATGGGTGCTCTTTCGCAGTGTCGAGGCTACGGTGGGCAGGACCCCCATGGTCGAAATTGGGCGCGTGGCGAAGGGTCTGCCAGGTCGGATAGTCGCTAAACTCGAATCACGAAACCCTTGTGGAAGCGTGAAAGACCGCCTCGGCGTCGCGCTCATCGATGATGCGGAGCGTCGGGGCGCCTTGCGACCTGGTATGACCGTCATTGAGGCCACGGGCGGGAACACCGGCATTGGCCTCGCGTTCGTCGCGGCAATCCGGGGTTATCGGCTCATCCTTACCATGCCTGAGACGATGTCCACCGAACGAGTCGCGCTGCTCCGGCACTTGGGCGCGGAAGTGTTGCTGACGCCGGGTATCCTCATGGGTGACGCTGTCGCCCGGGCCGCCCAGCTCGTAGAAGAGACTCCGGGTTCGATCCTGTTAGACCAGTTCCGCAACCCCGCCAACCCCGAGGTACACAGACAAACAACAGGCCCGGAGATTTGGGAGGACACCCAGGGTGCAGTCGACGTGTTCATCGCTGCTGTCGGGACCGGTGGAACCATCACGGGCGTCGGTGAAGTCCTCAAAGCGCGTAAGTCCACCGTGCGCCTTGTCGCAGTGGAACCCGCTAACGCCGCCGTCCTCTCGGGCGGCCCTGCCCGAAGCCACCTCATCCCTGGCATTGGTGTAGGGTTTATCCCGGAGGTCCTGAACCGATCCATTCTGGACGAAGTTATCGCCGTGACCGATGACGAGGCATTTACGTGCGCCCGGCAGTTAGCGCGGTGCGAAGGGATCATGGCTGGTGCTTCATCTGGGGCAGCGCTCCAGGCCGCCCTTGCCATCGCCTCGCGAGAAGAGTCCAAGGGAAAAATGATCGTGGTGCTCTTGGCCGATACGGCTGAACGCTACGTGACCACCAGGCTGTTTGCCGGGGAAACCAAGGGAAAAGCCTCATCCTCTTGAAGTCGACGTGGTTCGGGACGCTAGCTTCGTCCGCGGCCCGGCCTGTGCGTGTAATTCGCTCCAGATCGTGGCCACATTACAACCCTTTCAGGATGACGCCGACCGCGAGACCTTGCCGCGACGGTAATGATGGGCGGTCTCCTGGAAGGGCTGTTCCTGGCGCGGGTCAACGCCATGACGGACAAGAAGGCCGCATTTACCGCCAAGGCGAGTCCGAAGGACGGAACGACCGGGGACCCTCTACCGCTGAAAGAGTGGGGTTTGAAGAACTACATCGACGTGGCGCACGAGTTGAGGTGGATGCGCCAGACCGCCAAGGACGTGAGTGGAGTGCTCCGCGATAACCGGAACTGCATCCACCCGCAGAAGGAGTTGTCGCACGGCCTGAGCCTGGATAGCAACGACACCGCGATGTTCTGGCCCGTGTTCTCTACCTTGGCAGATCAGATAATCGGGAGTGCGAAGTCACCGAAGGCCTAGCCCCTCCCGCATCTTCGCTATTCCTCGATCTCCTGCCGCCGCTTGGTTTCGAACCAGAGATAATGCGTGTGGGAGGCCATGGTTACCGCAACAACTCCTCGAGCCGCACCGCCGTGTCGGTCCGCTCGTCGCGGTACTTGACGATGACCGGCGCGTACAGCGCGATGCCCGCGCGCTCCCCCGGCCCCGAGCGGACCGGACGGGTGCCGGGCACCACCACCGCGCCCGCGGGAATCTCGAGCGGCCGCTCGCCGTCGCGGCGATAGACCCGGTCGTGCACCAGGTCGAACACGGCGGTGCCCGCGGTGAGCAGCGTCCCCGGGGCCAGCACCGCGCGCTCGCGCACTATCGTCCCCTCGTAGACGCCGCAATTGCCGCCGACCAGCACCTCGTCCTCGATGATGACCGGGAGCGCACCCGCGGGCTCCAGCACGCCGCCGATCTGCGCCGCGGCCGAGAGGTGCACGCGGCGCCCGATCTGGGCGCACGAGCCCACCAGCGCGTGCGAGTCGATCATCGTACCCTCGCCGACGTACGCGCCCACATTGACGTACATCGGCGGCATGCAGATGACGCCCGGCGCCACGTAGCAGCCGTCGCGGATCGCCGAGCCGCCCGGCACGATCCGGATGCCGTCGTCCTGGGCGATGCGGCGAACCGGATAGGTGTCCTTGTCGTAGAACGGAAACGGTCCGCCGGTGGCGGTCGGCTGCACGCGGCCCAGGCGGAAGCCCAGGAGAATGCCGGCTTTGACCCAGGCGTTCGCGCGCCACTGCCCGTCGGCCCCGCGCTCGGCGGCTCGCACGCTGCCGGCGTTGAGCGCTGCCTTGAGCTCGAGGAACACCACCCGTGCGGCCGATTCGTCCTCGGGCGCCACGGCGCCGGCGTAGCGCGCGAGGCTGGCGCGAAGTGCGGACGTGGTGGGGTCGCCCGCCGCGCCCGCGGCCCTCTCATCAC
>JACCSZ010000359.1 GCA_013812695.1 Gemmatimonadales bacterium | reverse complement strand
GGCGCGACTCGCTCGCGGTAGTGGCGCCACCCGGAGCGGAGCGGCGCCCGTTCCCGCGCGCCGGCGCGGTGCTCGAGCGCCGCCGATCCCGCGTGTTCGTGGACTCGACCGACGCGGTGGACGGCGCGTCCGTCACCTGCACTGCCCCGGCCGCCCGTACAGTGGATACGCTGCTCCGCACCGCCGACGGCCGCCCGGTGGCGCTGTCGGCCGCGCTCGACGACGGACGCCGGGCAACCCTGGTGGCCGACGACCGGCTGTTCTCCAACCGTGTGCTTCGGGAGAGCGGCGCGGGGCCGTTCGCGCTCGGCCTCGTGGTGCCGCGCTATCAAAGGGTCATCATCGACGAGTATCACCACGGTTTCGACGCCTCCCGGAGCTTGGGCGGCGCGGCCTGGGACTGGACGCTTCGCTCCCCGTGGGGATGGGCCGTCCTGCAGCTCGCGGCGGTGGGCGCGCTCGCGCTGCTGGCCGCCGGGATTCGGTTCGGTCCGATCCGAAGCGGGATCGAGCGGCGCCGCCGTTCGTCGCTCGAGCACGTGCGCGCGCTGGCGACGGCGCTCGCCGCGGCGCGCGGGCACGACGTGGCCGTCGGACTCATGCTGCACGGGCTCCGGCGTCGGCTCTCGCGCGCGGCCCGCACGACCCGCGGAGCGGCCGGTCCGTGGCTCGAGGGCCTGGCCCCCGCCATGCGCACGCCGCGCGGCCGGGCCGCGCTCGAGACGCTCACCTCGCTCACCGGGCGCTCCGCGAGCGAACAGGACGTCCTCCACGCCGCCCACGCCGTGGAAACACTCTGGGAGGAGCTCACGCCGACATGACCGCCGATCCTTCCCCGCTTGGCCCCGAGGAGATTGCGGAGCACGCGGCGGCCGCTGGCCGCCTGGTGACCGCACTCGAAGGGGTGGTGCTCGGCCAACGCCCGGCGGTGCGGGACACGGTGGCCGCCCTCCTGGCCCGCGGGCACGTGCTGCTCGAAGGCGTGCCGGGCACGGCGAAGACGCTGCTGGTGCGGGCGCTGGGGCTGGCGCTCGGGCTCCAGTTCCGCCGCATCCAGTTCACCCCCGACCTGATGCCGTCGGACATCACCGGCGTCAGCCTGCTCACCCCGCAGGGCACGTTCAGCTTCCGGCCGGGCCCGTTGTTCGGCGACCTGGTCCTGGGGGACGAGATCAATCGCGCCCCGGCCAAGACCCAGGCGGCGCTGCTCGAGGCAATGCAGGAGCGCCGGGTCACGGTGGACGGCACCTCGCACGAGCTGCCCGAGAGCTTCACGGTGTTCGCGACCCAGAACCCGATCGAGTTCGAGGGCACCTACCCGTTGCCCGAGGCCGAGCTCGACCGCTTTCTGGTCAAGGTGCTGATCGGCTATCCAGAAGAAGCGGTGGAGCAGGGGATTCTCACGCGCGTCCTCAGCGGGTTCGAGGCCGACGTGCCGACGAGCTATGGCATCGCGCGAGTCGCCGACGGGCCGGCGCTGGCCCGGCTCCGCGAGGCGACACGGCGGGTGCGCGTGGAGGCGACGCTCGTCGGCTACATCACGGCCATCGTGCGAGCGACGCGCACCGCGCCGGTGCTCACGCTGGGCGCGTCGCCGCGTGGGAGCGTCGCGCTGCTCAAGATCGCCCAAGCGTCCGCGCTGCTCGACGGGCGGGCGTACGTCGTGCCGGACGATGTCAAGGAGCTCGCGCCGGCGGTATTGCGGCATCGCGTGGCGGTGGCGCCCGAGCTCGAGCTGGAAGGGGTTACGGCCGACACGGCGCTCCGGGGCATCATCGAGAACATCCAGGCGCCCCGGTGACCGTCGTTCCGTCCCGGCGCTGGCTGATCGGCGCGGCCGCGCTGGCCGTGGCCGCGCCGCTGGCGGTCGTGTGGCCCGGGTCGGGGGGCCTGCTCCCTGCCCTCGACCTGCTCTGGATCGCAGCGCTGGTACTGGACGCCGCACGCGCGCCGGTGCCGCGCTCGCTCGACGTTTCCCGCGAGGCCCCGGCCGCGTTCGGCGTGGGACGCGCGGCGGTGATACGGTATCGGTGGCGGCACCATTCCCAGCGGCGCCTCGTGCTCGACGTCCGCGAGCGGCTGCCCGAACCGCTCGGCGGGGCGGTCACGCCCACCCGTCGCCTGCTCGTGCCCCCCGGCGAAGGGCTCGACGAGCGCCTGGAGTTGACGCCCGTGCGGCGCGGCGGCGGCGCGGGCGGCGAGCTCGCGATTCGGATTCTCGGCCCGCTCGGGCTCGCGTGGCGGCAAGGGACCGTGCGGCTGCCTTGGCACGCCACGGTCTATCCGACGCTGCCCGAGTCCCGCCTCCGCGCGCTGCCGCTGCAGGTGGCGCGTCGCCGGGAGGCCGGTCTTCGCGCCATCCGGCGCCCGGGTGAGGGCCAGCTATTCGAGGGTCTCCGCGAGTGGGTGCCGGGCGACGAGACCCGGATCATCGATTGGAAGGCGACCGCCCGCCGCGGGAAACCGATCGCGCGGCAGTACGAGGACGAGCGCCGCCAGCAGGTGCTGATCGTGATCGACGCTGGTCGCCTGCTCACCGCCGAGATCGACGGGGTCGCCCGGCTCGAATCGGTGGTCACCGCGGCGCTCCAGCTCGCCCGCGCGGCAGTGGAGCACGACGACAACGTGGGGCTGATGATCTTCGCGGACACCGTCCAACGCCACTTGGCGCCCGCGCGCGGCCGGCGCGCCCTGCGCGCGGTGCTCGACGGCCTGGCGCACGCGGAGGGCCGGCTGGTCGAGTCCGACTACCCGGCGGCCTTCCGCTATCTCGCGGCACACAACCGCAAGCGCGCCTTGACGGTGCTCTTCACCGACGTGATCGACCGGACCGCCAGCGAGGCACTCGTCGCCCATGCCGCGACGCTCCGGCCGCGCCACCTGCCGCTGGCCGTCACGCTGCGCGACCCGGCGCTCGAGGCGCTCGCCGCGGCGCGCCCGGCGACCAGCGGAGCCGCGTTCGAACGCGCGGCGGCGGAGGAACTGCTCGGGGCGCGTGAAGCGGCGCTGCTGGAGATGCGTGGGCGGGGCGTGATGGTACTGGATGTGGCGCCCGCCGGCGCGGGAGAGGCGGTGGTGGCGCGGTATCATCAGCTCAAGCGGCGGGGACTACTGTAATATCGCGGTGGACCGCCTACGCCGAGAGCGGAAGCTCCTTCGGGTCCGGGAAGGCACCGACGAACGCCTCGACGGCATCAGGGTCGAGCTGGGTCCCCGCCACGCGGCGGAGTTCGGCCACGGCGGCCTCGGGCGGGCGCGAATCCCGGTAGGGGCGCTCCGTCGTCATCGCGTCGAACGAATCGGCGACCGCCACGATGCGGGCTTCGATGGGGATCTTCTCGCCTCGGAGTCCGTCGGGGAAGCCGCGGCCGTCCAGCCGCTCATGGTGCGAGCGGACGATCCTCAGCACATCCGGCGATTCCTGCGCCAGCGGGAGCAACATGCGCTCGCCCAGAGCCGGGTGCTCGCTGATCTGGCGGAACTCGTCGGCGGTCAGCATGCCCGGTTTGTGCAGCACCGATTCGCGGGTCCCGATCTTCCCGATGTCGTGCAGCTCCCCGCCGAGGCGAATACCATCGAGGCTCGGCCCGGCGAACCCCAGCCGCCGCGCCGTCCCGACCGCGTACTGGCTGACCCGTATCGAGTGGCCGCGCGTGTAGGCGTCTTTGGCCTCGAGGGCGCGGGCCAGCATCTGCACGCCCTGCAGGAACAGCTCCTGGATCCGGAGCGCCTGCTCGTGCACCTGGCGCTCGAGGTGTTCCTGGTAGAAGCGATTCTGCAGGATGAGCGCCCGCTTCTCCAGCACGCGGGCGACGCGCGCTTGCAGTTCCCCGACCGAAATGGGCTTGAGCAGGAAGTCGGCGGCGCCCATGTGCAGGCAGTCGACGGCGGTGGTGGTCTCGCTCATCCCGGTGAGCATGATGACGGAGGTGTCCGGAAAGCGCTCGCGGACCGCCTCGAGCAGGCCGACGCCGTCGAGCCCGGGCATCCGCATGTCGGAGATCATGAGCGGCGCCTCGCCGATGCGCGCGAGCACGTCGAGCGCTTCGCGGCCGCTACCGGCCTCGAAGCAGCTGAAGCCCTGTGCCTGGAGCATCCGCACGAGCGAGCGCCGCACGCTGGGCTCGTCGTCGACCACCAGACAGTTGGCGCTGCCGGCCACGATCGGCGGCGCGCCCGGGGGGTCCGTCATGTGCAGTGATCGACCCGAGGTGGGAGATGGATGCCACGAACATCCATGCCCATCCAGACTACACGGGCGCCGGCGGAATGTCCATCGGGGTGGTGTCGTCGGAGACGCCCGGGTTGTAAATTGCGGCCGATTCCCCGAACCAGGAGTGCGGATGGCTGGAGTGCAGGCACGCGTGCGGTCCGAGCATGAGCGGAAGTATGCCGACCTGAAAGCCAACGTCTGGTACGACGTCGCGCCGATCTTTCCCGGCGTGACGCAGCGGATGGTCAACATGGCCGGCGATCGGCTGGCCCGGCTGTCGACGCCGCGCGGATTCCTGATCGTGCCCGCCGATCACCTCGAGTTCCGGCCGGTCCAGCACGAGAGCCCGCACGTGGGTGCCGGCTCGAGCGCCTAGCCTCGCCTACACCCGCTCGAGCCGAGCCCGAGCCTCGTCGAGCATCTCGCGCACCTTGCGCGCGAGCCCGTCCGGGGCGAACGGCTTCTGCTGGAATGGGGCGTTGGGATCCATCAATCCCCGCTGGATCACGTCCTCTCCCGTGTAGCCCGACATGAACAGCACGGGCAGGCTGGGCCGCAGGGTCCTCAAGCGGCGGCCGAGCTCGCGCCCGCCCATCTCCGGCATGACCACGTCCGTGATGACCAGGTGGACGGCCGAGCCGCCGCTCTGAAGCTGTCGAAGCGCATCGGCGCCGTGCCGCGCCTCGACCACGGTGTAGCCCTGCTCGCGAAGCCCCCGGCTCGCGAGCGCCCGGACCATCTCTTCGTCCTCCACGATCAGGATCGTCTCCGATCCTCCCTCCCCCGCCTCCTGCGGCGCGGCCCCCGCAGGGAGTCCCATCCCGGCGCCGACCCTGGGCAGGTACATCTTGAAGGTGGTGCCGAGGCCGACCTCGCTGTACACCCAGATGTATCCATCGCTCTGCTTGACGATGCCGTAGACCGTGGAGAGCCCGAGGCCGGTGCCCTGTCCCACGGGCTTGGTCGTGAAGAATGGCTCGAAGATGCGCGCCTGGGTCTCGGGAGCCATTCCCGCGCCGGTATCGCTCACCGCCAGCTGGACGTACTCGCCTGGGGCGACGCCGACCCCACCGTGACGTTGCGCGTACGGCTGGTCGAGGGAGGCGACGTGGGTGGACACCGTGATCCGGCCGGGTTGGGTCATCGCGTCGCGCGCGTTGAGCATGAGATTGACCAGGACCTGCTCGAGCTGGCCGCGGTCGGCGCGGATCTCGCCGGCATCAGGGGCGAGCGCCAGCTCAAGACGATGGTCTTCGCCCAAGGATCGCCGCAGCATCAGCTCGAATTCGCGCACCACGGCATTGACCGACAGGACTTCGGGCCGCAGAAACTGCTGGCGCGTGAAGGCGAGCAATTGCCGCGTCACATCGGCCGCCCGGGTGCCGGCCTTGATGATCTCGCGGACCTCGCTCCGCCGGGGGTCGTTCACTTCGAGGCCGCGGAGCAGGAACTCGCTGAAGCCGATGACGCCGGTCATCATATTGTTGACTTCGTGCGCCACCCCGCCGGCCAAGCG
>JACCSZ010000357.1 GCA_013812695.1 Gemmatimonadales bacterium | reverse complement strand
CGAGCTGGTCGAAGAGCGCAACGTTGTGTTCCACGGTCTTGGAGAACCCGAATCCCGGATCGAGGATCGTGGCGTCCATGCCCACACCGCTGTCACCGGCCAGGGCCAGCGCGGCACCCAGCTCCGAGATCACCTCGCCCACGACGTTGCCGTAGGTGGCGTGCGTGTCGGAGGCGATCTCGAGGATCGTGCCGCGCGAGTGCATCAGCACGAGTCCGGCCTTGGCGTCGGCCACGACCCGCCCGAGCTCCGGATCGAGCCGGAGCGCGGAGACGTCGTTGATCGCGGCGGCTCCCGCATCCAGCGCCGCGCGCGCGACCGCTGACTTGATGGTGTCGATCGACAACAGGAGCGACGGGTGTCGGCGGATGAGCGCCTGCACTACCGGCAGCACCCGCTGCAACTCGACCTCGGGCGATACCTGAGCGGTGCGGCCCGGACGCGTGGATTCCCCGCCGATGTCGAGCATCGCCGCGCCGGCCTCGAGCAAGGCGTCCGCCTGGGCGAGTGCCGCGTCGAGGCCGGTGTAGCGCCCTCCGTCGCTGAAGCTGTCCGGCGTGACGTTCAGAATGCCGACGACCACGGGGCGGTCCAACGCCACCGATCCCCGCGCCGTCTCCCAGACCCGCGGCGGGTCGGGCGGCAGCGCGAGCCCGACGTCGACGGCGACCTGCGAAAGCACCGGCGGGACCAGCCACGGGCGGGCGAACGCGCTCAGTCGCGAGCGGCTGCCCGCCATGACGGCCCAGCCGTCGCCGGTCAGGACCTCGAGGCCGAGGGAGCCGGAGAGCCGAACCAGGGCCTGGAGGGTGTCCTGGTCCAGTCCGGTCAGATGAAAGGCGAGAGGATCGATGCCGCTGGATGCGGCCGCCGCTTGGCCATCGTCCCACCCATGCGCGCGCAGGGTGTCCCGCATCGCGCGCGGCGAGTGGAGCCCCAGTGGCGTGACATTCACGCGCCGGCGGGTTCGGCCGGCGGCGTGCCCAGAAGGGGTGCGCGAGCCGGCGAGGCGCCGGGCTTGGTGGGAGCGCTGGCCTGCGGCGCCGGCAAATCGGTCGGCGGCAGGCGAGGCGGCAGCGGCAGGTCCTTCACCAGCCGGTCCAGGTCCTCGCGGTCGATGGTCTCCCGCTCGAGCAGCGCGTCGGCGATCCGGTCGAGCAGCTCGCGGTTGGCCGCGATGATCTGGCTGGCGCGGGCGTAGGCCTCGTCCACCAGCCGCTTGACCTCGTCGTCGACCATCTGCGCGGTCCGCTCGCTGATCTCGCGCCGCTGCGCGAATTCGCGGCCGAGGAAGATCTCCTGCTCCTTGTCGCCGACCGCCAGCGGACCGATCCGCTCGCTCATGCCGAACTGCGTCACCATGCGCCGGGCGAGCGCGGTGGCGCGCTCGATGTCGTTCCCGGCCCCGGTGGTGATCTTGTCGGCCCCGAAGATGATCTCTTCGGCTACGCGTCCCCCGAAGAACATCGCCAGGCTTCCAATGAGCCAATCCTTGCTGTAGTTGTGCCGGTCCACCTCGGGCAGCGACGCGGTGAGCCCGAGGGCGCGCCCACGCGGCACGATGGTGACCTTATGAATCGGATCGCTGCCCGGGATCTTGATGGCGACGATCGCGTGCCCGGCCTCGTGGTACGCGGTGAGCTTCCGCTCGGCCTCGGTCAGGACCAGGCTCCGGCGCTCCACGCCCAGCATGACCTTGTCCTTGGCATCCTCGAAGTCGTGCATGTCCACGAGCGTCTTGTTGCGACGCGCCGCGAGCACGGCCGCCTCGTTGACGAGGTTGGCGAGGTCCGCGCCGGCCATGCCAGGGGTGCCCTTGGCGATGACCTCGAGCCGCACGTCGGACCCGAGCGGTATCTTCCGGGTGTGGACGCGGAGGATGCCCTCGCGGCCGCGCACGTCGGGCGCGTCGACCACGATCGTGCGGTCGAAGCGGCCGGGCCGGAGCAGCGCCGGATCGAGCACGTCGGGCCGGTTGGTGGCGGCCACCAGGATGACGCCGTCGTTCGACTCGAAGCCGTCCATCTCGACGAGCAGCTGATTGAGCGTCTGCTCGCGCTCGTCGTGGCCGCCGCCAAGACCGGCGCCGCGATGGCGGCCGACGGCGTCGATCTCGTCGATGAAGATGATGCACGGGGCGTGGGTCTTGCCCTGCTCGAAAAGGTCGCGGACCCGGCTGGCGCCGACGCCGACGAACATCTCGACGAAGTCGGAGCCCGACATCGAGAAGAACGGCCGCCCCGCCTCGCCGGCCACGGCCTTGGCGAGCAGGGTCTTGCCGGTGCCCGGCGGGCCGACCAGCAGCGCGCCCTTCGGCAGCCGTCCGCCGAGGCGGGTGAACTTCTGCGGGTCTTTCAGGAATTCGATGATCTCCTGGAGCTCCACCTTGGCCTCGTCCGCCCCGGCGACGTCCGCGAACGTGATCTTGGGGGTGTCGCCCGCGAGCAGCTTGGCCTTCGATTTGCCAAAGGCGAACGCCCGGCTGCCGCCGGCCTGAAGCTGGCGGAGCAGGAAAAACCAGAGGCCGAGAATGACGATCCAGGGCAGCGCCGCGATGATGATCGCGGTGATGCCGCCCTTGGGCTCCTTGGCGAGGATGGGGACACCCGCGTCTTCGAGCCGCTTGACGAACACCTCGCTGTTGGCCACGGGCAGGAGCACCTGGAAGCTCTTGGCGGTGCGGTTGTCCTGGGTGACGGGATTGCGGAAGTCGCCCTCGAGCCGCTTGCCATCGTAGACCTCGACCCGGGCCACATTGCCCTGATCGAGCTGGCGGCTGAACTCCGTGTAGGAGAATTCCTGCGTGGGGTTCCGCTGGCGGCTCATCATCTGGAACAGCGCCAGCGCCAGCAGGCCCACCAGCAGCCACAGCGCCAGGTTCTTGCTCAGGTTCCCCCAATTGGTGCGTGGGGGACGAGACGGAAGTCGATCTGCCATTTATTCCAAGTCCGCGATGAACGGGAGGTGACGATAGTTCTCGGCATGGTCGAGGCCATAGCCAACCAGAAACGCCGGCGGAGCCCGGAACCCGACGAACCGGAGCTCCGGCCGGATCTCGACGGCCAGCTCCTTGTCGAGCAGCGCGCAGATGGCCAGGCTCCTGGGCCGGCGCGCGGCCAGTAGCGTCATCATACGCTTCAAGGTCTTTCCAGTATCAATAATATCCTCGACCAGGAGGATATGTTTGCCCTCCAGCCGGGTCTTCGGGTCGTACACGAGCCGGACGGTGCCGCTCGAGACTTTGGAGTGGCCGTACGAGCTGGCGACCAAAAAATCGACCTGGATGGGTCGCTCGATCTGGCGAACCAGGTCGCTCAGAAAGATAAAGCTGCCCTTGAGCAGGCCGAGCACGAGCAGCTCGCCGTCGGGATACGCCTCGGTAATCTCGGCGCCCAGCGCCTCGACCTTGGCCGCGATCGCGGCTTCGTCGAAGATGATGGACTTGACCGGGCGGCCGCCGGTGCGGCGCAGGACTTCAGGCGTACTCAGCATCGATCCGTAGCGCCTCCGTTGCCGGTACCGGGAGGAGAGCGTCGGACCGACAGACGCCAGGAACCCACACGGCCCCATCGGGTCCAGCCAGGACCGGCCACTCCGCGCGGCGGCTCCGCGGCACCCGCGCGTCCTGAAAGCAGCGGACCACGAGGCGGCGGCCGGCACCCCCGATCGGACGGATGCGCTCCCCGGCGGTCCAACCCCGCACTTCGAGCGGGGCCGCCGCTGCCACCCACGCCGTGAGAGTGTGCCGCTCGTGTGTGAGCGGCGCGGTCTCGGCGACCCACCGGATCCGCCAGCGGCCCCACTGCCGTTCGCCATCGAGCCCGACTACCCCCCACGCGGCGGGCACGGACGGCGCGAGCTCGGGGCCGACGAGGAGCCTGCCGAAGGCGAGCTCGGCCGCCCACCCCGCGCCCAGCGGCATCGTGGCACCACTGGTGCCCTGCGTCGCCACCCGGAGCAACCGCCCCGCGCGGACCGGACCTAGCCGGCAGCCGACCCGCCGCGCGGCGCTCATCAGGACGCTCTCTGCCAGCGCTGAATCATACCCGCTGAGCACACCGGCAGCAACGGAAAACCCGTCGCGCTCGAGGCGAAAATCGAGGCCCGGCAACAGCTCGAGCGCGGCGCTCCAGGCCGCCCGGTCGCGCGCCGCCTGGCGGCCGACGGAGAGCAGCGATTCGTCGACCTTCGGCAGTCGGGTCCGAAGCATCGGAAGGAGATCGCCGCGCACCCAGGCGCGAAGGTGTCTCGGATCCCCGTTGGCCGGATCGTCCCACGCGCGCAGGCGCTCCGAGCGCAGGTATCGGCCCAGCACCTCGCGCCGGAACGGCAGCAACGGCCGGACGATCGCGGCGCGACGCGCCAGCATGCCCGCCAGGCCCGCGGGACCCGAGCCGCACAGCGCGCGCATGAGGACGGTCTCGATCTGATCGTCCGCGTGGTGGGCGGTGAACAGGATCGTGGCGCCCACCCGGAGGCAGGTTGCCTCGAGCCACGCGTAGCGCGCCTGCCGTGCCAGCGTCTCTCCGGCCCCAGGTCCCAGCTCGCCCCGCCCTTCCTCGTACGCCAGGTGGTAGGCCCCCGCCGATGCGCGCACCTGAGCAGCCACGGTCGCGCTGTCCGGGTGGATGCCGTGCTCGAAGTGTCCCACCACCAGATCGAGCCGGTGCTGCTCGCGGGTGTGGTGCAGCAGGTCGAGCAGCACCGCCGAGTCGGGCCCTCCGGAGACCGCGATCAGGCCGCGGCCTGGCGGCAGGCGCAGCGTGGCCAGGTGCCGTCGGAACTCGTGAAGCAGCGTCATCGGGTGTCGAGCACTTCGCGCACCTTCCGCGACAGATCGGCCGGCATGAACGGTTTCTGCAGAAACGGCAGCCCCGGTCGAAGGAGGCCGCGTCGCACAATATCGTCGTCGGTGTAGCCCGACATGAACAGTACCCTGAGCTCCGGCCGCTCGGCGGCGAGCCGCTCGCCCAGCTCGCCGCCGTTGAGCACCGGCATGACGACGTCGGTGAGCACCAGATCGACCGCCGACGGTTCCCGCGCGAGTAATTCCAGCGCCGCGGCGCCGTTCTCGGCCTCGATAATGGTGTAGCCCTGATCGGCCAGGGCTCGGGAGGCCATGCGGCGGACGGCGGACTCATCCTCGACGATGAGGATGGTCTCGGCGCCGCGCGGGGAGACCGGCACCGCGGCCGCCGGCGGCTCGGCGGCCGAGCCGACCAGCTCGGGAAGGTAGATCTTGAACGACGATCCCTGACCCGGCTCGCTGTACACCCAGACATACCCGCCGCTCTGCTTCACGATGCCGTACACGGTCGCCAGACCGAGGCCGCTTCCCTGGCCGGGCGGCTTGGTCGTGAAGAACGGCTCGAACACCCGGGCGCGCGTGGCGGGGTCCATGCCTTGTCCGGTGTCGCTGACCGTCAGCCGAACGTAGGTACCAGGCGGCATCCGGATGCCCGGCGGATACGGCCGCCGGACCGAGTCCAGCGTCACGTTGTCGGTCGCGAGCGCGAGGCGGCCCCGCCCCGCCATGGCATCCCGAGCGTTGAGGGCGAGATTGACAAGCACCTGCTCGAGCTGCGAGGGATCCGCGCGGACGCTCGAGAGGTCGGCCGCCGGAAGAACCTCGATGGCGACATCGGGCCCCAGCAGCCGGGCGAGCACAGGGACGCACCGCTGGACCAGCCCGTTGAGGTCCAGAGGCGTAGGCTGGAGCATCTGCTGCCGGCTGTACGCGAGCAGTTGGCGCGTGATGCCGGCGGCGCGGTCGGCCGCGCGGCGGATCTCGGCGACGTCGGCGCTGCGGGGGTCGCCGGAGGGCAGCGACCCTTCGAGAAAACCGCTGAAGCCGTTGATGATGGTCATCATGTTGTTGACTTCGTGCGCGACGCCGCCCGCCACGCGCGCCACGGCCTCCATACGCTCCGCTTGAACGAGCAGCTCGGCCGCGCGCCTTCGCTTGGTCACGTCGCTCACCATGCAGCCGACCCATTCGGTCTCGCCACGGGCGCCAGCGACGGGGTAGTAGCTCGCGAGGTAGAAACGCTCGCTCCCATGCGGCGCGCGCGGGCCGACGACCAGCTCGCGGTCGAGCACCGGCACTCCGGTGCGGAACACCTCCTCGAACAGCGGCACGACCAGCGCCGCGTCCGGTCCCATCACGTCCGCGATGGTGCGACCCAGGTGGTCGTCCGGGGGAATCCGGTCCATCGCGGCGAGCGCGTCGTTCACCCGGACGAAGCACAGTTCACGATCGACGAAGGCGAGCCCGACCGGCGCGCCCCGGAAGACGGTGTCCAGCAGCGCGAGCGATCGATTGTTGTCCTGGAGGGCCTGCTCGGATTCGCGGTGCAGGCGGGCATTGTCCACGGCCACCGCCGCGCGACGCGCGAGGTCCTCGGCCAGCAGGAGGTCCGCCGTCCCGAAGCGGCGTCCCGACTCGGCGAGGACGAAGGTAATGGCCCCGAGGATCCGGTCCCGGGCGATCAGCGGGACGATGAGCAGCGATCGCAATCCGAACGCCCGGAGACCCGCCAGGTGCTCGTCGCTCCGGGCGAAGCGGCGCAGCAGCTCGTCGGGAATGTCGGGAATCAGCTGCGGCTTGGCGGTGCGGATCGCCTGAGGGACCGGGTCGTCGGGCGTCTCCGGATAGCGGTGGCTCATCGCCCAGACGGCATCCACCTTCGCCGGATCCGCGTGGGCGATCGCGACCCGACGCTGGCGCCCGTCCTCCCCCACGATGTCCACCGCACACCAGTCGGCCAGCCGAGGCACGGCCATCTGTGCCGCGGCCGAGAGGGTTGCCTTGTAGTCGAGCGAGGAGGCGAGTACCTCGCTCACCTTGGCGAGAAAGCCCACCTGCTCCCGCGCCGCTTCGGCGTAGCGCCGCGCCGCCTGCTCCGCCTCGTACAACCGCGCCCGCTCGAGCGCCTGCCCACTCTGCCCCGCGAGCGTGAGGATGAAGTTCCGATCCTCGATGGCGAGCCGGCGGTCGTAGTCGAACTCGAGCTCGAGTCCGCCGGCCGTTCGTCCGTCCACCACGAACGGCACGGCCACCACCGAGCCTTCTCGCATGCCGCGCGCCGCGGTCACCGGATAGCGGTCGAGCCACGCCGACGCGGAATCGATGAAGACGGGCTGGCCGAAACGGAGGACTTCGCCCAACGGACCGTCGGGATCGTCCGGGTCGCCGGGGTGACCGGCGCTCCGGATGGCGCGAGGCCGCGGCTCGCCCGGCGCGCCGTAGAGCACGGCGCCGGCGCGCGCCTGCAGCGCGCGCATGGCATGGTCGACGATGATGGCCGACGCATCGTCCGCGGCCAGGGCCGGGGCGAGCGCCAGGTTCAACGCCTGGAGGCGGGTCGTCCGCGCAGCCGCCCGCTCGGCACGGCGCTGCGCCCCCAACAGCGAGGCGATGAGTCCGCTCACCACGAGTCCGGTGACACCGTACACCGTGAGCGCGATGGCATCGGCACCGGGGGTGACGGCGACCGCGCCGGCCGTGGCCGCTGTCGTGAGGAGCGCGCCCAACCCCAGAAGGATCAGCGTCGTCACGCCCGGGCCGAAGCCGCCGTACCAGGTGCTGAACGCCACGACGAGCAGAAAAATCGGGTCGATCGAGGCGCCGAACCGCCGGTGCATTTGGGTGTGCAGCAGCACGGCCCCGGCCGCCGCCAGCACCGCCACGACATAGCGCTCGGGCGTGCCGATGCGCCGGGCGGGCGGAGACGGGCTCAGCGGGTCCACGCGCGCCGCCCCCGTTCAGACGCTCGCACCCGGGCGCGACAAGCGGAACGAGGGCCGGACCCCGTTCCGGAAAAGGGGCGCCTCCTGGAAGACACGATCGCACCTGGGACTAAGGGGGGCGAGTGAAAGGTGGTGCCGCATTTCCCTTCGCGCAACGACGGAGCAGCCAATTGCACGCGACCCGCGCACTCCGGCGCCGACCCTCGGGATCAGTATGCGAAGCCGGCCCGGAAGTACAGGGCCGCGCGGTCATCGCCGCCGACCACGGCCACGGTGACGGTGTTGGCGCGTTCGAGGAACGCGAACCACACGCCGCCGCCCACCCCGGTGTGCCAGGTATCGGACGATTCGCCCTCCAGGTACACGCGTCCGGCGTCCGCGATGCCGAAGATGCCGTAGTCGCCGGGCAACACCGCGAAGAAGCTGCCGAGCCGGACCCGGAGTTCGGCATTGCCGTAGAGCGCGGCATCACCGGCGTAGCGCTGCTCGCGAAGGCCGCGCACCGTGGCCGACCCGCCGATGAACGCGGACTCGAAGAACGGGAAGGCGCCCCACACTTTCTTGCCGCCGGCGCGAAGCGCCAGGGTGGGCCCGAACGAGGTCCTCGGCGTGAGATAGGTCGCCGCCTCGGCGTGGAGCTCGCCAAAGATCTCTTCGACATCCCAGAGCGCGGGATAGATGCTGCCACCGGCCAGGAGATGGACCCCGCGCGTCGCCACGACGCCGTCCCGGGCGTCCCACTCCATGCCGGCCACCGCGCCGACCTGGCCGAACGAGCCCGAGCCGTACGGCTGAAGTTGTGTGATGAAGCGCCCGGGATCGAGATCGGTGTCGGCGTACTTGACCGTTGGCCCCGCGGAGAGTGACCCGCGCCTTCCGAGCGGCCAGGTCACCGCCGGGGCGACGACGAATTGCACCTGGGGCACGCGGTAGAAGGCGTCGTCGCCGGTCCGGGGCGACTCGTTGCCGAACCCGAAGAAACCGACCACCTCGATGCCCGAGGCCCGGGCCAGCAGCGACATCTGCACCTGCGAGTTGACCCGCCGGAGCTCGCCCAGGAACTCGCCCCGGAACCTCCGCGCGCCGGTCGCATACCCGCCCCGGAAGATCAGCTTCGATCGGTATGGCTGCGCGCGGAAGCCGTGGTTCACGCGCACCATCCCGCCGCCGACGAACAACCCGACGTCGGGTGCCGAGCTGACCCATGGCCGGAAGCGCCACGCGCCGCCCCAATCGCGCTCGGGATACGGCGTAGAATCGGTGAGGCGGAAGTCCGGGTACGGTCGCCGGTCGAGCGGGGCGCGACGGAGCCCGTCGGTCGTGTTCGTCCCGCGCGCATCGTAGAATCGGCTGCGCCCGGCGCGCGAGGAATCGATGACCACGTCGTTGCCCCCGCCTCCGATGACGCGAAGGAGCGGCGCGCCCGACCCGGGGCCATGGATGCGGACCGTATCGTTGCCGCCTTGCAGGTACAGCCGCACCTCCCGGGTGTCGTCGCGGTCGAAGCGCCGGTGAAAACGGGGCGCGGCCGCTTGGCCCGCGGCGGGATAGATGGAGACGTCCAGCACCCGATCGGCCGAGTGCACGACCTGGACCCGTTCGGTCTGGTCGCTCCCGTGCACCTCGACTTCCGAGGCGAGGAGCCGGTAAAAGCTGCGCGCCGCGGCGGGCCAGTCGTCGCGCCGGCGTTTGAGCGCCACCGAAAGCCACTCGGCGTTGCGCTCGCGAAACTCGGCCGGCAGCCGCTGTACGGCGGCGTCGATCACCGGGTCGGTGAGCCGGCCCTGGAGCTCGGTCGTGACCGAGTCCCACACCGGCCACTCGAGCGCGCCGAGGAGCCGCCGGTCCACCACCCTGCCGTTCCAGGTGAGACCGTTCATGTTCGGATAGCTGGACGAGAATTCGACCAGTTGCGGCGTGGACACCCGAGCCAGGCTGAGCAGGAGACCGTCGAATCTGGCGAAGGCCTGGTCGCGGTCCCGCGGGATGGGTGTCCACGGGCTCGCGTCGGCGTCGCCGAGCCGGGCCCAGCGCCACTGGTCCTGATGCCGGTCCCAGTCGCCCAGCAGCAGGTCGACCAGCCGCGCCCCGAGGTACGCCCGCGCGTCGACGCGCTCATCCTGATGTTCTTCGAGACGCTCGAAGAGCTTGTCGGTGCCGACGATCTTCGACGCGCCGGCGAAGCCAGGGCCTTCGTCGGTCGGGCGCTCCTCGATCGTGCCCAGCATGCCCGCGAAGTCGGTGCGGAACTCGCCCAGCGCGGGCGAGTCCGGCATGAGCACGAGGCGTGGCTCCGCGTGGAGCACGCCCGCGGCGCGAAGAATCGGGCTCACCACGAGCGGCGCCCCGGGATGCCCCGCGCTGATCTGATCCTGGATGACGCGCCCAGCGAGCGTGCGGCGCAGCGGCGCCGGCACGAGCGGCGATGGATCCTTGTCCAGCGAGCGGAACTGATATTCGCGTCCGTCGGCCCCGGCAAAGCGCAGCGATCTGGTCTGCTTGCCGCCGCCGCGCTGGGTCGGACGCAGGCCGCCCGCGAAGTCGCCGAGATCGAGCCGCTCGACGCGGATCGGCGTCGCCCAGAGGTCGCGGTAGTGCCGGCCGAACAGGAACGTGTGCAGGCCGCCGGCTCGGTATCTGGCGCCGGGAGTCACCACCGTGTCCCGAGCTCCCCGCGTTGCGGGGTCGGACGGTGGCGTCTGTCCCACGAGCGGGCGCGCAACGAGCGCGACGGCGACCGCCACCATCCATCGGCCAGACCCACGGATCACGCGGTCCATACGACCTCCTGTCGCTGCTGAAGCTCCGAGATCGCCTGCGTCTGCGATGTCGAGGGATCGCCGACCGCCAGGCTTCCAAGCTGGCGGTAGCTCCCGTCGGCCGCGAGCTCCCAGGCCGAGCGGTCGTCGAACTCCCGGGTGAGGATGCGATCGAGCCGTTGACGGCACGCGGGGTCGAGCACCGGCGCCACCACCTCGACGCGACGCCGCAGATTGCGCGAGCGCCAATCGGCGGATCCGATCAGGTACTCGTCCGTACCGCCATCGGCGAAGTGGTAGATGCGCGCGTGCTCGAGAAACCGGCCGATCACCCCGCGCACGCGAATCCGATCCGACATCCCCTCGACGCCGGGCTTGAGCGTACAGAGGCCGCGCACCACCAGCCGGACCTCGACCCCGGCCCGCGAGGCGGCGTAGAGCGCGCGGATGAGCTCCGGATCGTCCAGCCCGTTGAGCTTGGCGCGGATGAGGCCGGCGCGGCCCGCGCGGGCATGGTCGGCCTCGCGGCCGATGCGTTCGAGCAAGCCGGGCAGCAGGTGCTCGGGCGCCACGAGCAGCCGGCGGAGCTTGGCCCCGGGCGCTCCGGACGTCCCGGTAAGCTGGTTGAAGAGGTCGCCCAGGTCATCGCCGATCGCGGGGTCGGCGGTGAGCAGGCCCAGGTCGGTGTAGGCGCGCGCGGTGGCGGCGTTGTAGTTCCCCGTGCCGATGTGGGCGTACCGCCGCAGCTCTCCCTGCTCCCGCCGTACCACGAGCGCCACCTTCGCGTGGTTCTTGAGACCGACGAGTCCGTAGACGACTTGGGCGCCGGCCCGCTCGAGCTGCTTCACCCACGCGATGTTCCGGGCTTCGTCGTAGCTGGCCTTGAGCTCCACGAACACCGCGACCTCCTTGCCCGCCGCCGCCGCGCGCACGAGGGCCCGCACCACCGGCGACGCCTCGCCGGTCCGGTACAGGGTGAGCTTCACGGCCACGACCTCCGGATCCTCGGCCGCCTCCTCGAGCAGCCGGAGCACGGAGTTCGAGAAATCGTCGTAGGGATGATGCACGAGGCGGTCGTGCTCGCGGATCTGGGTCCAGATCGGCCGGCCGGCGTCGAGCGCGGCGCGGGAAGTGAATACTGGAAACGAGCCGCCCGGCACCGGCAAGTTCGCGAGCTGCCGGAGGTCGCCCGCGGCCATCAGGCCCGGAACGTCGTGGATCACCAGGTCGCCCAAGGACGACGCGCCGCGCCCGGCCTCGAAGCGCAGCTCCTGCGCGAGCATGTCGCGCAGCACCGGCGAGGCACTCTGCTGCACCTCGAGCCGCACGATCGGGTTGACGGCCCGCTGGTCGAGCTCCTCCTCCACCGCCTGGAGGAGATCGCCCGCCGCGGCGTCCTCCAGCTCGAGATCGCCCTTCCGCGTCACGCGAAAGAGTGCCGCCTCCTGCACGCGTCGGTCGGGGTAGAGCAGGCCGAGGTTGGCGGCGACGATTTCCTCGACCGGCACCAGGTCCCGCCCGTCAGTCAGCGGAATGAAGCGGGGCAGCGTCGGCGGCAGGCGCACGTAGGCGAAGTGCAGCGGTCCGGTCTGGTCACCCTGCAGCGCGACGGCCAGCGAGAGCGTGAGCGCGGGAATGCTCGGGAACGGGTGGCCCGGGCTCAAGGTGATGGCTCGCGGCGTCAGGCTCGGGAAGAATTCGCGCCGGAAACGCGCGCGGAGCGCATCGCGATCCTCCGGCCCGATGCTCGCCCACGGGAGAATCCGATGCCCGTGCTCGGCGAGCCGCCCAAGGCAGTCGACGATGCACCGCTGTTGACGAGCGAGCAGCTCGTCCACACGGGCGCCGGCGGACTCCGGGCCGAGCGCCATGTAGAACTCGTCGAGGTTGGCGCTCAGGATCGACAGGTAACGGAAGCGCTCGAGCAGCGGCGTCCGCGCGTCCTCGGCCGCCGCCAGCACCCGTGCGTTGAACTCGAGCAGGCTCCGCGACGAATCGAGGAACTCCAGGCTCTCGGCTTCGGCAGGCTCGGACACCGGCTCGGGGGGAGCACCCCGACCCCCGTCCGCCAGCCTCCACTCCGGCACGAGGGTCGAGCGCGCGGCCACGCCGAACGCGGCGAGGGTGCCCGGGTCACGGAGTTCGCTGGTGCGTACCCCACGCGCAACCTCGCCGAGCGCGACCCACTCGACGCGCCGACCGGCGTCGGTTTCAAGCCCGCGGCGCAGCTTTCGCGCGAGCCACACCTCGAGGCTCGGTTGCTCGATGCCGGGCGCGGTACGCCCGAGCAGCACCAGGTCGGCCACCCTGCTTCCGAACCATTCCGTCAGGCCGTGCCGAGCGGCGGGCTCACCGGCTCCCGCGGTGACGGGAAGCTGGAGCGCGTCTTCCTCCCGCAGCATTGCCACTCGCCCTTCCTCGAGGGCGATCACGGCCACCGCACGGCCCGAGTCCAGGTTGCGGATCAGACTCTCGCGACCGAGCTGCCGCAGCAGGGTGCGCGCACGAACCATCTTGGTCCAAAGCACGGGGCGGAGTCCATGCGCCGTCTCCAGCGCGCGCGAAATCTCCTCGAGGCGCGGCCGGCCGCGAGCCACCCGCCGCACCTTGAGCTCCTGAAATTCGCGCGTCAGGCTTCCGTTCCGCACCGTGACCCGGTCATAGAGGAAGGTGAACCACCCGGGCAGGCGCCAGGGCCGCGAGGCCGATCGGACGACGCGATCGATCTCCAGCTCGAAACGCGGCTCGAGCCGAGCGGGATCCACCAGGCCACGCAGGCGACGCGCGGGGCCCGAAGGTCCGCTCAGAATGCCCGCGAGATCCACCGCGCCGACGTCGGCCTCGAACAGCTCGCGCGGACCGGACACCGGGAGCCCGGCCTCGGCGAGGCCGAGCGTGAGCGTCCGCCGGTCGTCCGCGCCGTACCGCACCCGGCAGGCGATGCCGCGGGCCGCCAGCGCGTGGTCGCCGGTATCCACGTAGACGTCGCGGTATTGCCGCCGGGTGGTGCCGCGCGCCACGAGTCCGAGCGGCAGCGGCTCGGCCCTGAGCGCGTCCAGCAGGCCCGGCGTGGGGACGTCGCATCTGAACTCGGCGGGAGACGGCACGGCCGTCAGCCTCCGATGGCCGCGTGCCGGGCGCGGAGCCGGTCCCGGGCCTGGGCGCGCGCGCGCTCGAGCCCTGCCCGGAAGTCCGGCCGGCTCCGGACCTTGTCGAACAGGCCGGATTCGAGCTGCCAGCGATGCAGCATCGGCGAGTGGGCGACGGCGCGCTCCAGCCAACGCACCGCCTCCCCCGCATCGCCGCGCCACGCATGGTACGCCGCAAGATCGGCGTACTGGTGCAAGAACGTGTAGTGCTCGGCCTCGAGTTCGCCCGCGAGCGAATCGGCGAGCGCGGCGCCGGCCGCAACCTTGCCGACCTGGTGGAGGCACATCGCCCGAAGCGCGACCCACGGTCCCAGGTCGCGTTCGGCGCACCGCGCCGCCTGACCGGACAGGAGTTGCGCGTACGCCTCGAGCACGGTCGATACCGGATCGATGGCGGCGTCCGGCGCGCCCGGGCGGACTTCGCGAAGGGCGACGTCATAGCGGCGCGCGCCGATCGCGAGCGCGACCAGCGAGTGCCGGACGCCGGGCGCGAGCGGATCGAGCGCGAGCGCGCGCCGGGCCTGGACCAGGGCCGAATCGGACCGCCCAGCCCGGAACAGGGCCCAGGCATACGCCATCCGGATGTCGGCCGAATTGGGCTTCAGGCGCCGCGCGCGAAGCAGGTCGGCACGGACCGAGTCCTCGGCAGCGAAGGCGATGGATCTCGCGTCGGCGCGGGCGCGATACGCTTCGGCCGCCAGGGAGTCGCGCTCGACGGCCTGATCGGCCAGCCGCAGCGCCTGCACCAGCTCGGTGTACGGATCGGCGTCGCTGCGATAGCCGTAGATGACGGCGTACGTGTGGGCCGACGCCAGGCCAGCCAGTGCCTGGGGGTAACCGGGGTCGAGATCGACCGCTTCCTGAAAGGCCGTCAGCGCCAGGCGGAGCCCCTCGGGAGATCGCCGCGCCAGCCAATAGGCGCCTTTGAGATACGCGTCGTACGCGGCCGGGCGCGCGGTGCGAACGGGGGCCGCGGGCATCGACGTCGACCGGGCGGCGCTCAGCAGCACGCCGGCCACCTCTCGCGCGATCACATCCTGCAGCTGCAGCAGCTCGCCCGGCGCCAGCCGATACGCCCGCTGCCACACCACGGCGCCGCGCCGCGCATCGGTGAGCTGCACGCGAGCCAGGACGTGCACCCCCGCGCGCTCGAGCGTGCCTTCGAGCACGTGCCGCACCCCGAGCGTGTCCGCGATCCGGCGCACCCCATGCTCCCGGCCCCCAAGCATCAGGGCCGAAGCCGGAGAGATCACGGTGAGTCCCGCCACCTGCTCGAGGCGGCCGGTGATCTCCTCGCTCAAGCCTTCGCTCAGATAGCTGGCTTCGGCGGAGGTATCGCGCGTCACCAGGGGAAGAACCGCGACCGACGCGGGCTCGACGGCCGCCGCGGACGCCATCGCGGCCTGGCGTCCGCTGTACACGCGCGTGGCGCCGAGCGCGAGGACGACCGCCGCCGCCGCGGCGAGCAATGCCGCTCCCCACCAGGTGCCGGGGGCGGCGCTGGCCAGCGCCGGCATTCCCTCGGGGTGCGCCGTTCCTGAAACGGACGTGCTCAGACGGGCCGGCTCGCCTAGCGCGGTACGGAGGTCGTCGGCCAGATCGCCGGCGGTGGCGTAGCGGTCGGCCGGGCGCTTGGCCAGCGCATGGGACACGATGCCCACCACTGCCGGCGGAACTTCGGGCCGCAGCTCGGTTATGGGCGTGGGCTGACCGGACGCCTGCTTGCTCAGCACCTCACGGAGATTCACGCCGCCGAAGGCCATCCTCCCGGTGAGCATTTCGTAGAGTACGCAGCCCGCGCTGTAGACGTCGCTCCGCGGGTCGCCACCGCCGTCGCCCTGGGCCTGCTCAGGGCTCATGTACGCCGCGGTCCCGATGGGCAGGCCCCGCGCGGTGAGCGAGTTGCCACTGGCTAGCCCGATGGCGCGCGCAATGCCGAAATCGGCCACGATCGCATGTCCGTTCGACAGCAGGATGTTCTCGGGCTTCACATCGCGGTGAATGATCCCGCGGCGGTGGGCATAGTCGAGCGCTTCCGCGATCTCGCGCCCTAGCACCAGCGCCTCCGCCACCGGCAGCCGCTCGATCAGCAGGCGCTCCCGCAGGCTTTCTCCGTCCACGAACGGCATGACCGAATAGAGCAGGCCGCCGGCTTCCCCCGAGTCGAGGAGCGGCAGGATGTTGGGATGCTGGAGCTGGGCGGTGATCCGGATCTCACGCAGGAACCGCTCGCTCGCCACCGCCGTCATCAGGCCCGGGCTCAGCACCTTGATGGCGACCTCGCGCCCGAGCTTCCGGTCGCGCGCGAGAAAGACGGTGGCCATGCCTCCCCGCCCCGCCTCGCGCTCCACCGTGTAGCGGTCGCGGAGCACGTCCTTGAGCCTCGCCAGCAGCTCGCTCATCGGGCGCCGTCGGGCAGCTCCACCCCCGTCACATGCGGCGCGGCCTCGGTCCGGAGACTCTGCACCAGGCTCTGGGCGGGAATGCTCTTCTTGAGACGCACGCGATAGTGCAGGCGGGTGCCCCCGCCGTTGCCGGGAGCGGCGCGCAGGAACTCCCAGCGCTTCACGGCGCCTTCGAGCACCGATTCGGCGGCCTTCCGCGCGGTATCGGCGTCGCCCTGGATCTTGAGCTCGAGCTGGCGGTACTCCACGGGTTTCTTGAGGCCATCGGTGGCCACCGGCGTGCGGGCGCGCCGGCGCCGGGTGCGCTCGGAGAGCGCGTCGAGCTGATCCGGGGTGAGCGACTTCAGGATCTGGTCGTCGACCAGCGAGACGAATGCGCTGGTCCGATTCGACAGCGCGAGCGCCCGGTCCAGGCGGCGCTGCGCGATCGGCCCCTGGAGGTCGGCCGGCTGGCGGCCGAAATCGGTCCACCAGAGCAGGAGGATCACCACGTTGAAGGTGATGGAGAGCGCCGCGGCGAACGATACCGACTGGATCCCGGCCGCCAGTCCCACGCCGGTGGCGAGAAAGATGTAGACCGCGTCCTTGCTGTCCCGGAGCGTGTTGCGGAAGCTGACCGCCGCTACGATGCCGCCCAGGCTGAAGGCGAGCGCCAGGCTGTTCTTCACCATGAAGACCACCCCGGCCACCACGATCGGCAGGATGACGAGTGTCTGCACGAGCGACTGCTGGAACCCTTTCCGCCGGCGGGTCATGATGTAGATCCAGGTGACGGGCAGCATCAACGCAAAAGCCGCCGTCATCGCGAAGACCTCGCTGACAGGCATGCCGGTGCGCTGCTCGAAGAGGGGCACCTGGCCCTCCTCCAGCGCGCCCCGGATCCCGGCCGAGATGTCCACCGGGCTGTCCTGCAGACCTCCGTCCACCAGCGCGCCCGCGCCCGGCACCAGGTCCACCAGCAGCGCCGTGGCCCCGAACAGCAGCACGTAGTACGCGACGACGCGGGCGATCGGGCTTTCCGCGACCCGGGTCAGCGTTCCGGACATCCGGCTGGGACTCATCAAAAGCACTCCACCCCTGAGGGCGTGGCCGGGTCGCGAGCGCGCATTGACGGGCCTCCGCATTGTGTTAGCGTTTGAACACTAAATTGCGATGAACATGGCATTTGCGCCACACCAGGACCATCCTCGATGAGCGACGCTCAGCTGCTCGAGACCCAACTCGCAACCACTCCGACCACGCGGTCCGGGGGCGCCGCCAGCGAGGAGCTCCCGGAGGACCTGCTCCGCGAGGCCACCCAGCGGCTCGGCACGGTGGCGCTCGTGTGGGCGGGCCTGTACACCATCGGCATCCTGATGAACGACGTCGTGGCGCCGTTGATCGACATGGAGATGGAGGACCTGATCCCGTGGGGAAGAACCGCGGACATCGTCGCCGTGATCAGCATCGCCGTGTCGGCGTGGCTCTGGTGGTACACCCGGCGGCTCACCTGCCGGCCTCGGCTCGCGCTCGACCTCGCCCTGGTCTACCAGGTGGTGCTCGCGCTCGGTATCGGAATCGTCAACCAGACGGAGCCGCACCGGCTCCTGGCCGGCCGGCTCTCCTGGTTGTGCGTGTTGATCCTGCTGTTCCCGATGATCGTCCCCAATACGCCCAGGAAAACGCTGATCGCGTCGCTGATCGCGGCCTCGATGGATCCGTTCGGGATCCTGGTGGCGCACTGGCGGGGGCTCGAGATCCCCGGGTTCGACCTGTTGATGTGGAACTACCTGCCCAACTATGTGTGCGCGATCATTGCCGTGATCCCGTCCAAGATCATGCTGCGCATCGGCCGGCACGTGCAGCGGGCGCGAGAGCTGGGCAGCTACCGGCTCGTGCACCTCATCGGTCGGGGCGGCATGGGCGAGGTGTGGCACGCGACCCATCGGATGCTGGCGCGGCCGGCGGCCATCAAGCTGATCAAGCCCGAGATCCTGGGAGCCAACACCGCCAGCGAGAGCGCCGCGGTGATCCAGCGCTTCCGGCGCGAGGCGGAAGCGGCGTCCTGCCTGCAATCGCCGCACACCATCCGGCTGTATGATTTCGGCGAGACCCGGGCCGGGACGTTCTACTTCGTGATGGAGCTGCTCGACGGTCTGGACCTCGAGACGCTGGTGCGCCAGCATGGCCCGCTGCCCCCCGAGCGCGTGGTCCATCTGCTCCGGCAGGCCTGCGACTCGCTGGGCGAAGCGCACGAGTGCGGAATCATCCATCGAGACGTGAAGCCGGCCAACATCTACCTGTGCCGCCTGGGCCGCGAATTCGACTTCGTCAAGCTGCTCGACTTCGGCCTCGTCAAGTACGACCAGGACGAATCGCTGCTCGACACCATGAAAGGCACCGCCGAGCTGACCACCGGCACCCCGGCGTACATGGCGCCCGAGATGGCGAGCGGCGATCCGGTCGACCGGCGCGCCGATCTCTACGCGCTCGGGTGCGTCGCGTACTGGCTGCTGACGGGAGAGATGGTGTTCGCCGCGGAAAGCCCGCTCAAGATGCTCATCCAGCATATCCAGGCCGTGCCGGTACCGCCCAGCATCCGGAGCGGCCGCCCGGTTCCCGCCGATCTGGAGCGGCTGATCATGCGCTGCCTGGAGAAAGACCCCGCCGACCGATTCGCCAGCGCAGACGAGCTGCTGGCGGAGCTCGATCGGCTGCCGAGCGCCGACGGGTGGAGCGCCCTGGACGCGCGGGCATGGTGGGAGAACCACGTGGCCCCGCCCGATTCCATCCGCAGGACGGGCAGCCGCCAGGTCCTGGCCGTCCGCTGAGTCCCGCGCGCCGTGGGCGCCTACACCGTGCTGCCCTACGGGCGGTCCGCGCCTTCCAGCCACAGCGAAAACACTTCCGCGCTCTTCCGCCCCGGCCGCCCGCCTGCCGACACCACCGTCGTGACCGATAGTCGCACCCGCCCGCTCCGGGTGAAATCGAGGCGCATGAACCCCGCCGCCTCGCGCTCGAACAGCGATCCCTCGATCTTCCGCACCAGCCCCGCATGGCCGAGGATGCCGGCGCCGCTTACGAGCTGATAGGCGGCGTGGGTGATATCGCGGTCGCCGCCACGGATCACCTGCAGGTCGTGGTCGTGACCCGAAGCGATGGCCAACGGCGCATGCAGCGCGAACACCTTTTCCAGCTCCCGGCGCATGATCTGGTACTTCCGCCCGCTGATATCCTGGTTGGAGAACCCGCTCCGCCGCGCCAACGGATAGAACGAGCCGATGATCGGCAGCGGCACCCACAGCCACGACTCCAGGTTGCGCAGCGGAAAGATGTGGTCGCTGACCGTGAACGCTCCGCCGTGCTCGCCCCCCGATCGGAGCGGATGATGGTTGACTACGACCGCGTGCCTCCCGCCCTTGTCCCTGAGCGCGCCGAGCAAGGAGTCCGTCACCTGCTCGGTGGTGCGGGTAGCGCACGGCGATCCGAGGCCGAACGGCTTCACGTCATTGTGCAGCCACCATTCGCTATCGAGCGCGATCAGCCG
>JACCSZ010000350.1 GCA_013812695.1 Gemmatimonadales bacterium | reverse complement strand
GGGTTGGGGGCGCGCGCCACCCGGTATGCGCGACGTCGTCCAGGCGCTGCTGCGGATCGGGGGCGAGCCGGGTGGTGGGCCCGAGGCGGATCACGGACGTGCTGGCGAAGCCTCATCCAGTCGCTTGAGATAACAAAGCAACGCCGCCCTGGGCAGGGGCGGCGTGCATACAACCTGGGGAACGCGTGCATGAACACTACGACAGATCCTACCGAGGCGCCAGCCTCGGCATCGGCCGAGGGCCCCACTCCGTTGTACGTGTTTCGCAAAAACTGCACCGAGCAGGTACGCGCGGCTCTCTCCGAGTTTCGCGGCCATCTCTTGGCCGATATTCGCGTCTACTACCAAGCCGCAGACGGGTCCTTCCGCCCGAGCCGGAAAGGGATCGCCATCGGCGTCGAGCTACTCCCTGAGCTGCGCGCTGCCCTCGAAGCACTCGAGGCTGCGGCGATGCTGCGGAGGCGCGAAGCGTGAAGAGCCCACCTGATATGCCAGACGACGACCGGGCCACACACTCCGGCCCTCGCAATGAGTAACGTCCGCGCCGCGGAGGTTCCCATACTAGGAGCGCTCGGGCGGTGGCGCGCCGACCTCCGGGCCGGCGTCGGCGGGCAACGCGCGGACGTACCGGCGACGTGGCGTCTCGACGCGATCTACCGCGCCGCGTGCTGGGAAGCATCGGCCCTCCAGTGTCACGCCGACGGCTTCCACGCCACTGCGGAGCAGGAGCTCCGTCGCGCGCGTGAGTTGTGGTCCACCGTGGGTGGCGAGCACGATCCCCCGCCGGTCGCCCCACACCTCATTGTGCCCAGCCGACCGATGCGAGGCGGCTGGCCGACAGCGGCACGGAGCGGGCGGTGGGCGTAGATGACGCGCACGTCGAAGTCCTCGCGCTTGCCGACCTGCTCGAGCATCCCGAGCTGCTCCGGCCCCCGCCTGTCGTTGTGCCGTACTTCGCCTGGCAGGGCCGGTTAACTATGCTGGCCGGCGCCGAGAAGGTCGGCAAGTCTACCGTGATCGGGCAGGCCGTCGCGGCGATCTCCCGGGGCCTCGACTTTTTGGACCAGCGCGCGCCCGCAGTCAACGTTCTCTACGTCGCGCTTGACGAGCCGCTGGCGGACTTGGTGCGGCGGCTGCACGGCTATGGCGCGCGTATGAGGGTGTTCATCGTCCGGGAGCGTCCTGGGATGGCCGAGCTGATCGATCTCCTCAAGGACCGCGAGATCGGCTTGGTCATCATCGACACCGCGGCGGAGTTCGCGACCGGGTTGGTCGACGACTTCAACTCCGCCGCCCAGTGGACCCCGCTCCTCAAGGCCCTCCGCGGCGCGCTCGAGCAGACCGGGTGCGCGGGGGTCCTCTTGCACCACACGACCCGCGCCGGCGATCGCTACGCCGACAGCCGGGCGCTCGGCGCGGGGGTGGACGTCATCCTCACCATGATCCGCGAGGGCGACGACGGCACGGTGCGCAAGGTGAAAGCCATGGGGCGGGTGCCCGTCGCGGATTTCCGGCTCCGCTTCGACGGCCAGCGGTACGAGCTCGAAGGCGGGGAGTTGCCGCTGCAAACCCGCGTCTACCGCGCGATCGCGGCCCAGCCCGGGATCGGATCCACCAAGCTGCGCGAAGCGGTCGGTGGGGCCACCAAGGACGTCACGACCGCGCTCCACGAGTTGCTCCGGACCCGGGTTGTCGAGGACCGCGGGGAGGGATCCAGGCGGTCCTTCCACGTTGTCCCAATGACCCTGACTAATGGTGAACCAGGAGACCCGTCAGTCAGGGGTTTAGTCAGGGGTGCGTCGGGTGACGTAAGTCCTTTGAGTCAGCGGCAGTCAGGGGTTAGTCAGGGTTCTAGTCAGGGCGACCTGACTGGCCCCTATAGTAATAGGGGGGCCGAGTCAGGGCAGGTCGGTGCCCTCGTCGGGGACGAGGTTCAGACCTGGCGCGAGTGCGAGCACACGGTGGGTGGGTACATGCCCCCGAAGCCGTGGAAGGACGACGCCGGGATCTGGCACTGCGGACATTGTGAGAAGCCGCCTCTGGTGATGGAAGTCGCATGAGCCCTTCTCCCCGCCCGATCCATGCCGATCGCCGGGTTCCGCGTGATGGCGCGCAGATCCGCGCGCTGGGCGAGTTCACAGTCTGGAGCCCCGCATGAGCTGTCAACTGACCGCCGAGTGCCTCGGGGGCCCCTGGGATGGCGCAATCGTGACGGGTACCCGTCCCCGCGTCCAGAAAGTGACCCAGGTCCCGGGCGGGCACCGGTGCAGCTGCTACCTCGCTGCGTGGGACGGTCACGCGTGGTTCTGGCGATACGACGGGGTGAAGATCATCCCGGTCCCCACCCGGCGTCCCGCATGAGCGCACCGGCTCGGCTCCGACTGACGGTGTTTGTCGGCGAGCCCGGCGCCTTCCGGCCGCGGCATGCCATCGAGATTCCTGTCGCCACCGCGAGTGCGCTGATCGAGCTGATCCGCGAGTGCGCCGGCCTGCCCGAGGCGTCCGCGGCATGAGTCCGTCCTCTCGTCCAGTGCACCCGGAACGGCGCGTTCCGACCGGCGAGTTGGAC
>JACCSZ010000349.1 GCA_013812695.1 Gemmatimonadales bacterium | reverse complement strand
TCGCCGCACCGGCCCTGGCCGAGCGCCGGCCGATGTCCGGGGTGGCGCTCCGGGACTCGCTGGCCACCGGCTCGGCCGAGGCCCGAGGGCGCCGGACGGCCTCGGCGGCCCGGTCGGCGAGAACGAGGAGGAGGAGACCGAGGGTAGCCAGGGGGAGGAGGTGGCGGCGCATGATCACAATATGCAGGCCTCTCGGCTCCGGCCGCTAGCGGGCTGTCCGGCTGGCGTTGGAACCTTGGGCCGTCTAACATGTTGCCACCTTCGAACGGGGCCGGATCGCGAATGCATCGTGGTTGCCAGGGGCACTTTAGGGGCGGCGGAGGAGGCATGCGTTCGGACTTGGCTCCTTCGCTCCGCTCAGGATGACCCCCGCTGCCTCCACCCTGATGGACCGATTCGCCAGGGCGATGGTGCGCTGGCGCTGGGTGGTGCTGGCCGTGTGGACCGTCATCGGCGCGGTAGCGGCGGTCCGGGCACCCGCCACGCCGTCGCTCCTCAACATCCGGGGCGGGAGCCAGCGGGAAACGGAAGCGTCCCGGACGGAGGACCTGCTCACCCACCGGTTCAGCCGGCCGATCGGCGAATTCTTCGCCGTGTCGCTCGAATCGCCCGCCCCATTCGATGAGGCCGCGCCGCGCGCCGCCCTCGACACGCTGCTGGCCACCCTGGACCGCCAGCCGTTCGTGCGCGGCCTGGTCTCGTTTCCCTCGACGGGCGACACCACCTTCCTGAGCCGCGATCGCCGCTCGACGTTCCTGATCGTGGCACTGGAGGCGACGCGCGGCGACAGCGCGGGCGCACTCGTGCTGCCGGTGCGGGCGGTCGTGCGGGAGACGATCGCGCGGATCCCCGGCGGCGACCGCTATCGCGCGCGAGTGACCGGCCGCGCCCCCCTCGACCTCGATGTCCGGACGGTGGTCACGCGCGACAGCGCCGAGGGTGAGAAACGGCTCCTGCCATTGACGCTCGTCATCCTCGTGCTCGCCTTCGGTGCGCTCGTGGCGGCGGTGCTGCCGCTGATCGTGGGCGTGCTGGCGATCACCGTGTCGCTCGCCATCATCGGCGTCATCGCGCACTACACGCCGATGTCGGTCTTCGTGCTCAACATGACCACGATGATCGGGCTCGGGGTGGGCATCGACTACTCGCTGCTGGTGGTGACCCGGTTTCGTGAGGAGCTGTCTCGCGGCACCCCGCGGCGCGAGGCCGCGGCCACCACGCTGGCGACGGCCGGGCGCGCGGTCATCACGTCGGGGCTCACCGTGGTCGTGGGCTTCGGCGCGCTGCTGCTGACCCCGCTGATCGAGACCCGCAGCGTCGGGATCGGCGGGCTCATCGTGGTGGCGGTGGCGGTGCTGCTTTCGATCACGCTGCTCCCCGCCCTGCTGGCCGTGCTCGGGCGCGAGATCGACCGTCCGCGCTGGCTGGCGCGCCGGCTCACGTGGTATCACGCGCCGCAGGTCTGGGAAAAGTGGGCCCGGACGCTGAGCCGCCATCCGATCCGGGCGTTGGCGTACGGCGGCGCCATCATCGCCCTCCTGACCCTGCCGGTGTTCTTCATCAAGATCGGGCTGCCGTCGCGGCACTGGTGGCCGAGTGGCACCGAGGCGGGCGACGGGCTCGAGGCGCTCTCGGCGATGGGCGTTGCCGGGTTCATCCAGCCGGTGCGCGTCCTCGTGCAGGTCCCGGCGGGCAGGAGCGCGGTCGACGCGGCCTCGATCCGCGGGCTCATGACGCTGAGCGACTCGCTCCGGGCCGACCCCCGGGTTCGCGAGGTGCGGAGCCTGGTCGACGTGCAGGCGAATGGCAGCCTGCTCGGCTACTCGGTGCTCTACAGCGACCTGCCCGCCGCCCGCGCCAGGTATCCCGACTTCCTGGACGCCTACCTGAGCACCGACCAGCGGCTCGCGCTGCTTGACGTCATCCTGGCCGATACGACCTCGCTCACGACGGCCACCGGCGTGGTGACGCGGGCGCGGCAGCTCGCGCGCTCGGAGCTCCGCGGCACCCGGGGCATGGCGATCACCGTCGGCGGCTACTCGGCCTCGGCGCTCGACTTCCAGGACGACCTGATCGAGCGGTTCCCGCTACTCGTCGTCCTGATCCTCGGCGCCACAGGGTTGATGCTGGCGATCGCGTTCAAGTCGGTGCTCGTCCCAATCAAGGCGATCATCATGAATACGCTGTCGGTGAGCGCCACGTTCGGCCTGATCGTCCTGGTGTTTCAGTTCGGGGTGGGCTCCTCGGTCTTCGGCCTCGACGGGCCGACGTCGGCGATCTTCGTGGCCATCCCGGTGCTGGTGTTCGCCGTGGTCTTCGGCCTCAGCATGGACTACGAGGTATTTCTGCTGAGCCGGATCAAGGAGGCGTTCGACCGGAGCGGCCGGAACACGGAGGCCACGATGGAGGGTCTGAGCGCCACGGCGTCGGTGATCACGTCTGCGGCGCTCATCATGATCGTCGTGTTCGGGATCTTCGCCTTCGCGCGCGTGCTGGCGATGCAGCTGATGGGCTTCGGGCTGGCCGTCGCGGTGCTGCTCGACGCGACGGTGATCCGGATGGTGCTGGTACCCGCGTTCATGCAGGCGATGGGCCGGTGGAACTGGTGGCCGGGGGTCAAGCGCATCCGTCCCAAGCACCGGCCGTCGGAGGAGATGCCGGAGCTGCGGGGGTAGCGCGGGCCAGCAAGATCCCCAGCCGTGCCCGGGATGACAGCCGCTATCTCGCGGACCGGAACCCCACCGCCGCCGCCGCGAACTCGGTCAGGCGCGCCGCGAACATGAAGACTACCCACCCCGCTACTGCGAGCAGCACCAGCGCCCACACCACCCCAAGCGCGGCGAACCGCGGCGCGCCGCTCTCCTCCGGAAAGCTCCGAACCTCCACCGGCGCGGGCGCCCGCATCCGCGCGAACGCCTCCCGCCGCCGCTGCCCCTCGTCGCCGTCATCGGGCAGGCTCCGCACCAGCGCGGTCACGGAGGGCAGCTCCGGCAGCGTGAGCCCGGTTGCCGAGGGCGGCCGGTAGCGCAGCCGGTCCTCCCAGGCGAGGCGGATCTCGGGATGCAGTCCGACCGGCTGCCAGCTCTGCCGGACGGCGTCGAAGAGCGGGGTCGCGGGCTGTACCAGCGCGGCCTCGAGTGCGTCGAGCACGGCCTCGACGTCGGCGAACTCGAAGTCGCCCGCGTCGGGATCGCTGCAGACGAACCGCGCGACGCCGGTCACCGCTTGGCGTCCAGCCAGGTGGAGCCGACGCCGATGTCCACCACCAGGGGCACCCGCAGCTCGACGACGTGCTCCATGTGATCGCGGACCAGCCGCCCCAGCGGCTCGAGCTCGTCGGGCGGGGCCTCGAAGACCAGCTCGTCGTGCACCTGGAGGAGCATCCGGCTCCGGAGCTTCCGCTCGGCGAGTGCCGCGTGGATCCGGATCATGGCGAGCTTGATCAGGTCGGCCGCCGAGCCCTGCAGGGGCGAGTTCTGCGCGTTGCGCTCGCCGTAGGCGCGCATGTTGAAGTTGCGGTCCTGAATCTCCGGAATGTATCGCCGGCGCTTGAAGAGGGTCTCGACGTATCCCTGCTCGCGCGCGAGCTGCACCTGCCGGTCGAGAAACGCCCGCACCCCGGCAAAACGCTCGAAGTAGCGCGCGATGAACGTCTTCGCATCGTCCTGCGAGATACCGAGCTGCCGGCTCAGCGCGAACGGGCCCTGCCCGTAGATCGTGGCGAAATTGATCGTCTTGGCACGGGCGCGCATATCGGGGGTCACACGGTCGGCTGGGACGTTGAAGATCAGTGCCGCCGTCTGCCGGTGGATGTCGCCGCCCTGGTGGAAGGCCTCGATGAACCCGGGGTCACCCGACAGATGCGCCATGAGCCGCAGCTCGATCTGCGAGTAGTCGGCCACGAGGAATTGCCAGCCCGCGCGCGGGATGAAGCCGCGGCGGATCTCCTCGCCTCGGGGCGTGCGGATGGGAATGTTCTGCAGGTTGGGATCGGACGAGCTGAGACGGCCGGTGGCGGCGCCGGTCTGGTTGAAGCTAGTGTGGATGCGACCGGTGTGCCGGTTGACCCGCGCGGGCAGCGTGTCCACGTAGGTGCTCTTGAGCTTCTGCAGCTCGCGGTACTCGAGGATGAGGCGCGGGAGCTCGTGGCCCATGGCGGCGAGCTGATCGAGCACGTCGGCGTCGGTGCTGGGTCCGGTCTTGGTGCGCTTGAGCACGGGAAGCTGCTGCTTCTCGAACAGGATGGTCGCGAGCTGACGCGGCGAGTTGAGGTTGACCGATTCCCCCGCGACGACCGCGATCTCGCCCTCGAGCCGACGGAGGTCGGCGCTGAGCTCCCCGCTCAGCCGGGCGAACACGTCCGGGTCGATCGAGATGCCCTCCCATTCCATGTCGGTCAGCACCGCCACGAGCGGCAGCTCGACGTCGCGGAGCAACGGCTCGATCGCGTTGTCGCGCAACGCCGACTCGAGATAGTCGTGCAGCGCGAGCACCGTTCCGCTGCCCGCCCCGCAATACCCCGCGGCGGACCCCACCGCCACCTCGGCGAACGGAACCTGCGCCTTACCCTTGCCGGCGAGCTCGGCGTACGACGGCACCGCGCGCCCGAAATGCTCGAGGCAAAGCGTGTCGATGGCGTGCGAGCGGCGGCCGGGGTCGAGGACGAAGCTCGCGAGCATCGAGTCGTAGGCCACGCCGGCCAGCTCGACGCCCGCCTGGCGGAGGACCTGCCAGTCGAACTTGATGTTGTGACCGGCCTTCGGGACCGCCGGATCCTCGAGCAACGCGACCAGCGGTGCCAGGGCGAGGTCGGAAATCGGCGGCAGGTTCCGGACCGCCCCGGGCACGGCGAGCTCGCCCGAGGGCGGCCGGTGGCCGAAGGGGAGATACCAGACTTCGGTCGGGCTGGCCGCGAGCGACAGGCCGACGAGCTCCGCGCCGTGGGGCTCGAGGGAGCCGGTCTCGGTGTCGACCGCCACGAGTGGTGCGGCGCGCAGGCGCTCGACCAGCGGTGGGAGGTCGTCAGGGTCGTCGACGACCACGACGGCCAGCGAATGACCATCGTCGAGCGCGAGCCAGTCCGCGGCGGTGCTCGGAAGGGTGGCCGTGGCGCCGGGGGGGGGAGGTCCGGCCTGGGCGGGCTCGTCCTCGACGTTCGGGTCACCCTGAGCGGAGCGAAGGGGCCATGCGTTGAGGTGCGCCCCCTTCGCTTCGCCCAGGGTGACGCCGCGGCCGGCGCCGGGGTCCGCGCCATCCGCGCCATTCCCCGCGCCCCCGCCCTGCCCTCCCATCCGCTTCGCGAGCGAGAAAAACTCCAGCTCCGTCAGGATCCGGATCAGCCCCTCGCGGTCCGGCTCCTTCAGCACCAGATCCTCCACGTCGAGCTCGACCGGAACGTCGCGCTGGATGGTGACGAGCTCCTTTGACAGGCGGGCCGAGTCGGCCTGGGCCAGCAACGCCTCGCGCGAGCGTTTGGCGGTCACCGCTCCGGCGTGCGCGAGGATGGTGTCCAGATCGCCGTACTCGGCGAGGAGCTTCTGCGCGCCCTTCTCGCCGATGCCCTTGACGCCCGGCACGTTATCCGACGCATCGCCGACCAGCGCCAGGAAATCGACGACCTGGCTTGGCGGCACGCCCAGGCGCTCGGCGGCGTTGGCTTCGTCGACCCAGACCTCGTCCACCGCGGCCGGTCCGCCGCGGCCGGGGTTGAGGAGCGTGATGCCAGGGCCGATGAGCTGGTAGAAGTCCTTGTCGCCCGACACGATGACCGACTGGAGCCCGCGCGCGGCACCCGCCACGGCCAGCGTGCCGATGACGTCGTCGGCCTCGTAGCCGCGGATGGCCACGAGCGGGATCCGGAAGCCCTCGAGCAGCGAGCAGACCCGCTCCACCGCGCGGTCGAAGTCGGCCTGCAGCGAGTCGTCGAGCTTCTCGCGGGTGGACTTGTAGGCGGGATAGCGCTCCGCACGGAACGAGGTGCCGGCGTCGTTGACCCAGCAGACGTAGTCGGGCCGGTACTTTTCGCGCAGGCGGAGGAGGAAGTTCGCCACGCCCCAGGCGGCGCTGGTGTTCTCGCCCTTCGCCGTCCGGAGCGGCCTGGAGATCATCGCGAAAAAGGCGCGATAGATCAGCGCGTAGCCGTCGACCAGAAAGAGTTGAGGAGGCGTGTGGTTGGGCATACTGGCTCAAAGATAAGGCGGCCAGGGATGCCGGGGTGGGCGCGCCCGGCCGCTAGCCCTGCCGCCTCGCTCGCGCCAGCGTCCGCTCGTAGTCGGCGCGGCTGCTCGGCAGCAGGCGGAGCCGGCCGAACCCGCTCTCGTCGCGGAAGAACAGCTCGAGTCGCAGGTTGATGTAGCCCCAGCGGAGGATCCGGTTGGCGGTTGTGCCGGGGCTGTTCTCGATGACCTCGTCCGGCGGGCCCAGGCTGATGTAGACCTCGCCGCGGTCGGTGCGCCAGCCGGGAACGCCCTCGTCGGTGAAACGCTGGTTGGCCTGAGCGATGCGGCTGAAGTACTGGTTGAGCGCCTCGTTCTCGGGCGTGACTGCGTTCGGGTCGGTCGCCGCGTAGAAGTCGCGCCACATCCGGGCGCGTTCGGACGGCGGCGCCTTCCGCATGGCGCTCACCTGCTCGTCGTGGCCGAAGAAGCGGAGCAGGTCGAGCATCTCGTCGAAGTTGGTGACGACCCACGCCTGGGTGAACGAGACGAGGGCCGACACTTTCTGCTCGGCGTTCCCTGCCCCCACGACCAGACGAAGTTCGCCGAGCGAGACGCTGTCCGGCGAGAGCCGGATGACCTGGCTCTCGACCTCCTGCCCGCCGCGGAAGCGGAGCTCGTCCTGGTGAATCACGTGCTCCTGCTCGTCGATCACCTTGAACGGCACGGTGACCGGCCGGGTGTAGTTGTAGCCTTCGATGTACGCGAGCAGCGTGTCGCTGCCGTAGCCGACGGAGCCCCGGGGGTTGAGGACGATATTGAGCGGTTGGGCGAGGGCCCCCCGCCCCGTGGCCTGGTACGACAAGATCGGCGCGCTGGTACTGCCCGGTCCAAAACTCGTGGCGGTGTAGTCGGCCTGCGCGCGGCTCTCGGAGGTCGAGCCGACATCGCGCACGGTCACGCTCACGTTGTACGCGCCGGGGAGCAGCCGCAGCACCTGCTGGAACAGCACGCTCTCGTCGCTCCGGAGTGTCTCCTGAAAGCCCGGCACGCGCACGACCTCCTCGCGGGCCACGTCCACCGACGGCGCACCTGCCCGCTTGAACGAGAGGCTCACGCGGTAGCGCGCGACGAACACATTGCCCTCGCGCTGGAACGCGAGCGCCCGATTCTCGAGCGAAAGCCCGAGGATGCCGATCACGCTGTCGGCCGGCCCGGCGGCAAAGGCGACGGTGCCGACGAACGGCAGTGGATCGCCGGCGGCGAGGCGGCCGAGCCGCTGGTAGAACTGCGTGCTGTTGAGGACGCGGGTGAAGGACTCGGTGGGTGTCGGCTCGCCGCCGCTGCCTACGCGGCTCCAGCTGCCGCAGCCGAGGGTGACGGCGCAGAGCACTGCCGACAACACGAGACGACGCATCGAGGACCCCCGGTCAAGTCGGGCCACACCCGCACGGCGCGGGGTCGGCGGAAGGTTAAGGGCGCTGAAGGAGACGCGTCAAGCAGCGGGATCGCCGCCCCGCACGTGCTTGCTGGCGGGTCCGATTCTCGGTAGCTTGGCGGATCCATGAACGCAGACAACATGGTCGGACGAACGGTGGCGGGCTACCATCTCGCGGAATACATCGGCGAGGGCGGCACCGCCACCGTGTATCGCGCGGAGCATCCCGATCGCGGGCGAGCCGCCGTCAAGATTCTGCGGCCGCGTCTGGCACAGGACCCGATCGCGGTGAAGCGCTTTCTGCGCGAGGCCGAATACGGCGCCCGGGTCAAGCATCCCAACATCGTCCAGACCTATGACTACGGCGCCACGGACGGATTGCACTACCTGGCGCTCGAGTGGGCGCAGGGCGAGCCGCTCGCCGAGTTCATCAACCGGTCGGGCAAGCTGGCGCCCCTGCTGGTAGCCACCATCGTCGAGCAGCTCGGCGCCGCCCTCGGCTGCGCGCACAAGGCCGGGATCATCCACCGGGATCTCAAGCCGGCCAACATCATGTACGATCCGGCCACGCAGACGGCCAAGCTGCTGGACTTCGGCATCGCGCGGGACGCGGAGCTGAACCCCGAGGAGCGCCTCACCCGGGCCGGTTTCTTCGTCGGCACCCTCCAGTACGTGGCGCCGGAAACGCTGAGCGGCGAGCTGGTGAGTGAGCAGGCGGACGTTTACAGCCTGGCGACAATCGCATACTACTTGCTGACTCAGGAGCTCCCGTTCACAGGCAAGAGCCCGAGAGAGTTGTTTCAGCAACTCCTCACCAAGCCACCGGTCACGCTGAACCAGGCGGTCAAAGGCCTCCGATTCCCGGGGCCGGTGGAAGCGGCGGTGATGCACGGGCTGGATCGGGATCTGAGCAAGCGTTCCAAGACGGTGGACGAATTCGCCACCGAGTTGTGCACGGCGGTTCGCGGGGGCGCGGCACGGCGGGGCTTCCTGGCTTCGCTGTTCGGCAAGGGCGGGGAGTGAGCGACGCGGACCACCTCCGCCGGCTCCTGCTCGAACGGTCGGTTCGTCATGGCGACTTCGTGCTCGCTTCCGGGCAGCGCTCTGCCTATTACATAGACTGTCGCCTGACGACGATGAGCGCCGAGGGGCAGGTGCTGATCGGGCGGATGGGGCTGGCGGCGATTCGGTCGGCGGGATGGCGTCCCCGGGCGATCGGGGGCCTCACGATGGGCGCGGATCCTGTGGCGTACGCGATCGCGGCGGCGAGCTCGGGGACCGACCTGGTGATCGACGCATTCAGCGTGCGGAAGGAGCCGAAGGCGCACGGAACGGGGAAGCTGATCGAAGGAAATTTCCGGTCCGGCGAGGAGGTCGTGGTCGTGGAGGACGTTATCACGTCGGGGGGGTCGGCGCAACAGGCCATTTCGGCGGTGGAAGGGGCAGGAGGAAGGGTGGTGGGGGTGCTGGGGGTGGTGGATCGCGAACAGGGAGGTAAGAAGGCGTTGGAGTCGGATGGCATACTAGTGGTATGTCTTACTACTACCTCAAATCTCGGCGTCAGCATCAGCGGTCTACCGAGCGCTGACCTATGAGCCCCCCTCCGTGACACCAAGTACGCGCGCGAGCGCGCCCAGGCACCGACAGCCGTTCGAGGGGCTCGACATCATCCCGTGGGCACGCACCACCGCCGAGCCGGGCCAAACGATTTGACGGCGGCGCCCTGATGCGCGAGCTGCAGCACCGACATCCGACTCAGAACCGCACGGCCACCCCCGCGCTCAGGCTTGGATAGGCGACTCCACTCCCGGCGACCCGAACGGCCACGCTTGCGAGGACGCCCAGCCTCCGAGTAAGCCAAGCCGTCGCGTGTCCGCTCGCGAAGGCGCCGATGCCCCCGCCGGTCAGTTCCCCTCCATCCGACACGAGCAATGCGGTCGCGCCGGCCGACAGACCGAGATCGGCCTTGTTGCCGGCGAAGGTGAGCGTGGGCCCGAGGTCGATCGCCACGGCCCCGTCATCCGTGTAGGCCTCGGTGTCGAGCACCGGCAGCGCCGCGCGAAGCCCGACGCCCCAGTGCCGCCCGAAGTCGCATCGGATGCTGAGCTCCGGCCCGTAGACCCAGCCTGCCCTAGCGCCGGTCCTCAGACCCGTCAAGGCGGCCGTGACCGTCCACGGCCCGCGCGTGACGCCCTGCGCACGGAGCGCTGAAACCTCCGAGGCAACCAGCACGGCAACCAGGAATGTCAAGCGATAGAGTGATTTAGGGCTCCATGACATGGGATCCTCTCGCGGGTGACGGGTGAACCACGCGAGCAGTATCGTCCGTGGCCGTGGCCTCGGCGTGACCCGGCGCCGGCTCTGCGTTAGCCCCCGGTGCGTTTGCCTTTCGGCCTCGGACGCGTCAAACTGCCCCGTGCGCTCGACCGAACCGCACCGGCCTCCGTCATGCTCGAGCGCGTACCCAACCCTCTACACCCCCAGCCATGCACCGACACCTCCTGGCCACCTACGATTTTCCGCCGGTCGGGGGCGGCATCGCCAGGCTGACCGGCGAGTTGGCCAAGCGCTATCCCGCTGGGACGCTGCTGGTGTCGACCGGCCGCGTCGCCGACGGGGCCACTGTGGACGCGGAACTGCCGAATCGGGTGGATCGCCTCGGCATCGAGAGTACGCGGCTCCGCACCGTGCAGGGGCTGCTGGTCTGGTCGCATCGATTGCGGCGGCTGGCCCAGGCCTTCGACCCTGCATTCCTGTGGTGCGGCAACCTCAAGCCCGCGGCATTTCCCGCGCTCTGGGTTCGGCGCCGCGAGGGGATTCCGTACGGGATCATGCTGTACGGCACCGAGCTGCTGCTGCTGCAGCAGCGCATCCGGCGGATGCCCCGGAAGCGTGTGGCCGCCAGGATGGCCCTCCGCGACGCCGCAGTGCTGGTGACCGTGAGCGACTGGACGCGACGCCTGTGCCTCGAGGTCCTGGCCGAGCTCGGCCTGGGGGCGGGTGAGATCGAGGTGCGGACGATCCCGCTCGGCACCGACCCGCTGCACTTTCGGCCGGGGGTCGACACCCGAGCCGTGCGCGCGCGCTATGGCCTCGATGACGGATGCTGGCTTCTGACGGTCGCCCGGCTGGCTGCGCACAAGGGGATCGACACCGGGCTCAGAGTCCTGGCGGCGTTGCGCGAGGCGCGTCCGGACCTGCGCTACGCCATAGTCGGCACGGGGATCAAGCAGCCGGAGCTGGAGGCGCTGGCCCACGAGCTCGGCGTCGCCGATCGGGTGCGGTTCCTCACTGCCGTGCCGGACGCAGATCTGCCGGCGCTCTACAATTGCGCCGAGATCTATCTCGGGCTGTCGCGTCCGGTCGAGCTGCTGATCGAAGGGTTCGGTATCGCGCTGACGGAAGCCTCGGCCGCGGGGATTCCCGTCATCGGGGGCCTGGCTGGCGGGATCCCGGATGCGGTTCGGGACGGGGAAACCGGACTGCTGGTGGACTCGACCGACCTGCTCGCGGTGATCGCGTCGGTGCGGTCGCTCCTGGCCGACCAGGACCTTGGACGCCGTCTGGGCCAGGCCGGCCGGCGGGCGGTAGAGAGCTATTTCAATTGGGAGCGGGTGACCGCCGACGTGCAGCGCACCGGCGCGGAGTTCGGCGTCCGGCGCTCGCCCCGCGCCTGATGCAATTTCGTCAGCCTCGTGCGCCCGATCGCGGCTGGTAGTTGAACGGATCTCTTTTCTCCATCCGCCCCGATGCCACCCTCCGGGCCTGCTCACGGGCCCATGAGATCGGCTCGAGTCCCGCGAGGATCGCGGCCCGCCGCGGCTCGAGGAACGGCGGCAACGCCACGTGCTCGCCGAGGGTGGCCGGGTCTTCGTCCACCACGAACCCCGGCCCGTCGGTCGCGATTTCGAACAGGATCCCGTTGGGCTCGCGGAAGTAGAGGCTCCTGAAGTAGTAGCGGTCGACCTCACCGCTGTTCGGAATGCCCCGCGCGTCCAGGCGCGCCTTCCACGCGTGGTATTCCGTCTCGGTCGGTGTCCGGAAGGCGACATGGTGCACGCCGCCGGCGCCGAGCCGCGCGGGGGCCAGGTCGGGCTCGACGGCCACGTGCAGCTCGGCGTGCGGCCCGCCGCCTCCCATCTCGTACACGTGCACCATGTGCGCCGCGCTCTCGTCGAACGGATACCGGCGCACGGGCCGCAGGTTCATCACCTGGGTCAGCACCGCATCGGTTTCGCGCAGGCTCGGAACGCTCATCACGATCGGGCCTAACCCGCGGATCTGATGGGGCGCCGGCACCGAGCTCTTGTCCCAGGTGACCGGCCGGTCGCCCCGACCGCCGTCATCGATGAGCGCGAGCCGCTGGCCCTCGGGGTCCTCGAAGTCGAGGGTAGGCCGCCCGTCGCGTTCCACAATTCCGGACGCGGGGACGCCGAGCTCCTGAAAGCGTCCCGCCCACCACTCGAGCGATGCCGGCCCCGCGACGCGCAGATGGGTCCGCACCAGACTCTGCGTACCGCGGCGCTCCCGCGGCATCTTCCAGTCGAAGAAGGT
>JACCSZ010000342.1 GCA_013812695.1 Gemmatimonadales bacterium | reverse complement strand
GGCCCGCGACCTGGACGTTCGCCGGCCAGCCGGTGACCGGTGTCGAGCAGAGCTACAGGGTGACCGACGGCAACTTCGCGACGCGGAATGTCTGGGAGTTCATGGTGCGCGTCCCCAAGACCCGCGGCGAGCGGCTCGAGGTGCGGCCGCGTTCCACCCCGAGCCTCAAGGTGTGGGCCGAGCTGACCGACCGCTCGCTGACCTTCGCGCGCGGCACCAAGGGCGATGCACGCGGACGCCGATACTGTCCGGTGGCGCTCGCCGATCCGACCGGCGAGCGGTCGCGGACCGTCGTGCGGGGTGATGAGCGGAGCAGGCTCCCGGCGTGGTTCAGCACGCTACGCGGCCGCATGCGGCTCAAGCAGAACGTCCGGACGACGCGTGGCACCGACGGCCAGTCGCTCGTGGTGCTCGTACCGCCGGACGACCATGCGGCCATGATCCGCCTGTTCTTCGCGACCAAGGTCTGGGTCCTGAAGGAAGGGATCACGCTCGCCTGAGCACCGCCGCCGAGCGCCCGCCGGTGGCCTGGGGGCCGGTCGCGGCGCTCGCCGCGCTCAAGCTCGCCCTACATTTGGCCGTCAATGCCGTCACGCCGTACGGCTTCCACCGGGACGAGTTGCTGTACTTGGGGATGGGCCGGCACCTGCGGCTCTGGGCGATGGACTTCCCGCCGGGCATCGCGCTCGCCGCCGAGGCGGTCCGCGCCGTTCTGGGCGACTCGCTCCTCGCCATCCGCCTCGTCCCCGCGATCGCGGGCACGCTGCTCCTCCTACTCGCCGCCCTCATCGCGCGCGAGCTCGGCGGCGGCCGGCGCGCGCAGGCGCTGGCGGCGCTCGGCGTGCTCTCGAGCCCGCTGTTCCTCCGGTCGGCCAATCTGTTCCAGCCCGTGGTCCTGGATCAGCTCGCGTGGACCGTGGCCCTGTACGCACTGGTACGACTCTGCCGCGAGCCGGCGCCGCGCTGGTGGGTCGTGCTGGGCGCCGCACTCGGCGCTGGGCTGCTCACCAAGTTCAGCATCGTCTTCATCGGCCTCGCGATCCTGCTCGCGATCCTGGTGACGAAGCAGCGCGCCTGGCTGCTCACGCCGTGGCCGTGGCTTGCGGCGGTCCTGGCGCTCGCCATCGGCAGCCCGAGCCTCGTGGGCCAGTTCCGGCTCGACTTCCCGGTGCTGGGTCAGATGGCCGACCTCCGGAGCTCTCAGCTCGAGCAGGTGACGCCGCTCGGCTTCCTCAGCGCCCAGCTCCTCTGGGGGCCGGCGACGCTGGTCGCGTTGATCGGCCTGATCGCGCTGCTCGTGACTCCGGCGCTCAAGCCCTATCGTGTGGCCGGATGGGCCTGCGCGTGGGCGTTGCTCATTCTCATCGTGCTCCGAGGCAAGCCGTACTATGCCGGCCCGGTGTACCCGGCGCTGCTCGCCGCCGGCGCCGTCGTGCTCGAGCGGATGCGGCACCCGCGGTGGGGACCCCTCGTACGATGGGGAGCCGCCGCGACGCTCGTGCTGTTCATGGCGGTGCTGCTCCCGATCGGCGTCCCGATCCTTCCGCCGGCCGCCATGGCACGCTACGCGCTCGCCATCGGCGCCACCGAAGCGCTCCGGACCAACACCGGCGAGACCGAGCACTTGCCGCAGGACTTCGCGGACATGCTCGGCTGGGAGGAGCAGGTCCGAGCCGTGGCCGATGTGTATGGGTCGCTTCCCGCGGCGGATCGCGAGCAGGCAGTGCTGCTCGCGGCGAACTACGGCGAGGCGGGTGCGCTCGACTTCTTCGGGCCGCGGTACGGGCTTCCGCCGGTCGTCAGCCCCGCCGGCAGCTACTGGTTCTTCGGACCGGGCGAGCGGCCCGGGGATGTGGTGCTGACGATCGGGGTGGAACGGAGGGATCTCGAGCGGACGTTTGCCAGCGTGGAGGCGGGTGGACGGGTCACCAGTCCATGGAGTGTGGCAGAGGAGCGCGACCTCACGATCTTCGTGGCGCGGGGCCCGCATCGAACGCTGCAGCAGATCTGGCCATCGCTGGCGGGACGGAATTGATCAGCCGGCATGATTCACTTCGAATCCTACTGGCGGACCGGCTGACGATTCCACAATTTGGTTCATCGTACGGGAGGCACGATGCGCTGGATGCATGGCTGGATGACGATCCTGATGATCGGAGGCTCGGCCTGCGGCTCCACGCCGCCGAGTGCCGCGCCGGTGAGTCCGGCGCCCTGGCTCCGCTCCGACCCTCAGCGCTGCCTCATTCCGCGCGACCTGCGCGAGGGGATGGAGGACATGGCTCGGCGCTGCGCCGAGACCTTCGTCCGCGAGAACGGCTACACCGAGCTGCCGGCCGAGGACTCGACCCGCTGGGTGCGCGACATCGAGGACCGCGGCACCATGTGGCCCCGCGTGCTGGCCTTTCGGAGCGGCAGTCTCGACGCTCGGGCCAGCACCGTCCAGTGCAGCATGCGTGAGTGCCTCGTCCTCTTTCGCGTCCGCCGCCCGCTGCTCCTCTGCGCCTTCCGGGCCCTCACAATGAGCCAGGTGTTCACCAAGATCCGGCTGACACCCGGCGGGATCCGGGACATGCGCTGCGACGAGCGCCAGGTGTGAGGCCGGCTCAGTTCGGCGCGTGCACGCCCGCGCCCGTGTAATCCCGCTGGTTCCCGATGACCGGCCCGCCGGCATCGACCCCGACCTGATTGTCCAGCTTGACCAGCCGCTGCCGGATCGATCTCGGGTCTGGTGGTTTGTCTGCTTCTACTTGACGGGGCTCGAGGAGCCCGGCCTGGTGCTCGTGCTGAACGGGGTCACGGGGAAGTCCTCGGTGTTCGCGCTCAAGCGGCCCCAGTTCGCTCCCCCGAACCCACGCCCGACCTGCGCGACGTGCCGAAGCCGGTGGAGACGTACGGCCTCGCGGTGCACCCCCGATGGAGAGCTTCTTCACGCTCCTGGGCTACGCGACGTCGAACCCCCAAATGCAGAAGCTCTACGTCCAGCTCACCCCGCCCGACGATCTGCTCCATGCGCGCGCCGAGGTGCGCGCCGCCAACGCCATCGCCATGGACCATCCGGTGCTCGGCCGGGCGCCAGCGATCTCCCCGGCCATCGAGCGCGTCCAGGCGGCGGCGCCGCACCTGCAGGTTGCCGACGTGAGCCCGAAGCTGGACGAGCTGCGTTGGGTGAAGACGGCGTACGAGCTCGACCGCGTGCGGCAGAGCGGGCGGATCGGCGCGGCGGTGGTGGCGGTGGCGGTGGCGGAAGCGATCAAAGGCACGCGGCCGGGATATACGAGTACGAGATGGCCGCCGCGACGCAGTACGTAAACACCCGCATGGGCGCCGGGGGCGGCTATGCCAGGGAGTTCGAGGAGAGCCAGCTGAACCGTGCGTGGCGGGTACGGTCTTCAACGTCGAGCCGATCCTCGAGTTCCCGGCGCGAAAGATCCACATCCGGTTGGAGGACTCGATCATCGTGACCGAGGCGGGAGCGGAGAATGTGACGGCCGAAGTGCCGGCGGAGATCGAGCCGCTCTACGCGCTGATCAGGCAGCGCGGGGTGAATTTCGTGGAGATGGGCGCGCGGGCTGCACGATGATGTGCCGCGAAGGGGAGTAGTCCCCGGGGCCGTACTGCGTGGCCGCGACCCCGGGAACCGGGTACTGCGGAAAGCACTGCATCTGCAGACCCTTGGATGCGGGACCGGCACAAAGGGTTGCGCGTGGCCGCACCGGGAAATGTCCGAAGCTAGATTTGGGTCATGCGTGAAGC
>JACCSZ010000323.1 GCA_013812695.1 Gemmatimonadales bacterium | reverse complement strand
GGCATGAATCAAGGCATGCCCCCTTCGCTGCGCTCAGGGTGACGCGGGTCAGGGTGCCTCAGAATCCAGCGGATATTTCTGCAGGTAGTAGTCCTGGGTCCGAATCGCGCGCGCCCGGTAAAGTTGTTCTTCGTCGTCGTCCGCGTCGCTCACGAACAGATGCAGCGAGCCCGGCCACATGGTCGCCTGCAGCGACCAGTTGGTGGTCGGCGCGTGCAGCACCCACTGGAGCGCCCCACCCCCCGCGTCGGTCAGGTGGATCTCGCTGGCCCGCTCGAGCGCCACCGACGAGGGAATCCCGGCGATCGCCGCCTCCACCGGGTCGAGCAGCAGCTCCGCGTCGGCCCACGAGCGGAACGTTACCTTCCCATGGAGCGGAGACTCGATCTCCGGCAGATCGAACTCGGCCTGCCATTCGCCCAGCAGGTCCCAGGCGTGGTCCATCGGGCCGATGTTGGGCACCTGCACCGTCGGATGACTAAGCATCGATGGCCTCCTTCCCGGATAGCGGAATGGGGCAACACTGAATCTTTCATCGGGGCGTTTCGTACTGTAACGCCAACCGCACCGTCTCAACGAGGGTATCGCTATGCTGCACATCTTCTTGACTGTTGCCGCCGGAATCACCGGCTACCTCATCGCCAGAAATTTCGTCCGGAGCCGCCTGCGTTTCGTCGATGCGGTTCACTCCCCGTGGGCTCCGTTGACCGCCGGCATCCTGGCATTCGTCCTCACCTGGCCGCTGGCGTTGCTGCCGGTGGTGAGCGCCGCTCCGGCCGTGCTGTTCGGCATCGGCCTCGGGTTCGGCACCGCCACGGGGGCCCGGCTGGTCCGGCGGACCGATGGAGCTCGCCGCCAGCTCACTTCATGACTCAACTTAACCCTGACCGTGCAGCCGGCCCGTAGACTGGATCACACTTTGGGGAACGCCTATCTTGCCGGTATGACGACCGTGCATTGCGTGCGCTGTGACCTCGACCGCGACCAAATGGCCTTTCAGCCGTTTCAGAATGATCTAGGCAAGCGGGCCTACGAAGAGATCTGCGGGGTGTGCTGGGGCGAGTGGCTCAAGACCCAGCAGCAGCTCATCAATCACTACGGGCTCAACCTGCGCGATCCAAAGGCGAAGGATTTCCTGTTCCGGAACATGTCGCAGTTCCTCTTCAAGGAAGGCGAGGTCGACGCCTGATCGTCAGCGCGTCACGCCGAGCCTGAACACCAGGTCGATGCCCGGCCCACCGGGCTCGAGATCCTCGGTCAGTCCCACCCGCCACTCCTGCCCGCTCCGGCTCGCCAGAATCCAGCCGAAGTCGAGGGACAGCTCCTGCCGGTCGAGCGACCGGAGCGTCGTGTCGTGATAGTACGGACTATGCACGAACAGGTTGGCGTAGATGGACTGCCGCCCCCAGACCCGCCAACGCAATCCCGAGCTTCCCGACACGAATGCCGTGCGCTGATAGCGGGCGAGGTCACCCCGGGTCGGGCTGTACCCCAGGCCCAGGCTGCCCTCGTAGATCAGCGGTTCGGCGAGCGGGAGGCGGATCGTCGTGATGAGGCCCAACGCTACCGCGTCGCGACCGTAGCCCTCCTGGGCGGTGGAGACCGGCAGCACCAAGGCGGCCACGGTCTGCAGATGCCGGGTGTGGCGGACGCCCGCGGCCAGCCGCAGATCGCCCAGAAACAGATCGCGCGGGCGCCGCTCCACCGCCCGGCCGTCCGGCAGGTCGATCCGGTACAGGAAGTCGCCGCGGGGGCGGCGTTCCCGTTCCTCGACGGTCACCCCCAGGAGTCCGTGGTACCAATCGATGGCGCGGTCGAGAAATCCGGCATAGCCCCCGCCGATTCCCCCCTCGAGCTCCACGAACCCGGCGGGACCCAGATCTCTAACGACGCCAAACCGTAGTCGCAGGATCTCGGCGTCGAGGTCATAGCTCGCGCCGGGCTCCACGGCGTGCTCGATGGCGCTGGCGTAGTCGAGCCCGAGCCCGACGCGCCAGCGCCGGGGCCGGGCTGAGCGATACGGCTCGAACCCGAGGGGTGTCCGCGAGTCGGCCGCCGGGTTGATCGGCGCGTAGGCCGGTAGCCCTTGCGGGTGGGCGACACGCGGCACGATCAGCAGACAGCACACGAGGCCGGCGAGCGGAATGAGGGTCAACGTGGTCACGGGGTTGGAAAGTTAGCTCGCTTGACAAACCCGCGAGTCCGCCGGTACGTTGGTGCCATGATACGGTCCAACAGCGCATCGCTCTTTTCCTACTTTACCCTCCCCGGCGCGGCTCGATGCGCGTCCGGTGTCGGTAGCGTGGTGTAGCGCTCGCCGACCGGACCCACTCGATGCCCCGCCGGAACGATCCGGCGGGGCATTTTCTTTCACACGCCCGGGAGCAGATCCATGCGCGTAGCGATCCAAGGCACCCACGGCTCGTTCAGCGAAGCCGCGGCGCGGCGGCGCTGGCCGGACCTCGACATCCTCCCCTGCCGGGAGGCCAAGGACGTGGTGGCGGCCGTACGCGCCGGACAGGCGGAGGCGGGCTGCCTGCCGATCGAGAACTCCCTGATCGGCTCGGTGACGACGACCTACGATCTGCTCGAGGAGGCGTTCGGAGACGGCACGCTCCGGCTGACCCACGAGATCCT
>JACCSZ010000316.1 GCA_013812695.1 Gemmatimonadales bacterium | reverse complement strand
GTGGGCTATCCGACGCGCGACGAGGAAAAGGAAGTGCTGCTGCGGATGAGCGCCGGCCGTGACATCACGGTCGAGCGGATCCTGGACCCGGCGGAGATCCTGGTGGCGCGCGCCCGCATCGCCGAGCTGTACATGGATCAGAAGGTGGTGGACTACATCGTGGACCTGGTGCGCGCCACGCGCGATCCCGCCAGCGTCGGGCTGGGCGAGCTCAAGCCGCTGATCGCGTTCGGCGGCTCGCCGCGCGCCTCGATCGCCCTGGCGCAGGCGGCCCGCGCGCACGCCTACCTGCGCGGCCGGGCGTACGTCGTGCCCGAGGATGTGCGCGCCCTCGCCCCGGACGTACTGCGGCACCGGATCGTGCTGACCTTCGAGGCCGAGGCGGAGGACGTGACCACCGACGATGTCGTCACCCGGGTGCTCGGCGCGCTGCGGGTGCCATGACGATCTCGAGGTGACTTCTCACCTCGTCCTTCTCACCTCCACCTCTTACCTGTCGCGATCACCGTGTCCGTATCCCCGGAAATCCTCAAGCAGGTCAAGGGCATCGAGCTCCGCACGCGCGGCCTCGCGGGCTCCCTGTTCGCCGGCGAGTACCGGTCGGTGTTCCGCGGCCAGGGGATGGAATTCGCCGAGGTCCGGGCCTATCAGCACGGCGACGACTTTCGCACGATCGACTGGAACGTCTCGGCACGGCTCGCGAGCCCATACGTCAAGACGTTCACCGAGGAACGGGAGCTCACCCTGATGTTGCTCGTCGATCAGTCGGGCTCGACTCGGTTCGGCGAGCCGCTGACCAAGGCATCGCTGTCGGTCGAGGTGGCGGCGGTCCTCGCGCTGGCGGCCGCCCACCAGAACGACCGGGTCGGCGCGCTGCTGTTCGCGGACGACGTCGAGCGGGTGATCCCGCCGCGCAAAGGCCGCCGCCACGCGCTCCGCGTCATTCGCGACCTGGTCGCGTTCGAGCCCGTCGGCCGGCGGACGAACCTGGCCGCGAGCCTGTCGTATGCGAGCCGTCTGCTGCGCCACCGGAGTATCGTGGTGGTGCTCTCCGACTTCATCGCCGAAGGCTGGGAGCGGCCGCTCCGGCGGCTCGCGGCGCGCCACGAGGTCGTGGCGATCACCGTGGACGATCCCCGCGAGCACGAGCTGCCGGACGCGGGCTGGATCGAGATGCTCGATGCCGAGTCGGGCCGGCGCGTGCTGGTGGACACCGGGAGCCGCGACGTGCGGACGCGGGTCACCACCCTCATGCGCCGGCGCCGTGAGGCGCGCGCGCGCGCGCTGGCCGCCGCGGGCGCCGATCAGGTGCATCTCGAGACCGGCGTCCCCTACGCGCTGCCGCTCCGGCGGGCGTTCGCGCAGCGGGCCCGTCGCATCAACCGCGCATGATGGGCCGCCCGCGCCTTGATAGTGAGGTCGGTCCCCCGGCCCCCTCGCTCTCGCAGGCGCAGGCGCCCACGACCGTCGGCGATACGGTCTGGCTCGCACGCACGGTCGCCGCGCCTGCCGGCTCCACGATCCGGCCCGCCGACTGGGACCCGCCCGACCCGATCGAGCGGCTCGGACCGCCCCGGGTCATCCTGCAGGGCGACTCGGCGGCGGTAAGCTATGCGGTCGTCGTGTGGCGCACCGGCCCGCTCACGGTCGAGCTGCCGGGACCCGTGGTGCAAGGGCCGGACGGCGGGATCGACTCGCTGCCGCCCCAGTCGATCAGCCTCGCCGTGAGCAGCGTGCTGCCGGCGACGTCCCCCGATTCGTCGCTGGCGCCGCAACCGCGCGCCGACATCGTCCCCCGGTCCAGTGCGAGCGCGGTGCCGCTGCTCGTGCTGCTCGCCGCGTCCGCGGTCCTGCTGGCGCCCCTGCACTGGTGGTGGCGCCGGCGGGGTCGGCCGCGGCCACACCTGGTCGAAGCGACCGCCGTGCGGCCGGATCTGCCCCTGCAGCGGTGGGCCGACGCGGGTGAATTGCGCGCCGTCGCCTCCGCCGCCGCCAGCCGGCTCCGCGGCCGGATCGCCGAGCGCCTGCCCTCGGCGCACACGGGGCTCGACACCGAGGACCTGCTCCGCGCGACCGCCGTTCGCGACGATTGGCCGCTCGGCGAGCTCGGCGACCTGCTGCGCGCCCTCGAGGAGGCGCGCTTCGGCCACAGTGCGTTTCCGGATGCGATCGGGCTGGCGCGTTGGGCAGATGAATTGGCGCCCCGGCTGGTGCCTCGACCACCGGGTGAGGCCGCATGACGTTCGCGCGCCCGTGGATCCTGCTGCTGCTGCTCGGGCTCGCTCTGTGGCGCTGGCGACGGCGCCGTGGCGCGACGCCCGCGGCCCGCTACAGCGACGTCTCCATCCCCGCGGCGGCCAGCGCCCGGCGATGGTGGGTGGCCCTTCCGCCGGCGCTCCGCGCGCTGAGCCTCGCGTCGCTCATCGTGGCGGCGGCCGGCCCGCGGATCGGCGGCGACGAGGTGGAGATGAAGCAGGAGGGCATCACCATCGTCATCACGATCGACATCTCGAGCAGCATGCTGGCGGAGGATTTCGCGCCCGATAACCGGCTGGAGGTGGCGAAGCGGCAGGCGGTCGCCTTCATCCGCGGCCGTACCGCCGACCGGATCGGGCTGGTGGCCTTTGCCGGCGAGGCGCTGACCCAGGTGCCGGTGACGCTGGACTATCCGGTGATCGAGGCGGCCGTCAGGGACCTCAAGATCGGAAGCCTGGAGGACGGCACCGCCATCGGCAGCGGGCTGGCCACGGCGGTGAACCGCCTGCGACGGGTGCCCGACAAATCGAAGGTGGTGCTGCTCCTCACGGACGGCGAGAACAACAAGGGTCTCATCGATCCCCGTACCGCGGCGTCGACGGCGTCCGCCTACGGGATCCGGGTCTACACGATCGGCGTGGGCACGATCGGCGAGGCGCCCATACCTACCGGACGCGGGCTCGGCGGGTTCCGCTACGAGCTGCTGCCGGTGCGCATCGACGAGCCGCTACTGCGCGAGATCGCGGCCAAGACCGGCGGCCGCTATTTCCGGGCGCGCGACTCCGAGGCGCTGAGCCGGATCTTTCGCCAGATCGACGCGCTCGAGAAGACCCCGATTCAGGTCACCCGCTACACCACGTACGAAGAGGCGACCCGGCCATTGATCCTCCTGGGCCTGGGCGCGCTGGCGCTCGAGCTCCTGCTCGGCAGCACGCTGGTGGTGCGCGTGCCATGACCTTCGACGCGCCACTCCTGATCTGGCTGGCCCCGGCGCTCGGCCTCGCGCTCGGTCTCGGCGCCTGGCTCGGCCGAGGCCGCCGGATCCGGCTCGCCCGCCGCTGGTCACCGTCCCTGGGGCGGCTGGCCCGCGGGCACGGCAGGTGGGCACCGGTGATCGTGGGCCTGGTGGGGCTGTCCTCGGTCTTGGCGCTCGCCGGCCCGCGGTGGGGCCGCACGGTGGTGCGGACCGAGTCGCGCGCGCTCAGCCTCGTCCTGGCGGTGGACATCAGCCGCTCGATGCTGGCCGAGGACGCGGCGCCCAACCGCCTGGAGCGCGCGGTGCGCGAGGCGCGGCGTCTGATTCAGGACCTCGAGGGCGACCGGCTCGGCCTCATCGCGTTCGCGGGGCAGAGCTACATTCTCGCGCCGCTCACCGTGGACGGCGGCGCCATCCGCATGTACCTCGACGCGCTCGATCCCGAGATGGTCAGCGAGGGTGGCAGCCATCTCTCGAGCGTGCTCACGCAGGGTGCCGAGCTGCTCGGGGCCACGACGGACGTCGCGGATCGGGTGCTGGTGGTCTTTACCGATGGCGAAGCGCACGACACGCTGACGGACGTCGTCCGATCCGCCGAAGCGCTGCGCGAAGCCGGCGTGCGCCTGATCATGGTCGCCCAAGGCGGCGCCACGCCGGCCCGCATCCCGCTCCGGGACTCCAGCGGCACTCTGCTCGAGTATCAGCGCGACGGCGACGGCGCCGTGATTCAGACTCGGCGGCGCGACGATGTCCTCCGCGCGGTCGTCGACGCGGCCGAAGGGACGCTGGTCCCGCACGAAGCCGCCGACCAGAGCGGCGCGGTGCGCGACGTGGTGTCCGCCATGAAGCGAAGCCCGACGTCCGCCACACGCACCGCCGACCTGGTGCCCCGCGCTTGGATCCCGGGATTGGTGGCCGCGCTGCTTCTGCTGGCCTACACGATCGCGCGGCCGGGGCCGGCGCTCATCGGCGTCGGCGGCCTGCTGATCCTCACGTCGGCGCTGCCGGCACAGCGAAGCCCGCCGCCGCAGTCCACGCCGCCGCCTCGCACAACCGAGCGACCCGCGGTTCAGCGGCCCACGCCGGGCGGTCGGGCCCTCGCCGCGGGCGATCCCTCCCGGGCCGCGGCGGAGTTCCTGCAGGAGGCGCGGTCCGGCCGGGCCGTGGACACGGCCTTTTACAATGCCGGCACCGCCGCGCTCGAGGCCGGCCGCCTGGACGTGGCGCGCGGTGCCCTGTCCAAGGCCGCTACGTCCCTGGACCCGGGTCTCCGGTACCGCGCGCTGTACAACCTCGGCCTCGCCGGCCTGCTGGGCGCCGAATCCGACACCACACGGAGCGAAGAGTTGCTGGATGACGCGGCCGAGCGGCTCCGGCAGGCATTGCTGCTGCAGCCGTCGTCGGCGCGGGCCAAGTGGAATCTGGAGCTCACGGAGCGCCGCCGGCCACCGCCCCCGCCGCAGAGTGGTGGCG
>JACCSZ010000314.1 GCA_013812695.1 Gemmatimonadales bacterium | reverse complement strand
GGGCGCCGCCGGGCGCCGAACCGGTGCCGCCCATGGGACCCGTGGTGCTCCCCACCGCACCGAAGGGCGAGTGGATCGGACAGAACGCGGCGGGCTCGGTGCCGGGGATGAACGACTCGATGTAGTGCACGTCCGTCGGGCAGAACGGCGTCGCCTTGTAGCCGGTCGTCTTGTCGGTGTCGAGCGCGGTGAGGCCGTCGGGTCGGGGCCACGCGGCCGGCGGTGCGCGCCGTTCGTAGACCTCCCGCATCATCGCCGTCCACGCCGGCGCCGCGAGCACCCCGCCCTGCGCGTTCGCCTTGATCTTCTTCGGCTGGTCAAAACCGATCCAGACGCCGGTCACCAGGTCCGGCGTGAAGCCGATGAACCAGACGTCGAACCCGTCGTTGGTGGTGCCGGTCTTGCCGCCGGCCGGAAAGGTGACGCGCGAGCCCACCGAGCCCACCGCCGTCCCGCGCCGCACCACGTCGCGGAGCGCGTCGGTGATGAGCCAGGCGTGTGCCGAGTCCATGACCTGGACCGAGCGCACGTGGGGCTGCCAGAGAATCTTGCCCGCGCGGTCCTCGACCCGCAGAATGCCGTTGGGGATGGTGCGCGCGCCGAGGTTCGCGAACGTGCTGTAGGCCGCGATCATCTCCAGCGGAATCACGTCCGCCGAGCCGATGTGGATGGAGGGGTAGGGCGGGACGCGCGTGGTGAGCCCGAACCTGGTGGCCTCGCTGATCACGGCGTCCTCGCCCAGCTCCATGCCGAGCTTGATGGCGACGATGTTGCGCGACATGTAGAGCGCGCGCCGGAGCGTCATCGGCCCGTCGAACTCCAGGTCGTAGTTCTGCGGCGTCCACGGCAGCGTGTCCTGGGACAGCTCCACGGTGAGCGGGTCGTCGACCATCACGTGGGAGAGTGGATAGCCGGCCTCGACCGCCGCGGCATAGACGATAGGCTTGAAGGTCGACCCCGGCTGGCGCAACGCCTGCGTCGCGCGGTTGAACTTGCTGTCCTCGAAGTCGCGCCCGCCCACCATCGCGCGGATGTTGCCGGTCCGGGCGTCCAGCGTGACCACCAGGCCCTGCAGATACGGCGTGGTCGTCCGGGTGCCGTCGTCAGGCGTATCGGCGCGCGCGTCGAGGTACTGCCGGTAACTCGGCCAGGCGAACTTGCCATCGGCGCCGCTCTCGATCGCCTCGAGCCGCGCCTCGAGCGCCCGCTCGGCGGCCTGCTGGGTATCGAGGTCCAGCGTCGTGTAGATCCGGTAGCCCGACTTGTAGAGGTCGGAGCCGAAGCGCGCGTCGAGCTGCTGGCGCACGTACTCGACGAAGTACTCGGCGACGCCGCTGAAATCCGAATGCGACGACAGCAGCAGCGGGTACGCCTTCCAGCGCTCGGCGTCCTCGGCCGAGAGCAGCTCGTTGTCGCGCAGCAGATTGAGGATGGTGTTGCGGCGCTGGATGCTCAGATTCGGATTCTTGCGGGGATTGTAGCGGGAGGGCGCCTTCGGGACGGCGGCGAGCGTCGCCGCCTCCGCGACGTTCAGGTCGCGGACCGACTTTCCGAAGTAGCGCTGCGAGGCGGCCTCGACCCCATAGGCGCGGTTGCCCAGGTCGATCTGGTTGAGGTACAGCTCCAGAATCTTGTCCTTCGAGTACTTGCCCTCGATCTGGCGGGCGACGCTGCCCTCGCGCAGTTTCCGGCGCAGCGATTTATCGCGCCCGCTGATGTCGTCCGGCCACAGGTTCCGCGCCAACTGCATCGTGATGGTCGAGAATCCTTCGGCCACCCGGAACTCCAGAATGTTGTTCTTGATGGCGCCGAGCACCCGATACCAGTCGATGCCGTGGTGCTCGTAGAACCGTTTGTCCTCGACCGTGATGAACGCCGCTTTGACGTAGGGCGACATCTCCCCCAGCGGCACCACCGTGCGGCGCTCGAGGCCGAGATCGGTGATCAGCCGTCCGTCCGCCGCGTAGACCTTGGAAGCCTGATTGGGATCGTAGCCGCCCAGCCCGGCGATCGACGGACAACTATTGCCCGCGCACGCCTGGGTCCAGAGCGCCGTCAGGATGGCGAGCCCGAACGCGAACACGGCGAGCGAGGAGACCAGGGCGATTCGGCGGGCGCGCGAAGACATTCGAACGCGCTGCAGGAAGCTGGGTTGCCGGCGGGACATGCTCCCAAGCTAGCCGGTTGCGGGGCACGTTTCCAGCGGGTACGATTGGCGCTATGAGCGATCTCCTCGAACTGCTCGGCGCCCGCGGGTTCGTGCAGGACGCGACCCCCGGGCTGGCTGAGCGCCTGCACCAGGGGCCGATCACGGCGTACGTCGGGTTCGATCCGACGGCGGACTCGCTTCACGTGGGCAACTTGGTGCCCGTCATGGGCATGGCCTGGCTGCAGCGGCTGGGACACACCCCGGTGGCGCTGGTCGGCGGCGGCACGGCCATGGTGGGTGACCCCAGCGGCAAGCGAAGCGAGCGACCGGTGCTGTCGCTCGACCAGATCGACCGGAACGCCCACAGGATCCTGCGCCAGCTCCAGCGGTTCCTGACGTTCGAGGGCGCCAACGCCGCCCGGCTCCGCAACAACGCCGACTGGCTCCGCGGCGTCCGGCTCATGGACTTCCTGCGCGACACCGGCAAGCACTTTACCATCAGCTACATGCTGCAGAAGGAAGCGGTGCAGAGCCGGCTGGAGACCGGCATCTCGTACACCGAGTTCAGCTACATGCTGATCCAGGCGTACGACTACTGGCACCTGTTCCAGAGCGACGGCTGCGAGCTCCAGATGGGCGGGAGCGACCAGTGGGGCAACATTACGGCCGGAAGCTGGCTCGTGGACCGGCGGGAGCGGAAGCAGGTCCATGGTCTGGTCTTCCCCCTCATCACCACCGCGAGCGGAGCCAAGTTCGGGAAGAGCGAAAGCGGCAACGTCTGGCTCGACACCGATCGGACGAGCCCCTATCACTTCTACCAGTTCTGGCTCAACACCGACGACCGCGACGTGGAGCGCTACCTGCGGCTCTTCACCTTTCTTCCGCTCGATGCGATCGCGAAGACGGCGGCCGAGCATGGGCTGGAGCCGGGCCGCCGCCACGCGCAGCGCGTGCTCGCCCGAGAAGTCACCGCCATCGTTCACGGCGACGCCGGCGCCGAGATAGCGATACTGACGAGCGCCGCGCTGTTCGGCGGCGCCGACGACGGGGTGGAACTGCCGGCGGCGGCGATTGCCGACATGCCGGAGCGCCGGGTGTCGCGCCACCACCTGCCCGACGACTTGCCGGTCGTCGCGGTGCTCGTGGCGAGCGGGCTCGCGAGCTCGAAGGCGGACGCGCGGCGGGGCATCCAGGGAAAAGGGTTCTATCTCAACGGGCGGCCGATCGACGACGTGGAGCTCAGGATCGGGGAGGAAGCGCTGCACGGACCGCCGGAAGAGCGGTTTCTGATCCTGCGGAAGGGAAAGAAGAATTACGTGAGGCTGGTGCTGGAGTCGTAGTCTTCGGGGCCGCCGTCATCCCGGGCGGAGCGAGGGATCGGCCGACGCATGGGAGAGAGGCTCGACGCTCGTTCGTACCGCTCGCCCGATCCTTCGCTCCGCTCACGATGTCCGCTTCGACCAGGACCTCACGCGTTACAACAGCGTCCCGCTCAAAATGAGCTTTGCCACCGTGAAGTAGATGATCAGTCGCGTCACATCCACCAGCGTGGCCGCGCAGCCGGACCTCGCTCAGCGCCATGGCGCGGATGACGAAGCGTCGCGGCCTGCGATCCCGAATTGCCGCCGCTGCTGATGATGAGCGGGACGAAGAGCGCGAGGATCACGGCGCGCGCGATCTCCTCCTCGAAGAACCCCATCGCCGTGGCCGTCAGCATTTCGCCCACGAGCAGCACGGCGAGCCAGCGCCCGCGTTTCCGCACCATGTCGCTGAAGCCGATCTGCAGATACGGCTCGTCGAGCGCCTCGCTGCCGCCGATCTTCTGGATGTCCTCGGTGGCCTCCTCCTGCACCACGTCCACCACGTCATCGGCCGTGATCACGCCCTTCAT
>JACCSZ010000311.1 GCA_013812695.1 Gemmatimonadales bacterium | reverse complement strand
TTCGGTTCAAGCGCTCAAGTTTCTTCGGGTTACACACAATTCGTGTGCAAGGAATGTTGAGCCTAACCGCAGGCTCTGCAGGACTATCCGGCCGCGGTGCACAACTGTGGACATTGTGGACGTCAAGAACGGCCGCTTGTGTGCGCGTGCGCCGTAACACAGCGCCCTTGTCCACATTCGCACATCGTGCACTTACTCTCAGCGATCGGAGACACGATGGCGACCTTGGCGGTTCCCTCGACAGCGCGCCCTTGGGTCGAGCGTCTGGCCCGGGGGGGATACCTGGCGAAAGGAGTGGTCTACCTGCTCGTCGGCCTGTTGGCGCTGCAGGTGGCGGCCGGCGTGGGCGGACGTACCACCGATACCGCGGGAGTGTTTCGAGTCCTCCTCCGGCAACCGCTGGGGCGCTGGCTGCTCGGGCTCGTGGCGATCGGACTCGCAGGCTACGCCATCTGGCGCATGCTCTGCGCGCTGCTCGATCCCGAGCGACAGGGCCGAAAGGGCTGGAAGCGCCTGGGCGTCCGCGCGGGGTACGCGCTGAGCGCAGCGATTCACGCGGCCCTGGCCTTCCAGGCCGGCCGGCTCGCGCTCGGGGGCGCCGGCGGCAGAAGCAGCGAAGGCCAAGCCGAAAGCCGGACCGCGCAACTGCTCGAGGCGCCGTTCGGTGTCTGGCTGGTTGGCATGGTCGCGCTGGGCATCGCGGGCTACGGCGTGGCGCAGATCGTCCGAGGGTTCCGGAAGGATGCCGTTTCGCGCATGCGCATCGCCGGGCTCGATGCCGACCAGCGCCGCATGGTCCTCCGCGTCGCCCGCGCCGGCCTCGTCTCGCGCGGCGTCGTCTTCGGGTTGATCGCCCTCTTCCTCACCCGCGCCGCGCTACAGCACGACGCGGCCGAGGCCGGCGGCCTCGGCCAGGCGCTGCGGACCATCGCCGAGCAGCCGTATGCTCCATTCCTGCTCGGCGCCGTCGCCATCGGCCTCGCCGCCTACGGTGCGTTCCAGTTGGCCCTGGCCAGATACCGGCTGATCGCCGTGGGCTGAGCGTCGTGGGCTGCGAGAGCGCATCCCAAAATGCGCGGCCCCTTGGCTGCTCCCGATTTCGAACCACCGGGCTCCGCCCTATCCGGAGCTCGGCGTTGGCCGCTGGTATTCCCGCCGCCGTTCCCTCAGATTAGCCCAACACTTCGTATCGCACCGAGACCCGCCACTCCGGGAAGATCCATGGACGATGCCGCCGCGCCCGCCGAGCCGGGACTTTCCCGCGCGCTCGCCGCGCTCCGCTCGCTGCTCATCCCCGGCGAGGAGCTCGAGAGCCATGCCGTCCAGCGGCGAATGTTCGCCCTTATCCGGCGCCGCACGGTCGTCGGGGCGACGAGCGGCCGCCTGATCGCCGTCACTCGCGGCCTGTTCGGCGATTACACCCCGCAGGACGTCCGCTGGCAGGACCTGCAGGACGCCCAGCTTCGGGTGGGCGTTTTCGGCGCGACGCTGTCGGTGGCCACCCAAGGCGCGGGCGATCTCGCCACCGCGGAGGGGCCGCGGCGGACGCTACGCATCGAGGGGCTTCGGAAGGACGAGGCGCAGGAGGTCTACCGAGCCTGCCAGGCGCAGGAGCAGGCCTGGCGAGAGAAGCGCCGGGTGCGCGAGCTCGAGGAGCTGCGCGCCAAGTCCGGCGGCATCAACCTCGGGGGCGGCATGACTGGGGCGCCTGCCGTGGGCGACGGGGGACAGACGCCGGCGGCTCGGCTGCAGCGCGCCAACGAGATGCGTCAGCAGGGACTGCTCAGTGACGCAGAGTTCGAACAGGTCAAAGCGCGCATTCTTGGAGATCTTTGAGCGCGGGCCAGACGACGCGGCCCGGCCGATCCATTCCCCTCCCCGCTCGAGCACCGCGTGAAATTCGCGACGCTCGTCGAGACCTCCCGCCGCGTCGCCGAGGCACGGGGGCGGCGCGACAAGGTCGCGCTGCTGGCGGAGCTGCTGGTGGCGGCGGCGCCGGACGAAGCCGAGCTCGCCACGGCGTACCTGTGCGGCGTGGTGCGTCAGGAAAAGCTCGGCGTCGGCTGGGCCACGCTGTCGGCCGCGGCTGCCGGCGCGCCGGTGGCGTCGTCGGACGTAACGCTCGCCGAGGTCGATGCGCTGCTCGGGCGCGTGGCGGTCACCAGCGGGAAAGGCTCCGGCGAGGCCCGGCAGCGGCTCCTGGGCGAGCTGCTGGCGCGGCTCTCGGAGGAGGAGCGGCGCTTTCTCTTCGGCCTCATCATGGGCGAGCTCCGCCAGGGCGCGCTCGAGGGACTCGTGATCGAGGCGGTGGCGCGGGCCGCCGGCGTTCCTGCCGAGCAGGTCCGACGCGCCGCCATGATGGCGGGCGACCTCCCCCGCGTCGCGGCCGCAGCGCTGACGGAGGGTGCCGTGGGGCTCGCGCGGTTCGCGGTGGAGCTCTTTCGCCCGACCCTCCCGATGCTCGCGGGGTCGGCGGAAACCGAAGTCGAGGCGATGGCCGAGCTGGGCGAGGCGGCACTCGAATGGAAGCTGGACGGCGCGCGCGTCCAGATTCACAAGTCGGGCGACGACGTCCGCGTCTACTCCCGGCGCCTCAACGAGGTCACGCCGGCGGTCCCCGAGATCGTGGATGCGGTGCGCGGGCTCCCCGCGCGCAAGCTGATCCTCGAGGGCGAGGCGATCGCGCTCCGGCCCGACGGCACGCCGCACCCCTTCCAGACCACGATGACCCGCTTCGGCCGCCGGCTCGATGTCGAGCGGGTGCGCGCAACCGTCCCGCTCACCCTGTTCCTCTTCGATCTGCTCTACCGCGACGGCGTCTCCTGGATCGACGAGCCGCTGGCACGGAGGTCGGCCGCGCTCGCTGAGACCGTACCGGCGTCGCTGGTGGTTCCCCGGATGGTGACCGGCTCCGCCGACGAGGCGCGCGACTTTCTGGCTGGAGCGCTCGCGCGCGGGCACGAGGGCATCATGGCGAAGGCGCTCGACTCCCCATACGAAGCCGGCCGGCGCGGGCGCCGGTGGCTCAAGGTGAAAACGGTGCGAACGCTGGACCTCGTGGTGCTCGCCGCCGAGTGGGGTCACGGCCGCCGGCGCGGCTGGCTCAGCAACCTCCACCTCGGCGCGCGCGATGAGGAACGCGGCGGTTTCGTAATGCTTGGCAAGACGTTCAAGGGGATGACGGACGAGCTGCTGGCCTGGCAGACGGAGCGGCTGCAGGCGCTCGAGACGTCGCGCGACGAACACGTCGTCTCCGTCCGTCCCGAGCTGGTGGTGGAAGTCGCATTCAACGACCTGCAGTCCAGCACGCAGTATCCAGGCGGGATCGCGCTCCGGTTCGCGCGGGTGAAGGGCTACCGGCCGGACAAGGCCGCCGCCGACGCCGACACGCTGGCCACGCTGCAGGCGATCTGGCGGCGTCAGGCCGGGCTCGAGCCGCCTATTTCTCCTCCCCCCGAGAGATAGCCACATCGCCCCAGAGTTGGCGGAGCCGGGCTTCGCGCCGGCAGCCGACAACGTAGGCGGCGTAGTGCTCGGGATTCTTTCGGTAGTACTGCTGGTGATACGCCTCGGCCGGGTAGAACGGCGCAGCCGACTGGATCGCGGTGACGATCGGCGTCTTGAAGCGCCGCGACGTGTCCAGCGAGCGCTTCGAGGCCTCGGCGAGCCGCCGCTGCGTGGCGTCGTGGGCGAAGATCACGGAGCGGTACTGGGGCCCGTGGTCGCAGAAAGCGGCGTCGACCGTCAGCGGGTCGATGCTATGCCAGTAGATGTCGAGCAGACGCTCGTACGAGATCCGCGTCCGATCGAACTTCACCTCCACCGACTCGGCGTGCCCGGTGTTCCCGCTCACCACGTCGTCATAGGTCGGGTTGGCCTTGGCGCCGCCGGCGAATCCCGCCGTCACGCTGGTAACGCCGGCCATTCCATCGAACGCCTTCTGCATGGACCAGAAGCATCCGCCGGCGAAGGTGGCGACGCTGGCGGGAGCCGGCGGCACCGGGGCGGGCGCGACCGGCGCCGGGGACCAGCCCAGGATGCCGAGCAGCGCGGCCCCGGAACACAGCAGGATCGAACTACGACGCATGGCGAACTCCTTACTTTTTGAAGAGGGACAGATACTTGCCGTACCCCTCGGCTTCCAGCTTGACCACCGGCACGAACCGGAGGGCCGCCGAATTCATGCAGTACCGTAGCCCGCTCGGGGCCGGGCCATCGTCGAACACGTGGCCGAGATGCGAGTCCGCTTTCGCCGACCGGACTTCCGTGCGGTCCATGCCCAGCTTGTCGTCGCCCTTGGTCTGGAGATTCGCGGGCTCGAGCGGCCGCGTGAAGCTCGGCCAGCCGGTCCGGGAGTCGAACTTGTCGAGCGAGCTGAACAGCGCCTCGCCGGAGACCACATCGACGTAGATACCTGCCTCTTTGGTGTCCCAGTAGGCATTGTTGAACGGACGCTCGGTCCCGTCGTTCTGAGTAACGGCATACTGTTCCGGCGTGAGCTTTTTCGCGAGCTCCGTGTCGCTCGGCTTCTTCCAGGTCATCGCTGTCCCTCTGGTCGAATTGGTCTGCGCCGCGCCCGTCGAGCCGCTCAGGACGAGGGCGAGGGCGACGGCCCCAAGGATCGTGGCAAGCTGCATGGATTTTACCCCTCGAGAGTTGGTCACGTCACCCCGGGTTTGCGGACGACGCCGGGCGTCCCGCTGCTGACATCTCCATAACGTCCTGGGGGGCTGATTGGATCCCTTGCCCGGGGTCCAGTTCAGGTGGGCCGGTCCCGGCGGCACAGTCCCCGGGGGCCTAGTCCAGAGGGTCCAGGGGGAATTGGTTGCCCGGGGGCGGACGCCGGGCCGATATTATGGCGGGCGTAGGCGACGCCGTTCTCGTCGACTCGCTCCAAGGCGGCTGGTATCGCGTCGTCGTCAACGGGCGCACTGCCGGGTACGCACACCGCTCGAACCTCAATGCGGTTCCGCCGTCCGGAGGCTCGGTACCCTGAATCCTGCCTGCTCTCCATACCCGTCACGGCCCCTTCGCACGGGTCATGGCGACTGCTTGCCGCACTAACACTCAAGGAGGTCACCCATGGTGTCGCTCGGCGCGCTCTGGCTTCCCATCCTCCTCTCCGCCGTGCTCGTGTTCATCCTCAGCAGTGTCATCCACATGGTTTTGGGCTATCACAACCGGGACTACGGCCAGCTTTCGAACGAAGACGCCGTCCGGGCAGCGATCCGGAGCGGCAACCCGACGCCGCGGCAGTACATCATACCGTACGCCGTGGACCCCAAGCAGATGGATTCGCCCGAGATGAAGCGGAAGTTCGCCGAGGGTCCGGTGGGCGTCCTGTTCCTCAAGCCGCCGGGGCCGCAGGGCATGGGTCCGACCCTGGTGCGGTGGTTCGTGTTCGTGCTCGTGGTGTCGTTCTTCGTCGCCTACATCGCGAGCCACGCGCTTCCTGCGAGCAGCGACTACCTGCGGGTCTTCCAGATCGTGGGCGCGGTCGCGTTTCTGGCTTACGCCGCGGGAGAGCTCCCGGCGGCCATCTGGATGGGCAAGCCGTGGTCGGTGGCATGCAAGGAAGCGTTCGACGGCCTGCTGTACGGGTTGGCGACCGCGGGGGTGTTCGGGTGGCTGTGGCCGCGGTGACGCGCCTGGGCATGGCACTGCTGCTGGTGGCGCTCTCGGCGGTGCCAGCCAACCTCCTCGCGCAGCGCGTCCCGGCGCGACGCGGCGAGCGGGCACGCGCCCTCGGCATCCCGCTGGAGGGCGTGCCGGGCCGGCACAACGCGATCACCGACGTGGCCGGCGTCGAGGTGGGCTACGCGACGCTCATCCGTGGCGCCGGACGGCTGGTGGTCGGGCGAGGTCCCGTCCGCACCGGGGTCACCGCCGTGTTCCCCAGGGGCCGGACCGGCTCCGACAGCGTGTTCGCGGGCTGGTTTACGCTGAACGGCAACGGGGAGATGACCGGGACCACGTGGGTGGAGGAATCGGGCCGCCTCGACGGGCCGGTGCTCATCACCAACACGCACAGCGTCGGCGTGGTGCGGGACGCCACCATCGGGTGGATGACCCGGCACCGGCCCGGGTTTCTCTGGGCGCTGCCCATCGTGGCGGAGACGTATGACGGTATGCTCAACGACGCCGAGGGATTCCACGTGACGCGCGAGCACGTGTTCGCCGCGCTCGACGGCGCCGCGTCCGGTCCGGTGGCCGAGGGGAACGTCGGGGGTGGCACCGGCATGAACTGCCACGGCTTCAAAGGCGGCACCGGGACCGCATCGCGCGTGCTAGAAGGCGACGCGGGCGGGTACACCGTGGGGGTGCTGGTCCAGTGCAACTACGGCCAGCGTCGGCTGCTCAGCATCGCGGGGGTGCCGGTGGGGCGAGAGATCACCGACCTCGTGCGGTGCCGCGCGGGCGCCGAGCCGTCGCGGGGATGGCTGCGGGGGTTGCCGGCGTGTGCCGAGGGGGCGGCTCCCAGACGGCGGTCCTCCAACGGTCCGGCCGGGGCGCCGGGCGAGGGTGAGGGGCTGGGGTCTATCATCATCGTCGTCGCGACCGATGCCCCGCTGCTCCCGCACCAGCTCAAGCGGGTCGCGACGCGGGCCTCGCTCGGCGTCGGGCGGATGGGCGGGCTGGGCGAGAACGGCTCGGGCGACATCTTCATCGCCTTTTCGACCGCCAATGCGCGGGCCGCGGCGGACACGGGACTCGCCACGGTCGCGATGCTGCCGAACGACCGGATCAACCCGATCTTCGAGGCCACGGTGCAGGCGGTCGAGGAAGCGATCGTGAATGCGATGCTGGCGGCGGAGACGATGACGGGCGCGGATGACGTCCGGGCGTATGCCCTGCCGCACGGGCGGCTGCGGGAGGTCATGCGGAAATACGGGCGGGGGGCGGGGGAGACGAGGTAGGGGAGCCGGCAGGCATCGGAGCACCGCAGGCGGTCATGTTTGCGGGTGACAAGGGGTGCGGGGGCAGGTGCCAGGCTTTCACCGGATCCGGAACTTCTGCGAACCTATCAGCAGGGTAGACGCCCGACCCGCGTCACCAATAGGTCGCCTCGCCTCACCAATGAACCGCCCCGGCACCAGTGAAAGCTAGCCTGACCTGTCTGGCAGCCGCTCGGGCCGCCAGTGCCCGCCTCAGCGCTGTCGCACGAAGCTGCGGGCTTCCTCGAGCACCGATGCTCTGGTGCCCCCCTCGGCAACCTGCAGCAGTTCCCGATAGAAGGCGCGAGCCCTGTCCGGGTCGCCGGACGCCCGGGCAGCCCGAGCGGCGCCCAGCAAGCTGTTGAAGCGTCGCGGGTAGAGCTGCAACGCGCGCTCGTAGGCGACGAGTGCGTCCACTGGCCTCGTCTGCGCCATATGGAGATCGCCGAGGAGCTCGCGGGCCGGAAGCGTGGGGCCGGGCGTGACGGCGTGCTTGGGCGTCGCAAGCTCGAGGGCCGCGGCCTCCCGCATCAGCGTCACGCTGGCTGCCGTGTCCTGCTCGGCCTGGGCACGCCACGCGCTCACCGCCAGGCGAAGCACACGGATATTGCGAGCGAAGAGGTCCTCGCCCGCGGTTCTGGCGGCAGCCTCGAGCGCGTCGAGGCGGCCGGCGGCGGCCCGGGCCTCCCCGACGCTGCCTTCGCGGGCGGCGCCGAGACCCCGGGCGAACCACGTGACGGCCTCGGCCCACATGAATTTGTCCCAGTCGAGCGTCGGCGGGTCGCGCGGGACCAGCGCCATGGCCTCCTTCCAGGCCCGCCGCTCCAACGCGTATCGCGCCCTCGTGGAGGCGAGGTGAAAAGCCGTCTTGAACGTGGGCTGAAGTCGAGTTGTCGTGTGGAGCCAGGCCAGATGCGCCGCGGCCTCGTCATCCGCGCCTTTCTGCAGGTCGGCATAGACGAGGTACTCGATGGCGTGGGGGAATTCGTCCCACACGAACTCGCCGCGGTCGCCCGCGGGATGCTCCAGGGCCGCCTCGGCGGCGCGCCGGTTGCCGTGGATCACCGCGTCCCAGTCGCCGAGCCGGGTGGAGATGTGGGTCGGCATGTGCAGCGCGTGGGGGTTGCGGGGCGCCACCATCGCGTACTTCCGGATGATCTCCGGCGATTTGCGCTCACGTCCCTGCGCGTCGTTGGCGTGCACCAGATAGTGCATGGCGCCCGGATGGTCCGGGTTGCGCTCGTACACGCGGAGCAGGAGGCCGGCGGCGCGAGCCGAGTAGGCACCCGACATGGTGTCGGCGGGTGCGACGGCCAAGTGAGCAAGGGCGTAGAAGGCGGTCACGTCGGGGTCCCGGGGGAAGGCGGCGTACGCCCGGGCCATGGCCTGCTCCCACCGGCGAATGCGTTGCCAGTAGTCGGTCGATTGCGGGTCGCGGAAGAAGGCCGCCGCGGCGGCAACGAGCAAACGCTCGCGCTCGGTGGGAGGCTCGAGGCTGCTGGCTCGCTGCACTGCCGCCCATCCGCGCTGGAGCTCCGCGGCTCCCGGCCGAGTGGGCCAGAGGGGCTGGAACAGGGTCATCGCGACGCCCCAGTGCGCCATCGCGCATCGGGCGTCGAGCTTGGTGGCCTGCTGGAAGACTGCTCTCGCTCCCGGGTAGGTCATGTGGTGCAGCAGGGCGACGGCTTGATTGAACTTCGACTGAGCTTGTGGGGAGCAAGAGATCGGGAAAGCGACCGGGGCGCGGACGTGCTCGACGTGCCCCGTGCCCTGTCCGTTGGCTCCGCTAGGCGCGCTTCCAGCCAGGACAATCGCCAGCAAGGTCTTGATGCACGAGCGGACTGGGGCAGATCTCAGCCCGATCCCGGCTGGGAGCGGAGCTGGGGGACTACTTGCCGCTCGTTTCTTCATCGCCGGCTCGTCCGTGGTCATCACTATGGGGTGGGTGGCCGGGTCTGTTCGGCCACGGCCGTGATGCCGCAGACGTAGCCGCCCGACCCCTCGAGGCCGTCGAACATGTGCCTACCCGCTACGGCGACCGGCACGAAGCTAAAGCTAATCTACCTGAAACACGAAGGTGAATTCGTCGGCCGCATTGACGACGGGAAACACCAGGGTGAGCTCATCGCCGTCGACAGTACCCGTGAACGGGTCGGACTGGTCGGAGGTGAACGTGAGGTCGGCGCCGGACCGCGTGAAGGTTCCCGTGTCGCCCAAGTCGCCGTCGGTGATGATGTCGTCGTACGTGAAGGAGCCGGTCCGGGTGTAGGTCCCGTTCGCGGCGAGCGTCAGGCTGCCGCTCGTGAACGTATATTCGCCGCCGAAAGCACCCTGGTGCGTTGCGGGCAGGTTCTCGGCTCCGTCGTCGTTCGCCACGGTCTGGAGCGCGTACGTGCCGGTGATTCCGGCGTCGTCGGGCCCGGATGAATCACCGCCGCATGCCGCGGTGCCGAGCGCGAGAGCCAGGACGACCGCGAACACCGGGACGAATGCATGGTGCTGCATGATGCCTCGCTTGCATGGGTGAGCGTTGCAGGGGTCTACTTCTCGAACTCGTACGCCACCGTCGTCACGGGCGCGCCCGGCACGGTGTAGACGGTGGTCTTGGTCAGCACCCCATTCCGAAGGGTGACCACGGTGCTGCCATCGAGCGTGATCGACTCGCCCTGCAGCGAGTAGGTGCCGGCGTCCTCCACGTCGTACTCCAGGCGGGTAAGCTGGTCCTGGTCATCGATGGCGAGCTGCTCGAAGTGAAAGGCGAACGCCCAGCTCCCATCCTCCGAGATGCGAAAGGAGCCATCCTCGACGTTGGTGACGATCCCGCCGCCGCCGAGAACGCTCTCGAGAACCTTGGCCGGCACTGGTTCACCGTTGGCCCTCACCAGGGTGTAGGTGCCGAACACGTCCTCGTCGTTCGGGCCACTGTTTCCATCGCCGCCGCCGCTACAGGCGGTCGAGCCGAGCACCAGGAGGAGCAGTGGAACGAGCGCGAGGCGGGGTACGGGGGTCCAGCGCATAGGAGTACCTCTCGATCGGCCGGAGAGCGTTCGTGGTCCCAATGGGGACCGGCTGTCAATCAGGAACGCGCAAAACTCGCCCAGGGCCGGACAGCCCCACGCCCCGAGAACACGTTGCCCTCCCCGCCCCCCGGTCGCATTATTGAGTTCCCGCCCAAGTCATGTCCCTTCGATCGGGCTCCCCGATGCCGCTGCGGTCCCAGGCCGACTGGGAAAGGCTTCAGCCACTCCTGGACGCCCTCCTCGAGCAGGACGCGGCGCAGCGGGGCGCGCACCTGGCCGAGATCGGTGCGCAGGACCCTGTGCTCCGGTCGCAACTGGAGCGGATGCTCGTGTCGATCGAAGCGGCCGGCGACTTTCTCGAACGACCCGCGCTCGACCTCGCGCCCGGCCTGCTCGACTCGATGCGCGCTGAAGCCGGCGCAGGCGGCGCCGACCCGATGGCCGGGCGACGCATCGGCCCCTACGAGGTGCTGCGGGAGATCGGGTCAGGTGGCATGGGCGCGGTCTATCTCGCCGCGCGCGCCGACGACCAGTACCGGAAGCAGGTCGCCATCAAGCTGGTGGCCGGCGGTGTGGAATCCGCCGAGATCAGGCGTCGGTTTCTCGCCGAGCGGCAGATCCTCGCTTCGCTGGACCATCCGAACATCGCGCGGCTGTTCGACGGCGGGGTGACCGAGGCGGGCGCGCCCTATTTCGTCATGGAGTACGTCGATGGCGTGCCGATCGACCACTACTGCGACGCGCATCGGCTGACGGTCGAGGCCCGCCTGGCGCTGTTCGCCGGCGTGTGCGACGCCGTCCAGTTCGCCCATCAGAACCTGGTGGTGCACCGCGATCTGAAGCCGGGCAACATCCTGGTCACCGCCGACGGCACGGTGAAGCTGCTCGATTTCGGCATCGCCACGCTGCTCGAGGCGCCGGGGGGCGGAGGGATCTCGCCGGTGACCGAGGCTGGCCACCGTCTGCTCACCCCCGAATACGCGAGTCCCGAGCAGTTGGGCGGCGAGCTCGTCACCACCGCGAGCGACGTCTACCAGCTCGGCGTGCTGCTGTTCGAGCTCCTGACCGGAGCGAGGCCCTACCGTTTTGGCAGGCGTTCGCCGGTCGAGGTCGCGCGCGTCGTCCGGGAGACGGCGCCGGTGCATCCGAGCACCGCGGCGGCGGAGCCGGGGGCGGCCGAACACCGCGGCACCACCGCCGGCCGTCTCCGGCGCCGCCTGGCCGGTGACCTCGACAACATCGTGCTGATGGCACTCCGGAAGGAGCCGGCCCGCCGTTACGCCTCGGTCCGCGAGCTTCAGACCGACCTGCAGCGCCACCGCGACGGGCATCCCATCGCGGCGAGGCGGGGTACGCGTCGGTACCGCGCGCGAAAATTTCTCGGGCGGCATCGCGTCGGGGCCGCGGCGACGGCGCTGGTCGGCATGGCACTGCTGCTCGGACTCGTGGGAACCACATGGCAGGCACGGGTCGCGTCACGCGAGGCGGCCACGGCCGACGCCGTCACGGATTTCGTCGTGAGCCTCTTCGCGGTGTCGGACCCCGGCGAGTCGAGGGGCCAGACGGTCACCGCGCGCGAGCTGCTCGACCGCGGCGCGGCGCGCGTCGAGAGCGAGCTCGTCGGCCAGCCGGAGGTGCAGGCGGCAATGCTGGGCGTACTCGGCGGCGTCTACCGTACGCTCGGGGCCTACGATGCGGCGGCACCGCTGCTCGAGCGGTCGCTGGCACTGCGGCGCTCGCTCTACCGGCCGGGGGACCCGCACCTGGCCGAGAGCCTGAGCGAGCTCGGCGTGCTCAAGACGGACCGCAGTGACCACGCGGGGGCCGAGCCGCTCCTGCGGCAGGCGCTGGCGATCCGGCAGGCCCGCTTCGGCGATGAGCACCCGGCCGTGCTAGCGACGCTGACCGATCTCGCCGAGCTGCGCCGGCTCCAGGGCGATCACGCCGGCGCCGACTCGCTCCTCGGCGTCGTGGTCACCCGCCGGCGCGAGACCCTCGGGCCGGCACACCCCGACCTCGCGGTCACGCTGACCGTCCGCGGCGTGCTGGCGCGGGCGCAGGGCGACTACGCCGCCGCCGGCAGGATGCACCGCGAAGCGCTCGCCATCCGGCGCGCGCTCTACGGCACGAACCATCCGGCCGTCGGCGAGAGCCTCCACAACCTCGCCCTGGTGCTGCACGGCCAGGACCGCTTCGCCGAGGCGGAGCAGCATTACCGGGAGGCACTCGCAGTCCGCCGCCGAGTCCTCGGTGCCAAGCATCCGAGCATCGCGAACACGCTCAACAGCCTCGCGTCGCTGCAGCGGATGACCGGCGACTTCACCTCCGCCGAGCCGCTGTTCGAGGAGGCGCTGGCGATGCGCCGGGAGCTGCTCGGCCCCGACCACCGGGCCATCGCGATCACGCTCGTCAACCTGGCACAGTTGAAGAGCGAACGCGGCGATACCGGCGTGATCGCGTTGTATGACGAAGCGCTCGCGATGCAGCGCCGCATCAACGGGCCCGACCATCCGTCGGTGGCCACCGGGTTGAACTATCTCGGGCTCGAGCTCAAGAATCACCAGCGCTACGCTGGGGCCGAGCCGCTGTTCAGGGAAGCGCTGACGATCTACCGCGCCAAGCTCGGCCCGCGGCACCCGTGGATCGCCACGACACTGGACAACCTGGCGTCGGTCCGGGCGGGCCTCGGCGATCACGCCGCCGCCGATTCGCTCTACCGGGAGGCGCTCACGTTGCAGCGGCGCGTCCTGCCGCGGGCGCATACCGACCTGGCCATTACCCTGGTCGGACTCGGGCAGTCGCTGATCGCCCGGCGCGACCACGCCGGCGCCGAGCCGATGCTGCGCGAAGCGTTGGCGATCCGGGAAGCGGCCTTGCCGGCGGGCCACTGGCGCATCGCCGAAGCGCAGAGCGCGCTCGGCGCCTGCCTCTCGGCCGGAGCGCGCTTTGCCGAGGCGGAGCCATTGCTGGTCGCCGGGTACGACCGGCTC
>JACCSZ010000282.1 GCA_013812695.1 Gemmatimonadales bacterium | reverse complement strand
CCGGGACAGAGCGCCTGCGCCTGCACGCCTGTTCCAGCGAGCTCCGCCGCCAGTCCCTCGGTGAAGGTGGTCAGATACGCTTTGGTCGCGCAGTAGTTGACGCTGCCCGCCCCGTAGATGAACGAAGCGATCGACGACACGTTCACGATCCCACCGCGCCGCCGCGCAAGGAATCCGGGCAGGGCCGCCCGCGTGAGCCGCATCGGCGTGAGGACGTGCAGCCGAAGCATGCTCTCCTGCTGGCCCGGCGGCGCCTCGGCGACGCTTCCGAGGGTACCAAAGCCGGCGTTGTTGACGAGGAGCGTGAGCGCCGGCGTGCCGGCGATCCGGGCCACGACCTGATCCACATCCGCGTCGCACGTCAGGTCGGAGGCATGCACCGCCGCCGTCACTCCGTACCGCTCCGCGAGCTCCGCCGCGAGCGCGGCCAGCCGCTCGACGGCCCGCGCCACCAGGATCAGGTCGTGACCGCGGGCGGCGAGCTGCCGGCAGAACTCGCGGCCGATTCCCGCCGACGCGCCCGTGACCAGCGCCGTGCCGGCAGGCATCAGCGCTGCAGGCCGCTGTCGACGGCTGGTTCCGGGGCGCGGGCTTCTCGCGCCCCGGAGGCCGACCCGTCGTCCCGCAGCGTCCGAAGCCTTCGCGCTGCCTCCATCAGGATCTCCTCGGTCTTGCAGAAGACGAACCGCACATACGAGCGGCCGCCGCCTTCGCGGTAGAAGCTCGAGCCCGGCACCGGCGTCACGCCGACCTCGCGGCTCAGCCACACGGCGAATGCGGTGTCGTCCGGTGCCGCCGGTCCGGTGGCCGGACCGAGGCCGGTGTAGTCGGCAAGGATGTAGTACGCCCCTTCGGGCCGGAGGCAGCGGAACCCCGCCGAATCGAGCGCGGAGTGCAGCAGATCGCGCTTGCCCCGGTACATGGCGGTGAGGGCCTCGTAGAACGTCGCATCGAGTTCGTCGAGCGCGGTGGCGACGCCCTCCTGCAGCGGAGCCGGCGCGCCGACGGTCAGAAAGTCGTGGACCTTGCGGATGGCATCGGTGAGGTCGGCCGGCGCGACGATCCACCCGATCCGCCACCCCGTGACGCTGAAGGTCTTGGATGCGCCGCTGATGGTGACCGTGCGCTCTCGCATCCCGGGGAGCGTGGCGATCGGGATGTGGGCGCCCTCGAAGCGGATGTGCTCGTAGATTTCGTCGGTCACCGCGAGGACGTCGTGCTGCACGCAGAGATCCGCGATCGCCTCGAGCTCCGCCCGCGTGAGGACCCGGCCCGACGGATTGCTCGGCGTGTTGACGATGATCGCGCGGGTCCGCGGCGCGAAGGCGTTCGCCAGACGGTCGAGGTCGAGCGGCTGGCCGGGCTCGAGCGGCACGTACACCGGCCGCGCATCGGCGAGGATTGTGTCCGGGCCGTAGTTTTCGTAGAACGGCTCGAACACGATGACCTCGTCGCCCGGGTCGACCAGCGCGAGCAGCGTCGAGATCATCGCCTCGGTGGCCCCGCAGGTGACGGTGATCTCGCGCTCGGGGTCGGCGGCCAGCCCGTACCAGCGCTCGTACTTCCGCGCGATCGCCTCGCGCAATCGTTGGGCGCCCCAGGTGATGGCGTACTGGTTGATGTCATCGTGAATCGCGCGCGCCGCCGCTTCCTTGAGCAGATCGGGCGCTGCGAAGTTGGGGAACCCCTGCGCCAGATTGATGGCCCGGTGCTCGCGCGCGAGCCGGCTCATACCGCGGATGACCGACTCCCGGAAGCCATGGGTGCGGCGGGCGGTGGTCACAAGGAGCTCCAGGATGGAGTGGAACGGGCAGTTGCCGCCGAAGGTTAACGCCGCCGAGGGCCCGGAGTCACCGTGCCCTGGCCCGATGGTTGCCCCACTACGTCCCCTCCACCCGATCGGAGCCAACGCTCCCTGATGCGGTCAGCCGACCAGCTCCCCCCGTTCGTCGACCTCCACAACCACCTCGTCCCCGGCGTGGACGACGGCGCGGCCACCATCGCCGAGTCGCTCGACGCCCTGCGCGGTCTCTACGACGAGGGTGTCCGTACCCTCGTGGCCACCCCGCACCTGCTCCTGCCGCATCTCGCCACGGATGCGGCGATCGGCCGGGAGCTCGACGCACACCGCCGCGCCTTCGACCTTCTGGTGGTGGACGCCGCGGCGAGCGATGTCGGACTTCCGGCCTTGGGCCTGGGCCAGGAGATCTGGGCGCCCGCCGCCGCCGACCTGCGCCGGGTGCTGGGCCGGTCGGACGTTGGACTCGGGGGGTCGCGCGCGCTCCTGGTCGAATTCGGGTTTGAGTTACGGGGCACTCACGCGGACGTGGTGCAGGCGGCGGTCGCATCCGGGCGGCAGATCGTGATCGCCCACCCCGAGCGGTACCACTATTCGCTCGGGGCCAGCCCGCTCGATGTCATGCGCGGGTGGCGGAAGATGGGTGCGCTGTTGCAGGTCAACGCGGGCAGCTTCGGCGGGCATTACCGCCTACAGTGCCCGGCGTCGGAGCGGTTGGCGTGGGCGATGGTGGCGGAAGGGATGGTGGACATCGTCGGGACCGACCATCACGGCCCTCGGAGGCTTGGGGTGTCCCCGGCGGAGGCGTATGGCGCGCTATGCGCCCGCGGCGAGCAAGCGCATGCCCAACGGGCGATGGTAGTACGGCCCGCTGCCGTCCTCCGGGATCAGCCGGTGGAGGAGCCCGAGGCGGTCAGGACGCCAGGGGGAGACGCGTAGTGCCGATCGCCTGGAGCAGAAAGCTCATCGGCCCGGTGTGCTCGAGGCCGCCCTGCGCCTTGGCGGAGTCTACCGTCGCGATGATCCGCGTGCGCAGCGCCGAGTACGCCAGTGCCGCACCCGGCTCCTCGAACTTGATCGTGTTCTTCGTGAGCGTGTAGGTCCCCGCCTGCGCGTCGAGCATGCCGAGGAGGCTGTCCATCTGCTCGATCAGTGACGTGGTCAACGCCGCCAGCGAGACCGTCTCCTGCTGGGCGGGCTTGGCGTACCAGTCACGAACCCGCTCGGGCGCCCAGCCCTGCTGCTTCGACGCCGCCACGAACGAATCCTGGAAGTCGTAGTCGATCGCCCTCTGCTGCTGGCGGTACACGCGGACGAAGTTCGACGCCACGGCGAGGCTCATCCGCGTCTCCGTGACCCCGCCGGCCGGGCTCAAGCGGCCGATCGCGAAGAGCTGGTTGAGCCGCGCCACGCGCATCCCGCTCGCGAGCCGCGCGCGGGCGGAGTCGTGCGCCGCCGTCCAACGCTGCAGCATCGAGCTCACCGTCGGCGTGGATGCCGGGGCGGGGGCCGCAGCCGGCTTTTCGGCGGGTACCGGCTTCGCCGGCAGAACATCGGCGAGCAATGCCTTCGCGCCGAGGCGAGGCCTTGCCGGGAGGATCGTCGCGGATGTCTTGGGACGCACCGGCTCGGCCGGAGCGTCGTCGACGTCGTCCATGGTGACGGCGCTCTCTTCGCCGAGCCACCGGTCGCCGGCGCTCGCGTAGGACAGTGTTGCTCCCGCGGCGCGCGCGGCACCCGTCGAGGCCGGGTGCTGCGCTGCCGCGGAGGTGGCCTGCAGGTCACGCGCGGCCCAGGGCGGACGCGGGCCCGAGGCGGCGAGCTGCAAACCGAGGATCAGCATCCCGCCGGTCACGCTCAGCGCCAGCGGCCGGCGCCAGGCCGGGTCGCCATCGCCGTCCCCCTTCTCTTCGGGAGCGGCGGTATCGTTCGCGCCGGCCAGCGTGTCGGCGGAATCGTTGAAGAAGGTCCAGGCCATCCGCTCGAGCGGCGGGACCTGTGGTGAGGCCGGCTGGTCGGCGACGATCGCCTTGTATTGGGGGTGCAGGGTGACCGAGATCCATTTCGACGTGGCCCTATGATAGATCCGTGAGTGCATGTCCACGTCGCCGCTCCGGATGGCCGCGGCAAGCTCGTCGCCCGTCCTGAACAGCTCTTCTTTGCCCGGCCTCAGCTCGACGAGATACATGGTGGCACTCGATTCCGTTCGCGGGCCCAAGCGGCCCTGGGTGGATGCGAACTGCGCTGGTGAGGGGAAATGCCGCCGATGGTCGGCCTGCTGAGAGTGCCAGATCTGTGCTGCCCCGGCGATCCCCGTGACAGACCGGCGCCCCGTCGGCACCTCCCGTACTCGCAAGTTGCCGCCGGTCAGAAGTTTAGCTCGGATGTACCAGCGCCTTTCTCAGCCGGAGGCTTCGCCGCGTACCCGGCCTGGCCCCCGAAGCCCGGGTGCGTTTTTCGGGAAGCGCTGGTGGAATGCAAGATGTTTCGCTCCACCCCGGGATTGATTAGAGTCCGACAGGGTTTCAACACCGGGCACGCGCCCGGCCACCGAGGCATACGCCGGCAGGTGCGGCGGCTGGAGGATGCATGGGCACCGAGGATCGCAGGCACGGCGGGAGCGGCCAGGCCGGCACGCTCATTCTGGCGACGGTGCTCGGCGTCGGCGTCGGGTTGCTGGCAGCCCCCAGGTCCGGCAGCGACACGCGCCGGGCACTGGGGAAGCGGCTGGCCGCCGCCGGGCACGACATCGGCGAGGGATTCGACGACCTCGAGGAGCGGAGCCGGCCCGCACGCCGGGCGATGGCTGCCCGCGCCGAGCGCCTTCGCGGCCTTGCCCGAGAAAAACGTGAAGCGGTGATGGCCGAGTATGAAGACTTCGAGGACGACATGGAGGGCGACGACGAGGACGCGGAGGAGTCCGGGGGCCTCGGCACCATCCTCGCCGTCGGCGCCGGGCTGGCGGCGGCCGCTTTTCTGATGACGAGCGAGCGCGCGGCGCCGGCCCGTGAGCGCGCGCGCGAGGCGGCGGCGACGGTGCGTGACGAGGCCGAGGCGCGGTGGGACCGCTTCCAGCACCGCCGCAAGGAGGGCCACGAGACCACGCAGAGCGGAACCCGGATCGATCCTGCCGACTCCGCGCCCCAAGCCAGCTGAAGCGGACCGTTCCGGGCTGGCACCGCCTCGGCCTCGCGGCGCTCGCCGTGGCGGCGGTGCTCGTCATGGCCGCCGGCGCCTGGACCCTCACCTGCGGCTTCGAGGGCTGCCCCTCGATCGCGGACATCCAGGCATTTCGCCCCAGTGAGGGCAGCCGCGTGCTCGACCGCTCGGGCGCGATGCTCGGACGCCTCGAATACGTGCGCCGCGTCAACGTGCCGCTGGTCCGCGTGCCGCGCCACGTCCGCGCGGCGTTCATCGCCGTGGAGGATCGGCGCTTCTACCATCACGGTGGCGTGGACTGGCGGAGCGCCGGGCGCGCCCTGGTCCGGAACGTCAGCAGCGCGAGCGTCAGCGAAGGGTTCAGCACGATCACGATGCAGGTGGTGCGGAACGCATTCGTGCCCCGGCTCGCGCAGCAGCGCTCACTCCGCCGGAAGCTGATCGAGATCTACCTCTCGCGCCGGCTGGAGCGCTCGCTCACCAAGCAGCAGATCCTCGCGCTCTACCTCAACGTCATTTACCTCGGCAACGGCGCGTACGGCGTGGAGGCGGCGAGCCTCGACCTGTTCGGCAAGCACGTCGAGCGGCTCACCGTGGCGGAAGGCGCGACGCTGGCGGCCCTGGCTCGCGGGCCCTCGGTGTACGCGCCGCGCCGTCATCCCGAGCGCGCCATCGAGCGCCGAAACATCGTGCTCGCGGTGATGGCGCGCGAAGAGTACCTGGGCGATACGCTCGCGGCCCGGGCGCGCCGGATGCCGCTCACGCTCTCGCCGTCGAGGTGGCTGCCGCGCGAGGACCGCTCGTTCGCGCTCGATCCCGTCCGAGCGGTGGTCGACTCCGTGCTGGACGACGAGCAGCTCGGCGACGTCACCGTCTACACGACACTCGACGGCCGGGCCCAGCGTGCCGCTGAGCAGGCGATACGCCGGCAGGCGGACGCGATCGAGCGCGCCGGAGGCAGGACGGCGCGGACACGGCGCGATACGCTTCAGGGTGCGTTCGTGGCCCTCGATCCGAGAAACGGCGAGCTCCGCGCCCTGGTCGGCGGCCGGTACTACGCGCCGCGCGGCTTCAACCGCGCGCTCGTGGCCAGACGGCAGCCCGGTTCCGCCTTCAAGCCGTTCGTATACGCCACGGCGTTGGCGCAGGGCATGACGCCCGCGGCGGTGGTGATGGACACGCCGGTCGAGATCACCGAGCGCGGCCAGGTGTGGCGCCCCGTCAACTTCGACGGCCGGTACGCGGGCCCGCTCACGCTGCGCCGCGCGCTGATGCGCTCCGCCAATGCCGCCACGGTGCGGCTTGCCCAGGCGGTCGGCGAGCGGCGCGTGGCGGCGCTGGCCCGACGCGCGGGGATCCGGAG
>JACCSZ010000280.1 GCA_013812695.1 Gemmatimonadales bacterium | reverse complement strand
GTCCAAGGCGCGGTCGTGCTGGCCTGCGCGCCGCTCGTGCTGCCGGTGTCGGCCGAGCGGCTCGGCGCCGCGCTTGGTGCCCTGGTGCTCGGCGCCGCCGTGAGCGCGACGCTCGGGCTCCTGGTGGCCGCCCGCCTCAGATCGGTCGAGAACTTCGCGGGCGTCATCAACGTGGTGCTCTTTCCGCTGCTGTTCGTGAGCGGCGCGCTGTACCCGACCGACGGGATGCCCGCGCCGCTCCGGCTCCTCGCGCGGCTCAATCCGGTCACGTACCAGGTCGACCTGATGCGGCACGCGTTCGGACAGCCGGCGGAGTTCGCCGCCAGCCAGGATGTGCTCGTGCTGCTGGGCGCGATGGCCGCGGCATTCGGGGTGACGGCGCTGCTGTTCGATCCGGAGCAGCGGTTCGTGGGGAGGGGGACCCGTCAACGCGAGGGGTGAGCGGCGTCGAGCATGCCTTCACACTCCCCGCCTTTCACCCGCACCACTGTCACCTGCTGCTCCAGCCTCGATCGCAGCGGCAGCCGCACCGGGCCGCCGGCCGGCACCGCCGTCTCGACCACCAGCCGGCGCGCCCGCCGGAGCAGCCCGAGGCGTGGGTCCCAATCCACCTGCCCCTCCTCCGTTGTTACCTCCCGTGCGGCGAGCGGCGTCCTAGTGCCCCGCACCGCCGCCGTGTCCGACGCCGTCCGCGCCCGAAGCTCCAACCGCTGCACCACCCGACGCCCAGCCACGCTGTCCGGCAGCCGGCGCAGCTCCAGGCCCCGGTCGTCCGCCCAGCGTTGCCCCACCGCGAGCGCGATCGCCGGCAACGGCGGCAGGAAGTCCTCCATGGCGCCGCCCATTTCCGCCACCTCGGCGATCTCGTCGGGCACGAACGGCACCACGCTGGCGGTATAGCCGCCCATCGGCGTCAGCCGCCCGCGGTATCGGCCGCCGAGCAACCCATCGGTGTCGGGCACCAGCGCCGTTTCCGGACTCTCCCGCGACAGCGCGAGCGAGTCGTACCACGCCTCGAGCGCGATCCCACTGCCGGCGGGCGCTGCGCGCATGCGGAGCACCCCGTCGCGCTGCAGCGTCTCGCGCCGCTGGCGCGTGCCGATCTGCGCGTAGAGCCGCCCTCGCGAGCGTTCGTGGAACGACACGCAGGCGAGCTGGGCGGAGGTATAGCGGAAGACCGCGGACGGAGGTGTCAGTCGCTGTGCGTCGGCCTCTCCGCCGGTTGCGGCAACCGCGATGGTGAGGAGCCCAAGCCGGGTGGCTCGGGACATGCCATGAATTCGCCTCACGCCTCTCCCATGAACGGATACCGATAGTCCTTCGGCGGCACGAGCGTCTCCTTGATGCTCCGCGGCGACACCCACCGAAGCAGATTCAGAATCGACCCCGCCTTGTCGTTCGTCCCGCTCGCCCGCGCGCCGCCGAACGGTTGCTGCCCGACCACCGCGCCGGTGGGTTTGTCGTTGACATAGAAGTTGCCCGCCGCCTGCCGCAGCACCCGGTCGGCCTCCACCAGCGCCCCGCGGTCGCGCGCGAACACGGCGCCCGTGAGCGCGTACGGGCTGGTCCGGTCGACCAGCGCGAGCGTCTCGCTCCAGCGGGCCGCGGGATACACGTACGCGCTCAGCACCGGCCCGAAGATCTCCTCGCACATCGTCCGGTACCCCGGGTCGTCGGCCTGGACCAGCGTGGGCTGCACGAACCAGCCGACGCTGTCGTCGGTCCCGCCGCCCGCCACGATCCGGACGCCCGGCGCGCTCCGTGCCTGATCCACGTGCTCGCGGATGCGCGCGAACGCGCGGCCGTCGATCACCGCGCCCATGAAGTTCCGGAAGTCGGCCACGTCGCCCATCCGGATGTCCTCGATCATGGCGACGACGCGGTCGCGCACCGCCGGCCAGAGCGTGTCGGGGATGTAGGCGCGCGAGGCGGCGCTGCACTTCTGGCCCTGGTACTCGAACGCGCCGCGCACCATCCCCACCGCCAGCGCGTCCACGTCGGCGCTCGGGTGGGCGACGATGAAGTCCTTCCCTCCCGTCTCACCCACGATGCGCGGGTACGCCCGGTAGCGGTCGAGCTGCTCGCCGACCGTCCGCCAGAGGCTGCGAAACACGGTCGTCGAGCCGGTGAAGTGGATGCCGGCCAGGTCCGGGCTCCCGAGCAGCGTGCGGCTCACGTCGACCGGATCGCCCGGGAGGAAGTTGATCACGCCCGGCGGCAGGCCCGCCTCCTCGAGCAGCTTGAAGAAATGCCAGTTGCTGAGGGCCGCGGTGTGCGCCGGCTTCCAGACCACCGCGTTGCCCATCAGTGCCGGAGCGGTGGGCAGGTTGCCGCCGATCGCCGTGAAGTTGAACGGCGTGATCGCGTAGACGAACCCCTCGAGCGGCCGGTGGTCCATCCGGTTCCACGCACCTGGCGCGGAGTCCGGCTGCTCCCGATAAATCCGCTCGGCGTAGTGCACGTTGAAGCGGAGGAAGTCGATCAGCTCGCAGGCGCTGTCGATCTCCGCCTGAAAGGCCGTCTTGCTCTGGCCCAGCATCGTCGCGGCGTTGATGCGCTGCCGCCAGGTCGAGGCGAGCAGGTCCGCGGCCTTGAGAAACACCGCGGCGCGGTCCTCGAAGCGCCAGTGTGTCCAGTCGCGCTGCGCCTCGACCGCGGCCCGTACCGCGGCATCGATGGTGGCATGGTCGGCCTGGTGCAGACGGGCGAGCACGCGGGCGTGGCAATGGGGTGAGACCACGTCCCGGGTGGTCCCGCTCCGGATCTCGCGCCCGCCGACGACCGCCGGGATGTCGGGCTGCTCCCCGCCCACCGCCGACAGCGCGCTCTTCAGCGCCGCGCGCTCGGCGCTGCCCGGGGCGTAGCTCAGCACCGGCTCGTTCTGAGGATGGGGGATGTTGGCGGTGCCGCTCATCGAGGCGTCCTGGCTCGGGGAGCGGGAAAAATAACCCGATGGCCGGTCGCCTTGGCCCGCTGCTGAGCGCGAGGGTATCATCCCGAGCGACGGGTCATCCCGAGCGCAGGCGAGGGATGTTCCCCGATCATCCCGGATGACCGGCCGACATGGGGGCGGCGAGCGAGATCCCTCGCTCCGCGCGGGATGACAGCCGCCCGGGCCGACCGCAGCTCACTCCACGCTAGAACTCCCCCGACCACCCCACCGCCGCGCCGTCCGGAGCCCCGACGAGCGACGGCGGCTTGAGCCCGAAGATCCGCCACCGCCCCGACGCCAGCTTGGCGGAGGTGATGCCGACCAGCGCGCCGGCCGCGACATCCGTCAGCCAGTGCCGGTTGTCGTTGATCCGGGACCAGGCCACGGCGGTGGCCATGCCGTACAGTCCCACCGTGGCCCACGGCCGGTGGATGTCGTCCGCCAGTGACGTGGCCAACGCAAAGGCGACGGCGCTATGGCCCGAGGGCATCGCCACCTGACCAGAGAACGGCGCGTACCCGCCGGCGTCGAGACTCTGATTCGGCCGAGAGCGTCCGAAGGCGTACTTTCCCACTTGCGCCGTCAGTCCAGCCACGGCCAGCGAAGCGGCCAGGCGGCCGCCTGCGCGCGTAATCTTCGGGCGACCAGCGATCAGCCCCGTGGCCACCAATCCGACCGTTACCGTGCCGTAGACCTCGGGCTGGCCGAACCGGCGCACCACGCCGGCCACGTTCCCGGCACCGGGTCCGCTGTTGTGCCGCGAGAAGCGCTGCACGGGCGAGTCGAGCAGCATGAGCGCCGACACTCCGCCCACGGCCACGGCGCCATGCCACCAGCGGATGGCGTGCGGCCCAGCGCCCGGCTCCGCGGCCCGGGGCGCCGACAGGGTGTCCAGCGTCTGCGCGGCAGCGGGCGTTGCCGTGATCGCGACGACAGCGAGTCCGAGCCGGAACAGGAGGCGTGGCATGGCACCCCGGTCAGTGGTTACCTTCGGGCGGACCTCTTCCGCGATTCTCAGTTCAGGGGAGCAGATGAACCGGCGTATTGTGACGTGGCTGGTGCTGCTGGTGCTGGCGTCCTGCCGAAGCTACGACTACCAGAGCAAGGTGACCGATCAGGACGGCCTCACGCCGCCGGACCAGTTTGCGCGCTACGGCACCGAGCAGGCCCAGGCGGTCGCGATCGCCCGGGAGTACGGCCGCGCCGGTGAGGGCGAAAGCGCCGAGGCGCTGGCCACACAGGCCGACAAGGCGATGACGTACGCGCGGACGCTCCCCGATGTCGCCGACATCGACGCGGATCCGCTCGGCCACCGGCTGACGATCCGCTTCAAGAGCGGCTGGCGGACCGCCGTAGCGCCGATCGACGACGGCGAGAGCGGCGCCGAGACGCCGGGGGTAAAGCCGGCTGCGCCGGGCAAGCGGTGATGCTGGCCTTCCCGTCATCCTGAGCGGAGCGAAGGATCGGGTGGCTCAACTTCCCGATCCCTCGCTCCGCTCAGGACGACGGTCGCCCCCATGACCACCCCGCCGGCCTGCTGCCAGATCACCACCACCCTGCCGGACCGCGCCGCCGCCGAGCGGATCGCCGCCACCATGGTCGGCGAGCGGCTGGCCGCCTGCGCGCAGATCGCGGGGCCGATCGACAGCACCTATCGCTGGGACGGACAGGTCGAACGCGCCACCGAGTGGTACTGTCACCTCAAGACCACCCTCGCCGCCGCGGCATCCCTCCGGACGCGCCTCCGCGCGATGCATCCCTACGACACGCCCGAGATCATCGCCGTGCCGATCGTGGACGGCGATCCCGACTACCTGCGCTGGATTGAAGCTTCGGTGACCGCTCAGACGAGCTGACCGCGCCGGCGTGCGCTCCCGGCGACGCGGACGAGCACCCGAGCGTGTGCAAGAGGGGGACCCGTCGGGCGGCGGACCTCTAAGTGCAACGGTGGCAGTTGAGTGGGAAATTCGTGCGGGGCGAACGGTGCATCAATCCACGGCCACTCGCGCAGGATGCACCACGGCACCCTCCGCGTCTCGGACCGCGGCGTCGACGGAGTCCTGGTCCCACATCACCAGGACCACGTTCAGCCGGGAATCGGCGAAGGTGGCGAGATCCTGGGCGGACAACCGCCGCTCCTTGATCGGAAGATTCTGCAGGTCGGCCCGGTAGGGGTGCGTGTGCCAGGTCCCCACGAGCCGCGGGACCGAGTCGCAGTGGCCCGCCACGGCGAGCGGAAGCTGCTTCATGTCCGCCGCCGGCACCCAGCTCTCGATCCGGATCGTGCGGGGACCGATCCGGCCCTGCAGGCAGCCAAGGTATTCGCGCTGGGTGGGCCGGATCGTGCCGAGCATCCGCTCCATGGTGTTGAGATCGGCCTGCTCGTCCCAGTGCTCGTTGGAATGCCTGAACGCCGCGGTCATCGAGTCGCGCGCGTCGCGGGACAGTACGACGGCCGGCGCCCCGTGCGGTACGACGGTCGCGATCGATTCCAGGCCCGGCACGACCAGCGCCGCGAGTAGCAGCGTACCGACGATGACTCTCATGCGTGGCGTAATCCGGGTTGGCGGCAGCAGGGATACTAGCGCTCGAAGCGGAACCCGGCGAGCCGCGCGCGGATGGCGAGGCGAAGCGGGGCGGGCGCGGGACAGGGCCGGTGGAGACTCTGGACGAGCAGGACGAGGAAGGAGCGGTCGCGGGAGTGACGCATCCGGCAGAACGAACAGGCGGCGAGATGTCGATCGACGGCGGCTGCCTCTTCCGCCGCGAGCTCGCCGTCCAGATATTCCCACAGCCGGTCGGTGACCTCGGCACACTCCACTCGCATGTCGCTCCCCCAAGGGCTCTGGCCGCTCTCCGGCCGTGAGTACGCCCAGCTAACAGCGCGCTTCGCCCGGAGGTTCCGCCCGGCATGACCCCCCGCGCCCGGAACGTCAGTTTGCTGGTCGTCGCGGGCTTCGTTGCCTACCTGCTGTGGTCCACGCTCTCGAGCCAGCGGGTCGAGTGTGCGGTGGCGGTGGAGTTTCAGGGGCGGCCCGGCTCGGGCACCGCGTCAGGCGCGTCCGAGGAGGACGCCATGCGCGAGGCGCAGACGGCCGCCTGCGGCCCCATTACGGGCTCGATGGACGACCGCATCGCCTGCGCGAGGATACGGCCGGTCACCCGCCGGTGCCGTACGCTGTGAGCGCGCCGCGCCTCCGCTTCCCGCACCCGCTGATCCTGCTCGTGCTTTGCGTGCTCGTGGCGGCCGCGCTCACCTGGCTGCTGCCCGCGGGCGAGTACGAGCGGCGCGAGGACGCGGCGGCCGGGCGCGAGGTCGTCGTGGCGGGTACGTACCATTCCGTGCCGCCCAGCCCGGTTGGGCTGTTCGGCGCGCTGGTCGCCATTCCGAAGGGCATGACCGACGCGGCCTCGGTGATCTTCTACGTCTTCCTGGTCGGTGGCGCCTTTGCCGTGGTCGAGCGGACCGGCGCGCTGGCGCAGCTCGTCAACTGGCTCGCGCAGCGGCTGGCGGGGCGGGGCCTCTGGGTCGTGCCCATCGTGGGCTTCGCCTTCGCGTGGGGCGGAATCCTGATCCAGATGCAGGAGGAACTGATCGCCTTCGTGCCGGTCCTCCTGCTGCTCACCCGCCGGCTCGGCTTCAATCCGCTCACCGCCGTGGCGACGAGCCTGGGCGCCGCCGCCGTCGGGGCCTCGTTCAGCCCGATCAACCCGTTTCAGGTCGGCATCGCCCAGAAGGTGGCGGGGCTCGAGCTGCTCAGCGGCTGGCAATTCCGATCGATGTTCCTGGCGGTGGCCTGGTTGCTGTGGATCGGCGCCACCATGCGATTCGCGCAGCGCTCGCGCGTGGCGCCGGAATCCGCCGTCAGCGCCGAGGGCGCCGCGGCCGCCGGGTGGCGCCAGACGGTGATCCTCGCCATCGTGCTGGTGGCCTTCGCCGTGTTCGTGTTCGGGGTGACGAAGTACGGCTGGGACTTCGAGCAGCTCGCTGCCGTCTTCTTCGTGATGGGCGTGGCGGCAGGGCTGGTCGGACGGCTCGGCCCCGGAGGGACCGCGGAGGGGTACGTCGAAGGCTTCCGCTCCATGGCATTCGCCGCCCTGCTGATTGGCTTCGCCCGCGGCATCTACGTCGTCCTCGATCAGGGGCACGTAGTGGATACGATCGTACACGGACTCTTCACCCCGATCGCCGCGCTGCCGGTCACGCTCTCCGCCCTGGGCATGCTGGCGGTGCACGCGCTGGTCCACCTTCCGGTGCCCAGCACGAGCGGGCAGGCCGTACTGACGATGCCGCTGCTGGTGCCGCTCTCGGACCTGATCGGGCTCTCGCGCCAGGTGACCGTGCTGAGCTATCAGTACGGCGCCGGCCTCTGCGAGCTGGTGACGCCGACCAACGGCGCCCTCATGGCCATGCTCGCGGCGAGCGGCGTCCGCTACGAAGAGTGGCTGCGCTTCGTGATCCCGACCCTCGCCGCGCTGGTCGTCCTGGCCGCCGTGGCGATCGGCGTGGCGGTGGCGACCGGCGTCCAGTGACCGGGCGAGGTGGACCCGGCGCCCGGCATCGGAAACCCGAGGGGTGAGCGTCGTCCAGCGCGGGAACACTCCGCTTGGCATTAGTGTTGCAAAGAAGGAGCGGCATCACTCCGGAAGGCAGGTGGCACATGAGCGAGCTCACCATTCGAGAGATGGGTCAGGACGAGGATTTCTCGGCCTGGTTCTCCGAGCTCCTCGAGCAGGAGGACGGCGATCCCGGGTCACCCGGGTCCCTCGACGAGCATTACCTCATTCTCAGCAACGAGATCGGCGACTGGATCGGCGGCCTGCGCTACTGGCTCCGCGGCGGGGTGGCCCACCTGGTCGATGTGGTGGTCCTGCCGCAGGAGCGGCATAAAGGCCACGCCCACCGGCTGCTCGTGGCCTTCGAAGAGCGCGCGGCGGAGGCGGGCGCACACCTGGCCGAGTTCTGGACGGACGACGAGCGGTCGGAAGGGTTGCTCGCCGCCTTCGGGTGGCGCCGTATCTTCCGTCGCGAGGACTACATAGGGCACCGAAGCTGGGCGCTGATGGAGAAGCATCTGGAAGCGGACGCGCGCTAGACCGCCCAGCGGTTGGCGCCGGCACGACCAGTCACTGTATCTTCTGTGGCTGGTCGTTTTGTCATGCACGACTGCTGGCTCACCGGAGTCCGAGGAAACGCATGGGCATCGCCACCGATCCGGCGCGCGAACTCGCCTTAAAAATTGAAGTGCTGAGGGACCTCGAAGAGCCGGTCCGCGAGCTCATGGAGAACCACGAGCGGAAGCGCGAGCTCTGGTTTCCGTCCGACATTCTTGGTGCCCAGCCGGGGGACAGCCCGGACGAGTTCACCCTCGCCCTGCGCGACCAGGCCAGCGGCATCCCCGACCCGATCCGGGCCGCCCTCGCGCTCAACATGCTGACGGAAGAAGGGCTGCCGCATTTCCATCGGCTGCTCGCGGTGTATCTGGGCGACGAGAGCCATTGGCGCGCGTGGAACAACCTGTGGACCGCCGAAGAAGACCGGCACGGCCAGGTGCTCCACGACTACGCCCGCGACACCCGCCTGTTCGACCAGCGCAAGATCGAGGAGATGCAGTTCGAGTATCTCCGGGCAGGCTTTCATCCGGAGTGGGACCGCGACCCCTATCGCGTCTTTGCCTACACGACCGTCCAGGAGCGCGCCACCCAGTTCTCGCACGGCGAGACCGGGCGCATCGTGGGCGAGTTCGAGCCGCGCCTTGCCGAGGTGCTGAGCCACGTGGCCAAGGACGAGGCCCGCCACTACGCCTTTTACCGGAGCGTCTTCGATCTGATCCTCGAGCGCGATCCCAATGCCGCGCTGCACTCGGCCTCGTTCATCCTGCCCGCCATCGATATGCCGGGCGTCACGATGCCAGGCTTCAAGGAGCTGGCGGACGTGATCCGCCGCGCGGGGATCTACGGGCCGCGCGACTACCTGCGTATCGTGCAGGAGCAGATCCGATATTGGAGGATCGAGAGCTTGGAGGGTCTGAACGGGATCGGCCGTATGGCCCAGGAAAAGATCATGGGTATCCCGGCCAGGCTGCGGCGCATCGCCGAGCTGATGGAAACCCGGAGCCGGGCCAAGACGTTCAGTTTCGAAGTCGTGTTCAACCGCGAATTCGCGATGGATTGATGCCCGGGCCAGCCGCCGGGGCCGTGCTCGCGCTGATCCTGCTGTCCGCGTGCGGCGCGAAGGACACCGCCCGGCCCGCGGAAACGGAGACTCGCCGCCTTCCGAAGGACCGCCGCGAGGCCGAGGCCTTGGGCCGCGAGATCTTCGAGCTGGTGGACCGCGCGATCGACTATCGGGGATCGCACCAGGGACGGCCCGCCGCTTCGTTCCGCCAGATGGGCGTCGATAGCCTGACCCCCTCGACCGCGCGGTCCATGATGAACCTGGCTCGCGAGCCGGTCGTCACCGTGACCTTTCGCAGCACGGACGGCCGTGAGATCACCTCCTGCCGCGGCGACGGCCAGATTCTGGAGGAGTCGGCCCTGAACGGCGGGAAATTCTCCGTCATGTGCACCGCTCGCTCGGGAGCGCAGCGTCCCATGCGTATCGGCGACTGAGCTTCCCGCCGCCAGGCCTTCTCTCCGCCGGTCATGACTTTCACCACACTCGATCTCGTCACCCGCGCTCTCGTCGTCGCCGCCCTGGTTTACGCCTCGGCGGTAGCGCTGACCCACTGGGCGGTTCGGAGCAAGCGGATCACGCCCTTCGGCGCGTGGCCGCGATTCATGCGACGCGCCAGCGACCCGGTGCTCCTGCCGCTCGAACGCCGAGTCATCCGGGCGGGGGGCAGCCCGCAGGATGCGCCGTTCTGGCTGGTGGGGATCGTGATCGCGGGGGGGCTGCTGCTGTTGAGCCTGGTGCACTGGCTGGCGGGATACGTCGCCACGCTGGGCGGGTTGGCGAATGCCGGCCCGCGGGCCTGGACGCGCTTCGTGGTGAGCGGGCTATTCTCGCTCCTGATGATCGCGCTGTTCGTGCGGGTGATCTCGTCCTGGTTCGGGATCTCGCCGTACCGGCCCTGGATGCGGCCCGTCATGGTCCTCACCAACTGGCTCATCGATCCGATCCGCCGCATCCTGCCGCCGCTCGGCATGATCGACTTCAGCCCGCTGGTGGCGTGGCTGGTGCTCAGCCTGCTGCGCGGCTTCGTGCTGTCCGCAATCTGAGCGAGACGCGCTTCAGATCGGCGCCTGTGGCCCGCCGCCCTTCAACGCATTACTTTCCGGCAGCAGGACAATTGATTCGTGGCGATTTGCGCTGCTTGCGGCCACGTTAAACAATCGCTAAAACGCGTCCCCTGAGGCGTTTTAGCCTTCAGGGGCTTTTTTGTCCCCGGAGACCCCGTGCTCGTCGATCATTCCCGACCGATCGCTCCACCCACCGCCCACCTGACCCGCGAGGCGCGGCTCGGCCTGCTCGAGCCGCTCCTGGCTCGGCGCATTCTCGTGCTCGACGGCGCGATGGGGACGATGATCCAGACCTACGGCCTGGGCGAGCCGGAGTATCGCGGCGAGCGCTTCCGGGACTGGCCGCGGGAGCTCCGCGGGCACAGCGATCTCCTGACGATCACGCAGCCGGAGATCATCCACGCCATCCACTCCGCCTACCTCGAGGCCGGCGCCGATATCGTCGAGACCAACTCGTTCACCTCGAACGCGATGTCGCTCGCGGACTACGGCATGGAGGAGCTGGTCTACGAGCTCAACCATGCGGCCGCGCGGCTGGCGCGGGACGCCGCCGACCAGTGGGAGCGCCGGACGCCGGACGCCCCGCGCTTCGTGGCCGGCGTGCTCGGACCCACCAACCGGAGCGCGTCGCTCTCGCCGGACGTGAACGATCCGGGGTTCCGGAACGTCACGTTCGACCAGCTCGTGGCCACCTACACGGACGCGGCTCGCGGGTTGGTCGATGGCGGTGCCGACCTGCTCCTGATCGAGACGATCTTCGATACGCTCAACGCCAAGGCCGCCATCTTCGCGGTCGACGCCTTGTTCGAGCGACTCGGCGTGCGCCTGCCGATCATGATCTCGGGGACGATCGTGGACGCGAGCGGGCGGACCCTGTCCGGGCAGACCACCGAGGCGTTCTGGAACTCGGTGGCCCACGCCCGGCCGCTCAGCATCGGCCTCAACTGCGCGCTGGGCGCGCAGGCCCTCCGCCAGTACGTCCAGGAGCTCTCGCGCGTGGCGCCGGCGTTCGTGAGCGCGCACCCGAACGCCGGCCTCCCGAACGAGTTCGGCGGGTACGACGAGACGCCCGAGTACATGGCCCGCGTGCTCCGCGAGTTCGCCGAGAGCCGGCTGGTCAACTTCGTCGGCGGCTGCTGCGGGACCACGCCCGCCCACATCCGCGCCCTGGCCGAGGCGGTGCGCGGGCTGGCACCGCGGGAGCGGCCGCGGCTCGAGCCGCGCTGCCGGCTGAGCGGGCTCGAGCCGCTCACGATCGGCCCCGGAAGCCTGTTCGTGAACGTGGGTGAGCGCACCAACGTGACCGGATCGCGGAAGTTCGCCCGGCTGGTGCTCGCCGAGGACTACGAGGCCGGGATCGAGATCGCGCGGCAGCAGGTGGAGAGCGGCGCCCAGATGATCGACGTCAACATGGACGAGGGCATGCTCGACTCCCAGGCGGCCATGGTGAGGCTGCTCCAGCTCATCGCCGCCGAGCCGGGCATCAGTCGCGTGCCGGTCGTGCTCGACTCGTCCAAGTGGTCTGTCATCGAGGCCGGGCTCAAGTGCGTGCAGGGGAAGGGCGTGGTCAACTCGATCAGCCTCAAGGAGGGCGAGGCGGAATTCATCCGCCAGGGCACGCTGGCCCGGCGATACGGGGCCGCGGTCATCGTCATGGCGTTCGACGAGCGCGGCCAGGCCGATACCGCCGACCGAAAGCTGGAGATCTGCGCGCGCTGCTACCGGATCCTGACCGAGCGAGTCGGCTTCCCGCCCGAGGACGTGATCTTCGACCCGAACATCTTCGCCATCGGCACGGGCATCGAGGAGCACAACGACTACGCGGTGGCCTACATCGAGGCCACCCGCCGCATCAAGACGACACTCCCCCACGTCCTCGTGAGCGGCGGCGTGAGCAACGTTTCCTTCTCGTTCCGCGGCAACGATCCCGTCCGCGAGGCCATCCACGCCGCCTTCCTGTACCACGCCATCGAGGCCGGCATGGACATGGGAATCGTGAACGCTGGACAGCTCCCGATCTACTCCGACATGCCGGCCGACCTGCTCGGCCGGGTCGAGGACCTGGTCCTCAACCGCCGGCCCGATGCCACGGACCGGCTCCTCGCCGTCGCCGACCAGGTCAAGGGCCAGCTCTCGGCGCAGGTCACCGACCTGGCCTGGCGGCAGGCGCCGGTGCACGAGCGGCTGGCGCACGCGTTGGTCGAGGGGATCGCGGACTTCGTCGTCGAGGACACCGAGGAGGCCCGGCACCTCGTCGAGCGTCCGATCCAGGTGATCGAGGGGCCGCTGATGGCCGGCATGAACGTCGTGGGCGACCTGTTCGGCGCGGGCAAGATGTTCCTGCCGCAGGTGGTGAAGAGCGCCCGCGTCATGAAGAAGGCCGTCGCCCACCTCATTCCGTACATCGAGGCCGAGCGGGAGACCTCCGCGGTCGCGCGGACCAACGGCCGGGTCCTGCTGGCCACGGTCAAGGGCGACGTGCACGACATCGGCAAGAACATCGTCGGCGTCGTCCTGCAGTGTAACAACTACGAGGTCATCGACCTCGGCGTCATGGTGCCGTGCGCGAAGATCCTCGAGACGGCGCGGCGCGAGGGGGTGGACCTGATCGGGCTGAGCGGGCTCATCACGCCGTCGCTCGAGGAGATGTCGTTCGTCGCCCAGGAAATGGAGCGCGAGGGGTTCCGGATCCCGCTCCTGATCGGCGGTGCCACCACGTCGCGGGTTCACACCGCGGTCAAGATCGAGCCCCACTACCACGGGCCCACGGTGCACGTGCTCGACGCCTCGCGCGCGGTCGGCGTGGCCGGGAGTCTGCTCAGCGACACCCTGCGCGACGGTTTCGTTGCCGAGACGCGCGACGAGTATCGCGACGTGCGCGAGCAACGGAGCCGGCGTGGCCCGGTGGAGCGGCGCCAGCCGATCGAGGACGCCCGGCGCCAGCGCCTGGCCGTCGACTGGACCGGCGTCACGCCCCCGGTCCCGTGCTCGACCGGACTGACCGTGCTGGACGACTATCCGCTGGACGACCTCGTTCCGCGCATCGACTGGACGCCATTCTTCCAGACCTGGGAGCTCGCGGGCCACTATCCGGACATCCTGGCGGATGCGACGGTCGGAGCCGCCGCGACGAGTCTCTTCCGGGATGCCCGGGTGCTGCTCGACCGGCTCGTGCGGGAGCGGTTGCTCCGGGCCCGCGGCGTGTTCGGCGTCTTCCGGGCCAACGCGGTCGGCGACGACATCGAGCTCTACGCGGACGAGGAGCGCACCGAGCAACTGGCCGTGATCCATACGCTGCGACAGCAGATGTTCAAGCCGCCCGGCCGGCCGAACCTGGCGCTCGCCGACTTCGTGGCGCCGCGCGAGACCGGCGTGCCCGATCACGTCGGCGCGTTCGCGGTAAGTACCGGCGCCGGACTGGACGAGCTGGTGGCCGCGTTCGGCGCCGAGCACGACGACTACAACGCGATCCTGGCCAAGGCGCTGGCCGACCGGCTGGCCGAGGCGTTCGCCGAGCGGCTGCACGAGCGCGTGCGCCGGGAGTACTGGGCCTACGCGCCGGAGGAGTCGTTCGATAACGCGGCGCTCGTCCGCGAGCGGTACCAGGGCATCCGGCCGGCGCCGGGCTACCCGGCGTGTCCGGACCACACCGAGAAACGCACCCTGTTCGACCTGCTCCGCGCCGAGTCCAACGCCGGGATCACGCTCACCGAGAGCTTTGCGATGCTGCCGGGCGCCGCGGTCAGCGGGTACTACTTCTGGCACCCGCAGGCGCAGTACTTCGGCGTGGGCAAGATCGAGCGCGACCAGGTCGAGGACTACGCCCGCCGGAAGGGAATGGACGTCGCGACCATGGAGCGCTGGCTCTCCCCGAACCTCAACTACGAGCGCTAGCGTGCGGACCCTCCGCGACTTGCTCGCCGACGGCCGCGTCCACGTCGTGGACGGGGCGATGGGCACCATGCTCTACGGGCGCGGGGTGTTCCTCAACGTCTGTTACGACGACCTGAACCTGAAGCAGCCCGACCTCGTCCGCGACATCCACCGCGAGTACGTGCGCGCGGGGGCCGAGCTGCTCGAGACCAACACCTTCGGCGCCAACCCGCTCAAGCTGGCCATCCACGGACTCGCGGGCGACACCGAGCGGATCAACGCCGCCGCCGCGGGGCTCGCGCGCGAGGCGGCGGGCGCTCGGGCCGCGGTGGCCGGCGCGCTCGGCCCGCTCGGCGTGCGCGTCGAGCCGTTCGGCGAGCTGTCACTGGACGAGGCGTGCGCGGTGTACGAGCGGCAGGTCAGCGGACTCCTGGCCGGGGGGGTGGACGGGTTCATCCTCGAGACCTTCAGCGACGTCAATGAGCTGGGCGCCGCGGTCAAGGCCATCCGGACCCGGTCGGACCTGCCCATCATCGCGCAGATGACGGTCGGCACCGACGGCAAGACTCACTACGGGACCGATCCGGTGGTGTTCGGCCCGGCGGTGGCGGCGATGGGCGTGGACGTCATCGGAGTGAACTGCTCGGTCGGACCGCACGGCGTGCTCGAGGCAGTCGAGAAGCTGGCGCGGGTCGTGACCCTGCCGATCGCCGCGCAGCCCAACGCCGGGCTTCCGCGCGAGGTGGGCGATCGCAAGATCTACATGGCGTCGCCCGAGTACATGGCCAGCTATGCGCGCCGGATGGTCGAGGCCGGTGCCAGGTTCGTGGGCGGCTGCTGCGGCACCACGCCCGACCACGTCCGCGCCATGGTCGGCTTCGTGCAGAGCGTCTCGCCGCGGCACGCGTTCGACACGGGGACCCTGCCCGCGCCCGCGCCGGCCGTCGCGCTGGATCCGGTGCCGCTGGCCGGGCGCTCGCGGCTGGGCGCCAAGCTCGCCCAAGGGCGGTTCGTCACCACGGTAGAGATCGTGCCGCCCAAAGGCGTGGATCCGGCGCCGATGTTCGAGCAGGTGCGCCAGCTCAAGGCCGCGGGCGTCGACGCCGTGAACGTGCCCGATGGCCCGAGGGCGCAGAGCCGGATGGGCGCACTGCTGTCCGCCCTGATGATCGAGCGCGAGGTCGGACTCGAGGCCGTAGTCCACTACGCCTGCCGCGACCGGAACCTGCTCGGCATGCTGTCCGACCTGCTCGGCGCGGCGGCGGCCGGCATTCGGAATCTGCTCATCATCACGGGCGACCCGCCCAAGATGGGGCCGTACCCCGAGGCCACGGCGGTGTTCGACATCGACAGCATCGGGCTGACCAACCTGGTGAGCCGGCTGAACCGCGGGCTGGATCCCGGCGGCAATCCGATCGGCCAGCCGACCAGGTTCGTGATCGGCGTGGGCGTGAACCCGGCGGCACCCGACTTCGAGCGCGAGCTCAAACGCTTCGCCTACAAGGTCGAAGCCGGGGCCGAGTACGCGATCACGCAGCCGGTGTTCGACCTCGAGCAGCTCGACCGCTTCCTCGGCCAGGTCGAAGGCTTCCGGATCCCGATCATCGCGGGCATCTGGCCGCTGGTGTCGCTCCGGAACGCGGAGTTCCTGGCCAACGAGGTGCCCGGGGTAAGCGTGCCTGACACCATCCTGGACCGAATGCGGACCGCGAGCGCCGGCGGCAAGGAGGAGGCGCTGGCCGAGGGTGTCCGCATCTCGCGCGAGATGCTGGCGGCCGTGGCCGATCGCGTGCAGGGCGTGCAGGTCTCGGCCCCGCTTGGCCGGGTCCCGGTAGCGCTCGAGGTGCTCGAGGCGGCGCCGATTGTACCCGTCGGAAGTCAGGGATATACTCCCCCGACCTGAGGTACGCCGCCGACCACCCCGGAGCTAGTGCCCCCATGCAGGACCTCCGCACCGCCACGCCCCCCCTGACCACGTTGTCGGAAGAAGAGAGCATGTTCCGCGACGCCGTCCGGGAGTTCGCCGGGGCCGAGGTGCGCCCGCACGTCTCCGCGATGGATCACGCCGCCCAGTTTCGTCTCGACCTGATCCCGAAGTTCTTCGAGCTGGGCCTCATGGGCATCGAGGTGCCCGAGCGGTATGGCGGCGCCGGCGGCACGATTTTCATGGCGGTGCTCGCCATCGAGGAGCTGGCGCGGGTGGATGCGTCGGCCGCGATTTATGTCGATGTGCACAACACATTGGTCAACAACGCGTTCCTGCGCTGGGGCAACGACGAGCAGCAGCGGCGCTACTTTCCCCGGCTCACGACCGGGCTGCTAGGCGCCTTCGCGCTGTCGGAGCCCGGCAGCGGGAGCGACGCCTTCGCGCTCGCCACCCGCGCCGAGCGCGCGGGCGACGGATGGGAGCTCACCGGCCGCAAGTTCTGGATCACCAACGGCGCCGAGGCCGGCGTGTTCATCGTCTTTGCCAACGTGGATCCCTCCAAGGCGTACAAGGGGATCACGGCCTTCATCGTCGAGCGCGAGTTTCCCGGGTTTTCGGTGGGCAAGAAAGAGCACAAGCTCGGGATTCGGGCGTCGAGCACCACCGAACTGATCCTCGAGCAGTGTGAGGTCCCCGCGGCGAACGTGCTCGGGCCCATAGGCCAGGGCTACAAGATCGCGATCGAGACGCTGAACGAGGGGAGGATCGGGATCGGCGCGCAGATGATAGGCGTGGCGGCGGGAGCGCTCGAGGCCGCTATGGCCTACGTGAAGGAGCGCCGTCAGTTCGGCAAGGCCATCGCCGAGTTTCAGGGTGTGCAGTTCCAGCTCGCCCAGATGGCCACCGACCTGGAGGCCGCCCGGCTCATGGTGTACAACGCGGCCCGGCTCAAGGACGCGGGGCAGCCGTTCGCGCACCAGGCCGCCATGGCGAAGCTGTTCAGCAGCCAGGTCGCGGATCGGACGACGTCGAACTGCCTGGAGCTGTTCGGAGGTTACGGGTACTCGACCGAGTACCCGGCGGAGAAATACTACCGCGACGCGAAGATCGGGACGATCTACGAGGGCACGAGCAACATGCAGCTGCAGACGATCGCGAAGACGATGCTGAAGTAACGCAGCGAAGGGGCCATGACCTGAGTCATGGCCCCTTCGCTGCGCTCAGGTTGACGGGGACGGGGATTAGCTCCTCTGCTGCTACCGCGCCATGCTCGTGTCGGTGCTCGTCGAATCCATCCCGCCCATGCCGCTTGTCGAGTCCTGCTTCGCCATGCCCGAGCTGTCGGATGTCATCCCTTGGCCGGCGGTGTCGCGCTGGACCTCGCCGTACCCCCCCAGAGTGTCCTGGGGCGCACCGGTACCCTGGCGCTTCAAGAACGTATCGACCGGCTGAGCGTTCGCGCCCGACGGCGTCTGGACAGACCCAGTATCGGCGGCTGTCGTGGTAGTGGTACTGGTATCGCGTGCCGCCGCGCTGGGGCTGTCATCGGTGCGTGCGGTGGTGCTGGCGCAGCCGAGGCCCCCGACGAGCATCGCAAGCGCGGCCAGGTACGCGGAACAGTATGCTCGCATTAGACCTCCCGGATCAATTGCATGGAAAAAAGGAACGTTCGGCAGGCCGATGGTTGCCTGGCCGCCACGGTTTCGTAGATCGTGTACCCACTGTACGACCACCGCCAGACCGCAACCGTGACGGGAGTCACCGGAAGCAGGCGCGGGATTTGCTCTTGCCTCTCAGGTCCGATCCAAAGTGTCCTCACGTGGTCCGGCGTTGCAGATCGCACATAACAAGCTGCCCAATAAGACTTTAGAAGATTGACACGCGGGCCGTCCCCAGGCGATGATTCGGCCGCTCGCACCACGAAGTCAATTCCGTCAGGGAGTCTCGTGTCACTTTGCTCGCCCGCCTGTCGCATCGCCCAGTTGGGCGTCGCGGCCTGCCTCCAGCTTTCCCCCGCGCCGATTCAAGCGCAGACCGATTCGCCCTGGCTGGGTGAGCGGCTCGATGCCTGGTACGAGCGCGCGCA
>JACCSZ010000264.1 GCA_013812695.1 Gemmatimonadales bacterium | reverse complement strand
CGGTAGTAGTAGCGTTCTTAACTACCATAGTTGTGCTGTCTGTACCATAGGGGACTTCGAGCAGACTGCGGCCAAGGATTTTCCTTGACCTTCGTACCTGAACACCGTAAACTGCGGCGGCCCGACTTCCCCCTTGGTGTGCGCGTCGATTTTCGCCGACAGGATGCCCGTGACGTTCCTCTGGAATCCCGCCTCACGAGTTGTTCGGCGGTGGGCTTTCCTGCTGCCAATGCTCGTGCTGCTCGTGGCTGCCTGCAGCCCGGACAAGTACGCGCAGACGACGTTGAAGCCAATCTCCGATTTCGCGCGGATCGGCGACGATATCCAGACCACGACGCTGTACTGGGCGTTCGGGGTGTTCGTGCTCGTCGAAGGCGCGCTGCTGTACGCCATCTTCCGGTTCCGTGGCAAGCCGAACGATGCCGAGCCTCGGCAGGTGCACGGCAACACGATGATCGAGATCGTCTGGACGGTCATCCCGGCCCTGATCCTGGCCGCCATCGCGGTGCCGACCGTGCGGGGAATTTTCGAGACCAACGTCATCCCGGAAGGCGAATCGCTGACGGTCGAGGTCATCGGGCACCAGTGGTGGTGGGAGTTCCGCTATCCCGACCTCAACATCACGACGGCCAACGAGGTGCATATCCCCGTCGGCCAGACCGTGGCGTTCCGGATGCACACCGCAGACGTAGTGCACAGCTTCTGGCCACCGCGCTTCGCAGGCAAACGCGACGTGTTTCCCAATCGCCAGACCCGGCTCTGGTTCAAGGCCGAGGAGGCGGGCGAGTATCCGGGGCAATGCGCGGAGTTCTGCGGCATCCAGCACGCCCGCATGGCGTTCCGGGTGCGAGCGCAGACGCCGGAAGAGTTCCAGAACTGGGTATCCCACATGCAGACGCTGGGACCCAAGCCGGCCAAGGCCGCCGCTGCCCCCGCCGCCCCCGATTCGGTGCGGACGGCGAGCGTCGGTGCCAATCTACAGGCGCCCGAGTCCCCGGACCCGCGCAACAGCGCGCGACAGGCTGCCGCCGGGCGGGATTCGGGCGCGACCGTGTCCGCGCCGATGCCGCCGCAGGATGCGGCCTATGGCGCGGGCGAGAAGCTGTTCCGCGCCAAAGGATGCGTGGGGTGCCATGCACTCAACGCGGTGGACGCACCGAAGGGGTTGATCGGCCCGAACCTCGCCAACATCGGCGGCCGCAGCTACATCGGGGCGGGAAGCTTCAAGAACACCGATGAGAATCTGGCCCGGTGGATCCGGGATCCGCAGGGCATGAAAGTGGGCGTGCTGATGCCCAACCTGGGCGTCACGGCCGAAGAGGCCCGCTCCTTGGTCGCCTACCTTCGCGCTCACCGATAACAAGGCCTATGGCAACCACCGCACTCGATCAGCAACGGGGGCACGCGACCGCGGGACACGCGGAGCCGACCGGTCTCTGGAGCTGGCTCACGACGGTCGATCACAAGCGCATCGGTATTCTCTACGGCGCCACCGCCTTCTTTTTCTTCCTGGTAGGCGGCCTCGAGGCCATTCTGCTCCGCCTCCAGCTGGGCTCGGCCAACAACACGTTCCTGTCCCCCGAGCTGTACAACCAGTTGTTCACGATGCACGGCACGACCATGATCTTCCTCGCGATCATGCCGCTCAGCGCCATGTTCTTCAACTTCATGATCCCGCTCCAGATCGGCGCGCGGGACGTGGCCTTCCCCCGGCTCAACGCGTTCAGCTACTGGGTGTTCCTGCTGGGCGGGTTGTTCCTCAACTCGAGCTTCCTGTTCGGCGCGGCGCCCAACCAGGGCTGGTACGGCTATGCGAACCTGACCTCGCGGCAGTACTCGCCCGGCATGAACGTGGATTTCTGGATGCTCGGCCTCCAGATCCTCGGCGTGGCGTCGCTGGCGGCGGCGGTAAACTTCTTCGTCACCATCCTCAACATGCGCGCCCCGGGCATGAAGATGATGCGGATGCCGATGTTCACCTGGATGAGTTTCATCACCCAGATCCTGCTGCTGCTGGCGTTCCCGGTCATCACGGTGGCGCTGATCCTGCTGATGTTCGACCGGTTCTTCGGCACCCACTTCTTCGTGCCCTCGGGGGGCGGCGACCCGCTGCTCTGGCAGCACCTGTTCTGGATCTTCGGCCATCCTGAGGTCTACATCCTGGTGCTGCCGGCGTTCGGGATCGTGAGCGAGATCCTGCCGGTGTTCTCGCGGAAGCCGCTGTTCGGCTACGCGGCCATGGTGTTCTCGGGCGCATTCATCGCGTTTCTCGGATTCGGCGTCTGGAGCCACCACATGTTCACGACGGGCATGGGCCCGATCGCGGACACGTTCTTCGCGCTCAGCACCATGCTCATCGCGGTGCCGACGGGCGTCAAGATCTTCAACTGGATGGGCACCATCTGGGGCGGCTCGATCCAGTACCGGACGCCGATCTACTTCGCGCTCGGCTTCATCGCGATGTTCATCATCGGGGGTCTCTCGGGGGTCATGCACTCGTCGCCCCCGGCCGACCTGCAGCAGAACGACACCTACTTCGTCGTGGCGCACTTCCACTACGTGCTCTTCGGCGGCAGCATCTTCGCGCTGACCGGCGGCGCGTATTACTGGTGGCCCAAGATGTTCGGCCGGATGCTGAACGAGGGGCTCGGCAAGGTGCACTTCTGGCTCATGCTCATCGGCTTCAACGTCACGTTCTTCCCGATGCACATCCTCGGCCTGAACGGGATGCCGCGGCGGGTCTACACCTATCCCGAGGGGCTCGGGTTCGAGACCCTCAACCAGATCGAGACGGCCGGGTCGCTGATCCTGGGCTTCTCGTTTCTGGTCTTCCTGGTCAACATCGTCCTCACCTGGCGCGGCCCCCGGAACGCGCCGGCCGATCCGTGGAACGGCGCCACGCTCGAGTGGGCGATCCCGTCGCCGCCGCAGGAGTGGAACTTCGCCGAGATCCCCACGGTGCACGGGCGCGATCCGCTGTGGGAGATGAAGCGGGAGCATGGCGGCCAGGTTCCCGAGCCGGCGCGGGTGAGTGGGCAGGGTATCCATCTGCCCAATCCGTCCTACTGGCCGCTGGTTTCGGCGATCGGCCTGATGGTGCTGATGGTCGGCCTCATGGCGGCGAGCCTGGTCGGGCCGTGGGGCGTCGTGGCGGGGCTTTCCGTCCTGTTCATCGGCGTCTTCAACTGGGCCTTCGAGCCCGCGGGCTGAGGAGCGGCGATCCGTGGCCGATCACGCGCACGCGCTGGAGCACGGTCTCGAGACCTCCACCGGGCTCGACAACCGGAAGCTGGCCATCTGGACCTTCATCGGGTCCGAGTGCCTGTTCTTCGCCTCGCTGATCTCGAACTTCCTGGTCCACAAACGGACCTGGCCCAGCGGGCCGGGTCCGTTTCCCCACGACGCGTGGGTCTCGCCGAGTGGCCAGCACTTCGAGCCGATCATCGAGATTCCGCTGGTGACGCTGGGCACGGCGCTGCTCCTGTTCAGCTCGCTGTTCGTCGTGCTCGCGCTGGCCAACGCGCAGCGCGGCAACCGGAAGGGGCTGCTCCTGTGGCTGGGTCTGACGCTGCTGTGCGGGTTCTTCTTCGTGGGCATGCAGGTGTATGAGTTCAGCCACTTCGTCCACAAGGGGCTCACGCTCAAGAGCAACCTGTACGGGGCCAGCTTCTTCACGCTGACCGGGTTTCACGGCACCCACGTGACACTGGGCGTCATCTGGCTGCTCACGCTCTGGATCGAGGCCTTCCGCGGGAAGATCCCGCCCGCCAAGTCGCTCAACCTCGAGATCGCCGCACTGTACTGGCACTTCGTGGACGTGGTCTGGATCGTGATCTTCCCCGTCGTCTACCTGATTCAGTAAGGACAGTCGCATGGACGCCCACGCCCCCCCGACCGCCGCCGCGGCGCACGACGCCGACCACCCGTCTTCCGGAGTCTACGTCAAGATCGGCGTCGTCCTGTTCGTGCTGACGGCGCTCGAGGTCGGGCTCTACGAGTTCACGTACGGCGGGCATGCGGGCCCCGCCGGGCAGACGCTGCAGCCGTTCTTCATTCCCGTCCTGCTGCTGCTGTCGGCGGCCAAGTTTGCGCTGGTGGCCATGTACTACATGCACCTCAAGCAGGACCATCGCCTGTTCAGCGGGGTGTTCGTCTTTCCGCTCGTCATCGCGACCGTGGTCATCGTGTCACTGATCGTGCTCCAGGCGTACCACTTCGCGTTCGCGCGGTCCGGGTGACCCTGCCGCCGTTCGCGCCGCTCCTCGACGAGCGGCCGCGGCCCACGATCCCGTACGAGTGGAGTTGGTCGCTGCACCCCAGCGTCCTCGTGGGCACCGGACTTCTCGGTGCCCTCTATTTTTACGGGATCGGGCCGTGGCGCCGGGCTCGCGGACTTCCCCCGGTGCCGCGCTGGAAGGTGGCCTCGTTCTGCGGGTCGCTCCTGGTGCTGCTCGGCGCGCTCAACGGGCCGATGCACGACCTGAGCGACTACTACCTGTTCTCGGTCCACATGGTGCAGCACCTGCTGCTCACCCTGCTCTTCCCACCGCTTTTGATCCTGGGGACGCCGGGCTGGCTGGTCGAGCCATTGCTGCGCCCGCCGGTGCTGCGGCGCGCGGCCCGGGTCGCGACCCACCCGGTGGCCGCGGCCGTCATCTTCACTTTCACAATCGCCGTCTGGCACCTGGCGCCCTACTACGACCTCATGATGCGGAGCCACGAGGTACACATCGCTACGCATCTGATGTTCATGGTGACGGCGACGCTGCTCTGGTGGCCCGTCATGAGCCCGGCCCCCGAAATTCTGCCTCGGCTGGGGTACGGGGTCGGGATGCTCTATCTGTTCCTGGTGGGCATCCCGATGCAGATCGTGGCGGCGCTCATCACCTTGAGCGACGGGGTGCTCTATCCCTGGTACACTGCAGCACCGCGCACCTGGGGGCTCACGCCACTCGACGACCAGCAGCTCGGCGGGCTGCTGATGTGGGTGCCGGGGAACCTGTGGATGTTTCTGGCGATCGGGGTGTTGTTTTTTGTGTGGGCGAAGGAGAGTGAGTAGGGCTCAGGGTGATGCCGGGACGACCGCCGCGGCGATGACCGTCTCGAAGTCCTGCCGTTCCGCGTCGCCGAACCGTCGGAGCGCCGCCGCCCGCAGGCACTTGGCCTCCACTTCCTCCAGCGCCTCCAGCTCGAACGGCACCGGCGCCAGCGCCGCGTACTCGGGGAACCGGTCCTGAATGGGGCAGGCGTTCTCGATGACGCGCCC
>JACCSZ010000243.1 GCA_013812695.1 Gemmatimonadales bacterium | reverse complement strand
GAACCGGCGGCTACCGCGCCCGCACCGGCTCCGGCAGCGCGCGGGCTCGACGCCGGCGCGTCGTTCTCGGCCGCGACCGACAGCGAGATCCGCTCGCACAAGAACAAGGTGGGCGACGAGATCATGGCGACGGTTGGCAGCGATGTGAAGGACGCCGCGGGGCGAGTGGTGATCCCTGCCGGATCCAAGGTCACGCTGCAGGTCACGGCCATCAAGGAAGCCGAGAACAAGGGCGACACCACCGGGACGCTGACGCTCAAGCCCACGGCGATCTCGATCAACGGGACGTCGCAGCCGCTGCCGGCTTCGATTTCAGGTGTGCGGACCAAGTTGGAGGGGCGGGGCACCAACGCGGGTGACATCGCCAAGGTCGGCGCGGGCACCGCCGCCGGGGCGATCGTCGGCCGGGTCCTCGGCGGCAGCACCAAGGGCGCGATCATCGGCGGCATCATCGGCGGCGCCGTCGGCACCCAGCGCGCGGTCGAGACCAAGGATCGCGACGTCGTCGTGCCCGCGGGGACGACCATTACGCTGACGCTGGACGATCGGATGGTGGCGGGCGCCTAGGCAGGATCCGGCGAGGGCGGGGTGACAGCTCGGACCTAATATCCCGCCCCGCCACCTCCGTACCGCGGATCGCTGACCCCCTGCCACCCGGTCGGCGTCCGGATGATCGCCTCGACGTCGCCCCAGTAGCCGCCCACACCGACCGCGTGCCCTCGGGTGCGCATGCTGTCGAGCGCGAGCGGGGGAAAACCGCCGTGCTCCACGCGGAGCGTATCCGGCAGCCCCTGGTGATGCGTGCGCGGGGCGGCCACGGCTGCCGGCAGCGGCATCCGATGATCGATCACGTTCGAGATTACGTGGTACACCATGGTGATGATGCGCGGCCCGCCCGGCGTTCCCACCACGAGCAGCAGCCGGCCGTCGGGGCCGAGCACGATGCTCGGCGTCATCGCCGACAGCATACGCTTGCCGGGCGCGATCGCGTTGGCCTCACCCTGGACCAGCCCGTACATGTTCGGCTTGCCGGGTGCGGTCGCGAAGTCGTCCATCTCGTCGTTGAGCAGAAAGCCGGCGCCCGTCACCGTCACCGCGCTGCCATAGCTGTCGTTGAGCGTCGTCGTCGTGCTCACCGCGTTTCCGTCCTGATCCACGACCGAATAGTGCGTGGTCGAGGCGCCACTGCGAGGCCCCGGCGCGAAGGCCGGTGTCGGCGTCGCGCGGTCGCCAATGCCACGGCGGAGATCCGCCGCGTAGGCTTTCGACAGCAGGCGGTCGACGGGATTCCGGACGAACGCGGGATCGCCGAGGTAGGTATTGCGGTCGGTGAAAGCGCGGCGCATGGCCTCGGCTTCGAGATGCAGCAGCGCGGGCGAGCCGAACGGGGGGAGCGGGGCGTAGCCTTCCATGATGTTGAGGATCTCACCCATCGTGGTGCCGCCCGACGACGCCGGCGGCATCGAGTAGATGGTGTGACCGCGATAGCTGAGGGTGATCGGGTCCCGCCAGATGGCCCGGTACGCGGCGAGATCGTCGAGCGAAATGAGGCCGCCGCCGCGCGCCATCTCGGCTACGATGAGATCCGCGACGGGCCCCGTGTAAAACCCGGCGGTTCCGCGCTCTCGGATCGCGTCGAGCGTGGCGGCCAGATCCGGCTGGCGCAGAGTCGTACCGGGCACCGGCGGTGCCCCGCCCGGCAGAAAGCTGGCGCGCGAGGCCGGGAAGCTGGACAGCCGTGCGCTGTCGCTCCGGATCGACCGGCTGCGGTGCTCGTCGACCACGTACCCCTCGCGCGCCAGGCGGATGGCGGGCTCGATGACGGTGGCGAACGGGAGGCGTCCATGGCGCGCATGCGATTCGACCAGCCCCGCGACCGCGCCGGGCACGCCGGCCGCCAGGTGGCCGGTGACGCTCCGTTCGGTCGGCTCACCGCGCTCGTCGACGTACATGTCGCGCGTCGCCAGGCTGGGGGCCGTTTCGCGGTAATCGAGCGTCTGCACCGTACCGTCCCGGAGCCGGATCACCGCGAAGCCGCCCCCGCCGAGGTTGCCCGCCTCGGGATGGACCACGGCGAGCGCGAAGCCGACCGCCACTGCCGCGTCGACCGCATTGCCGCCGTGGCGGAGGATGTCGCGTCCGACCCCGCTCGCGATTCCGCTTCCGGAAACGACCATCGCGCGCGCGCCGTCGGTGACCCGGGAGCGTTCGGCGAACTCCCAGCCCGAAGCCGTGCCTTCCACCGGTCCAGGCGGGGTGGCAGCGCGCGGTTGGCCGCAGGCGGCGACGAGCAGGATGAGCGGAGCGAGGCGTCGATTCGACCGCACGGGAACCTCGGCTTGAAAGGGAGTGCGCCCCGGAGGTTGATCCCGGCGGCACACGCGATCTAATTTAGTCGTGCCTGACGACGACCAGGACCCGCGCCTGACCGAACGGCGCAATCCCCTAACATCCACCATCGATACCGCGACCGCGCTGGAGATCGTCGATCTCGTCGGGGCGGAGGACGCCACCGTTCCGGCGGCCGTGGCGGGTGCCCGGGCGGAGATCGCGCGGGCCATCGATCTGATCGAGGCGGCGTTCCGCGCCGCGGGCCGCCTGCTGTACGTCGGCGCCGGCACCAGCGGCCGGCTCGGCGTGCTCGACGCCGCCGAATGTCCGCCGACCTTCGGCACGCCGCCGGAGATGGTGGTCGGCATCATCGCCGGCGGACTGCCCGCGCTGATCAAGTCGATTGAGGGCGCCGAGGACGACGTCAACGCCGGTCTGGGCGAGATGGATGCGCGGCGGGTCGGGCCCAACGACGTCGTGGTCGGCATCGCCGCCAGCGGGACCACGCCGTACGTCCGCGCTGCGCTCTCCCGGGCCCAGACGCTGGGCGCACGTACGGTGCTGGTGTCGATGTCCGAGCCGTCCCGCCTGCTGCGCGAGACCTGCGATGTCTGTATCGTCGTCCCCGTCGGCCCTGAGGTGGTGACCGGGTCCACCCGGATGAAGAGCGGGACCGCCACCAAGCTGGTACTCAACACCCTCACCACCGGTGCGATGATCCGGCTGGGGAAGATCTACGGCAACCTGATGATCGATCTGCGCGCCTGGAACGACAAGCTGGTGGACCGGAGCCAGCGCATTCTGATGGAGACGACGGGCCTGGACCGCGACCACTCGCGTGCGGCGCTCGAGGCCGCGGACGGCAGCGTGAAGACGGCCATCGTGATGGCCCGCCGCGGCGTCGGGCGTGACGAGGCCGAACGGCTGCTCGAGACGCACGCGGGCAGGCTCCGCACCATCGTCGGTGACCCGCCGCCGGTGCGGCCCGCGTGAACGAGCGCCCGACGCTGGCCGTGGGGCTGATGTCGGGCACCTCGCTCGACGGCATGGACGCCGCGCTGGTCCGGCTGCACGGCCCCACCCACGCGGAGCTGGTCGACTTCGTCACCCGTCCGTATGCCGACGACGAGCGCGGCGAGTTGCGCCACGCGCTCGCGGGCGGCGACGCGCCGTCACTCGCGCGGCTGCACGTCCGGATCGCCGAGTGGGCGGCCGACGCGGTCGAGACGCTGCTCGCGCAGGCCCAGGTCCCGGCCTCGGACCTCGCGCTCATCGCCTTTCACGGCCAGACGATCTGGCACGAGCCGCCCGCGGTCACCTGGCAGCTCGGCGAGGCCGCGGTGCTGGCCGAGCGATTCGGCGTGCGTGTCGTGAGCAACTTCCGCGCTCGCGACGTGGCCGCGGGCGGCCAGGGCGCGCCGCTCGTTCCGATGGCCGACGTGCTGCTCTTCGGCTCGCCCGACGGGCCGCGCGTGTTGCTCAATCTCGGCGGCATGGCCAACCTGACGTACGTGCCGCGTGGCGCCCAGGAGCGCGGCGTGCTCGCGTTCGACACCGGCCCCGGCGTCGCGGTGATCGACGGCGTGGCCCGCCAGGTGGACGCCCGCCGGTCGTACGATCGCGACGGGCTCATCGCCGCCCGTGGCCGGCCGGACGAATCGGTGCTGGAGGACTTGCTCGCCGATCCGTTCTTCCAGGCGCCGCCACCCAAGAGCACCGGCCGTGAACGGTTCGGCGACGGCTACGCCACCGCCCTGCACGCTCGGCTGCCCGGTCCGGACGGCGTGGCAACGGCCGTGGAGCTCACGGCCCGGACCGTCGCTGCCGCGGTAGGACGATGGACCCCCGCCGGCACCGAGGTCGTCGCGTCGGGCGGCGGCTGCCACCATCCGGGACTCATGGCGGCGCTCGCGCGGCAGCTGTCGGCCGCGGGCGGGTACCCGCTTCGGCGGTTCAGCGAGTTGTTCTTTCCCGGCGACGCGAAGGAGGCGGTCGCCTTCGCGCTGCTGGGGTATCTCACGCTCCATGGGCAGCCCGGCAACGTCCCCGCCGCCACGGGAGCGAGCGGCGCCCGAATCCTCGGCACGGTCACCCCCGCATGACGACTGACTCCGTCGCGCTCGACCCCGGCCGCCTGATCATGCCCGCGCTCCGCGCCGGCACGGATGGCGGCTTCGGCCACGAAGCTGCCCGCATCGCCGACGCCCTCGATCTCGGCGTGGGTGGGTTCATCGTGTTCGGCGGCACCATCGAAACGGTTCGGCGCCTGACCGCGGATCTGCTCCGCCGGGCCGGTCGCCCCATGCTCATCGCGTCCGACCTCGAGCGCGGCGCGGGGCAACAGGTGGCGGGACTCACCCAGTTTCCGCCGCCGCTCGCGCTGGCCGCGTTGGGCGATGCGGCCGTGGTGCGATGGGCGGGCGCAGTGACCGCCCAGGAGGCGCGCGCCGTCGGGATCAACTGGGTGTTCGCGCCGGTGGGCGATCTGGACGTGCTGCCCGACAATCCCATCGTGCAGACGCGCGCCTTCGGCGACGATCCGAACCGCGTCGCAAGTCTCGTCCGCACCTGGATCGAGGGCTGTCAGCACGCGGGCGCGCTCGCCTGCGCCAAGCATTTCCCGGGGCACGGGCGCACCACCGTCGACTCCCACATCTCCCTGCCCGTCGTGGAAGCGTCGGGCCCGACGCTCCGGGAGAGCGACCTGCTGCCGTTCGCGATCGCGGTCGAGAGCGGCGTGGCGTCGATCATGACGGCGCACGTCGCCTATCCGGCGCTCGACCCCTCCGGGGTGCCGGCCACGATCTCGCGTCCCATCATGGCCGAGCTGCGCGGGCGGCTCGGGTTCGACGGGCTCGTCGTGACGGACGCACTCATCATGGACGGCGCGCTGATGGGGCGGCGCGAATCGGACGCCGCGGTCGAAGCGATTCAGGCGGGCGTGGACCTGCTGCTCTATCCGAACGACGCCCGCCGGGTGCGCGAGGCCTTGGAACAGGCGCTGGCGAGCGGCGCGCTGCCGGCGGCGCGCCTGGCGGAGTCGCTCGGCCGCTACCAGCGCGCGCTCGCCGGCGCCAACGCTCCCACCCCGCCCGTCAGCCGCGGCCCGTTCGAGTCGGCCGACGCGCTCGCCGATGCGCTGCTCGACCAGGGGATGCTCCGCGGCGCCGCGCCACCGCTCCGCGGACCGCTCGACCTCGTCGTCGTCGATGACGATCTCGGCGGGCCGTATCCGCCGGGGCCCAGCGACTGGACCCGCGCGATCCTCGGGCCGGAGCGGGTCGGACGGTACGACGGCGGTTCGCGCGTCGTGCTTGCATTCGCGGAGCCGCGGGCGTGGAAGGGGCGCTCGGGCTTCAGCGCGGAGTCGCGCGATGCGTTGGCGAACGCGGTGCCGGATGCCAGCCTGATCGTCCTCTTCGGCCATCCGCGGCTCCTGCCCGAGCTGCCGAGTGACGCGCCGGTGCTGCTCGCCTGGCACCGGCAGCGGCTCATGCAGGAGGCGGTGGGACGGTGGCTGCGGCGGCGGGTGGGGTAGGGGGGCGGTGTCGCTCCGCTCAGGATGACACGGCGTCAGGCTGATAGCGCCGCCTACGATTACCCCTCCACCCCCGCGTGCCGCACGCGTGGCAGCAGCAGGTACGCCGGCAGCCCGAGCAGAAACGTGAGAAAGAAGTACGCCGAGAACCCCAGCCGCTCGGCGAGCACACCGGACATCAGGCCCGCGGCCCACCGGCTGAGCGCGAAGACGGCGGTGAGCAGCGCGAACTGGGTCGCGGCGTAGCGGCGCTCGCACACCGACATCAGGAAGGCGAGAAAGGCGGCGGTACCGAGCCCCGCCGCAAAGTTCTCGAACAGCGCCGCCGCGGTGATCGGTTCCTTGCCGGCGTCCGCCGCGGCCGCGGCGGCGTACCCCAGACTCGACAGCAGTTGAACCAGACCGAGCGACCACAGCGCGTGGAAGATCCCGACCCGCGTCGCGATCACCCCGCCGATCGCCGCGCCGGCCAGCGTGGCGAGCAGTCGGCCCGTGGTGAGCGCCGCGATCTGGTCCAGCGAAAACCCGCTCGCCACCCAGAACGGCCTGGTCATCGGGTCCATCGCCGAGATGTCGAGCTTGAACAGCAGCGCGAACAGCACGATCGCCCAGACGCCGGGCCTTCGCACCAGCGCCCGGATGGGCTCGGTGAGCGACGCCGGCTTCGCGGTGTCCCGCCGGGGCGACGGCAGGATGAGGGTGGCGACGGCGAGCGCCGCCAGCACCGCCGCACCCGCCATAAACGCCGCCCGCCACCCGTGCCGCGCCGCCACCCACACCAGCAGCGCGCTGCTCACGAAGCTCGCGCTCCGATACGCGCCGATCCGCACCGAGTTGGCCACGCCGAGCTCGCGGCCGTGCGTCGTCTCGATGGTGTAGGCGTCGATCGCGACGTCCTGCGTGGCCGACAGGGTGACGTAGAAGAGCAGCAGGACCGCGAGCTGTCCGGCGTGCGACGTGGCGTCGGCGCCTGCCAGCATCGCCGTGGTCACGGCGAGGAGGCCCAGACACACCCGGATCCAGAGCCGCCGGCTCCCGAGCCGGTCGACCAGCGGCGCCCACAGAAACTTGAGCACCCATGGCAGCGACGCGCCGGAGGCGAGACCGATCCCGGCGAGACTCATCCCCGAGGCCGCGAGCCAGACCGGCACGGTCTCGTTGAAGAAGAAGTACGGAAGGCCCGAGGCAAACGAGAGCGCCGCCACCCAGCTCAGCCTGGCGCCAAGCCGGGCTTCCGTGGGAGCGGTCAGAGCCAGACCGCCAGCAGCACGGCGATCAGGCAGACCACCGCCGCCATCACGAGCAGCGCGCGGCCGCGGCTCTCGACGCCGCTCGACGGCGGTGTGCCCGCGACGCCGGCACCGGCCGGGGCGTCAGGAGCTTGGTCGTCGGGCTCGGCCTCGGGCAGGTGGTACACGGCATATCCGACGTCCTCCGTCGCGCTCGGCTCCACCAGACCCTGACCCTCGAAGTGCGCGGCCACGACGGTGATGTTGTCCGGTCCGCCCCGCTCGTTGGCCTGGTCGATGAGCGCGTTGCAGAGGTCGGCGAGCTCCGGATGTGACTGCACCATCGCCGGAAACTCCTCGCGGCGCACCACGCCCGAGAGCCCGTCGGAACAGATGATCAGCGTGTCGCCGCGGCGGAGCGGCTGGTGGGTGAGATCGACCTTCACGCGGGGATCGGGCCCGAGCGCCTGGAGGATGATGTTGCGGCGTTCGCTCTGCTCGGCCTCGGCTTCGGTCAGCTCGCCCGCGTCCACCAGCCGCTGCATCAGCGACTGGTCCTTGGTGAGCTGAATCGCCGCGCCGTTCCGGACCAGGTACGCGCGGCTGTCGCCGATCTGGGCGAGGTAGAGATCGCGGCCGTTCACGCCGGCGGCCGTTACGGTGGTCCCCATGCCGCGGACCTCGGGGTGCTCGCGCGCGTAGCCGTAGATCTGCTGATTGGCCAGCTCGACCGCCTCCTTCATGCGGAAGGCGAAGCGGGCGGGTGAGGCGTCACTCTCCGCGGCCCACACGGTGGCGAGATGACGGTAGATCAGGTCGGCCGCCATCGCGCTCGCCAGCTCGCCCGCCGCGGCGCCGCCCATGCCGTCCGCCACCATGAAGAGCGAGCCGCGTGGCCCGACCTCGTGCCGGCGCACCTCGGGATGGAGGCTGGCGTTCCCGGTGCTCAGGTCGGCCACCAGGAAGGTGTCCTCGTTGTGGTCACGGGTGCGCCCGAGATCCGTCTTGCCGAAGACCGACACCTGCACCGGTCCAACCATCACGCGGCGTCCCGCGGCGTCCGGCACCTCTGACCGTCCGCGGGACTGGGGCAGGCAGCGACGGCGAGAGTCACTCGGGCTGTTCCTTCCGTTGGGCCATGCGGCGATGTGAGTGTGTGACGAATCTAGGAGCGCCCCCGAAGAGCGTCAACGCCCGCTTGTCGTAAGTCTTAGTGAACGTGTACCTTGCAGCCATGAGCTTCCAGCTGCGCGCGCGCCGTGCCGCGGCGTTCGCGTCGCTCGGTGCGGGCCTTCTCGGGTACGCGTGCGCCCGGAGCGCATCCGCTCCCGAGCCAGCCCCACCGGCCGGGACACCCGAGGCCGCCGCGCGCGCGCCGGCCGAGTCGCTGCCGTCCTCGCCCGAACTGCCGACGATCAAGGCGGTGCGAGCGCCGCTGGCGCTCAACGTCGTCTATCCTCCCGCCGGTGCCGTGCTGCAGGTGCGCGATTCGAGCTTCCTCTTCGGCTCCGTCGGCAGCGGCGATGCGCGAGTGACCATCGACGGCCAGCCGGCGCGGGTCTGGCCGAACGGGGCCTGGCTCGCGTACGTGGCCCTTCCCGCTGACAGCCTGCTCCAGCTGCGCATCGAGGCGCGGACCGACCGCGACTCCGTTGCCATGATCTACCCGGTGCGTCGCGTCATGGCCGACCGAGGCCGGCTGACGGCCGGCGCGGTGTGGCTCGACTCGCTGTCGCTCACGCCGACTGGGCGGATCTGGCTCTCGCGCGGCGAGTACGTCACCCTCGGTGTCCGGGCGAGCGAAGGTGCCGAAGTTCGCCTTCGGCTCGCCGACGGCACCGTCGTGCCGCTCACGCCCCAGCCGCAGCTCGCCGAGGTGCCGGCTGCGGTTCGCGCGTTCGAGCGCGACTCGACGCGGCTGCGCACGCCGTTGGCTCGCGACCGCTTCGTCGGCCTGCTGCGCGGGCGCGCGGTCGGTCCCGATCCGGGCCCGATCCTCCCGCTCCCGTTCGCGCTCGCGACCCCGGACTCGTCGTGGGCCACGCTCGAGGCGATCCTCGGCCTCGACACCGCGCGGGTGCGCTGGCCGCTGCAGCTGGCCGTGCTGGACAGCCTGCCGCTCGTGGCCGAGCTGGTGGACGATACGACGCACCCCGGCGTGCCGGACAGCATGACGGTGGGACGGGCGCTGCCGGGCGGCACCTATGCCTGGTTTTTCCCGTCGGGCACCCGGAGCGCCGTGACCGGACGCTGGAACGGCGATCTCCGGCTTCGGCTGTCGGCGGACGCCGAAGCCTGGGTGCCGGTCGCGGAGGCGAGGCCGCTCGCGCTCGGCGGCCCGGCGCCCCGCGCCGTGGTCGGGTCGGTGACCGTGACGCCTCGCCCCGACCGCGCCACCATCCGCATCCCGCTCGGCCAGCGCGTGCCGTTCCGGATCGAGGAGGGCGATCGATCCCTCGTCGTGCGGGTGTACGGCGCGTCGGGCGACGTGGACTGGATGCGGTACGGCTCCGCGGATTCGCTCATCCGGCGCATGAGCTGGCGCCAGGCGACGAGCGACGAAGTGGCGATCGCCTTCGAGCTGGCCCGTCCGGTGTGGGGCTACCGCACGCGCTGGGACCGGAACGACCTCCTGCTCGATATCCGCCGCCCGCCGGTCATCGAGGCGGGCGATCCGCTGCGCGGCCGGCTGATCGCCGTCGACCCCGGCCACCCGCCCGGAGGCGCCACGGGCCCAACCGGTCTGCGCGAGGCGGAGGCCAACCTGGCCGTGGCGCTCGAGCTGCGGCGGATGCTAGCGGACGCCGGGGCCCGCGTCGTGATGACGCGGAGCAGCGACAGCGTGGTGGAGCTGTGGCCGCGAGTGCAGCTCGCCGAGCGAGCGAACGCCGAGGTGCTGCTGTCGATCCACAACAACGCCCTGCCCGACGGCCTCAACCCGTTCGTCAACCACGGCACCAGCGTCTACTACAATCAGCCGCGCAGCGAGCCGCTCGCGCGGGCGATTCAGGCGGCGCTGCTTCGGCGCCTCGGCCTCCGGGACCTCGGCTTTGGCCGCGCGGACCTGGCCCTGGTGCGCGCAACCTGGATGCCCTCGGTGCTCACCGAGGGGTACTTTCTCATGCTGCCGGACCAGGAGGCCGCGCTCCGCACGCCCGAGGGCCAGCGCCGGTACGCGCAAGCGGTCGTCGAGGGGCTCCGGAAGTATCTTGAGGGACGTGCCCGCGACCAGTAAGGTTCGTGTGGTCCGGCATGGGGCGGCGGCGTCTCCTACTTCGAATCCCGCCCCGCCCGCCCGATCCGCCCGGGGGGAACGGCTCCCTCCCGGATCGCCCGCATGAGGACCTCGCTGATGGTCGTACCCGGCTCGCGCGTCGCGACGCTCGCGGTCGCCCTGATCGCCGCCGCCGTTCCCCGCCCACTCCATGCACAGGCCCCGGCGGAGCGCGCCGAACTGGAGCGGTTCCAGGATTCGCTGGCTGCTACCGCCGATTCGACCGGTCTCCTCGTGCTCGAGCGCCGCATGATCGAGACCGCCAAAGTCGAGCGCAACAACACGCTCGTCCACCTGAAGCTCGGCTTCCTCTCGCTCCGGCTGGGCGAGCTCGGCGGGCAGGCGCACTACGACGACGCCGCCTCCGAGTTCCAGTGGGCGATCGACCTGCAACCCACCTGGCCGTACGCGTGGTACGGCATGGGCCTGGCCGAGTACGGCGTCGGCGATTCGCAGATCTCGTTCGTCACGGGGCTCAAGACCATGCTCGGGAAGGACGCGCTCACCCGGTCCGCCCTGGCGTTCGCGCGGTCGGCCGAAGTGGACCCGAGCTTCGTTCGCGGCCTGGTGGATCTCTCGAACACCGCGCTCCGGCAGCGCGTCAACGTCAAGCTCGGCGTGGCGCTCGACGCGCTGCGGCGCGCGGCACCCACGCCCGCGGCCCAGGATCCGGAGGTTCTGCTCGCCCGCGGCCGGGTCGAGCGCGAAGTGGGCGACGGCGACTCCGCGCTGGCCGCCTTCCGGGGCTTTCTGGACCGCGGCGCGAGCCGCGGGCTGGGCCAGCTCGAGATCGCCCGCACGCTGTTTCTCCTGGGTCGCTACGACGGCGTCCAGCCGTATTACGAGGGCGCGGCGGCGGACGACCCGGCGACGGTCACGGCGTACCGCGCCGACCTGCTCACCATCGCCTCGGACAGCGTGGTCGGCGAGTTCGATCGCCTGACCGGCGGCCGGCGCGCCGAGTATCTCCGGCGCTTCTGGTCGGACCGCGACCGAAATGAGCTCAGGTCGGACGGCGAACGGCTCCGCGAGCACTACCGCCGCCTCTTTTATGCCCGCAAGAATTTTCAGCTCATCGCGCTCAACCGCCACTACGACATCGTCGAGCGCTACCGCTCCGGGAGCCGGGACTTCGACGACCGTGGCGTGATCTACATCCGACACGGGGAGCCCAGCAGCCGCGCCGCCTACGCGTCGCCGGGGCTCGAGCCCAACGAGTCGTGGCGCTACTCCCGCCCCGAGAGCGATCTGATCTTTCACTTCGTCGCGCGCGAGGACGTGCAGGACTTCAAGCTGGTCGAAAGCCTGTTCGATGTGCTCGGCTTCAGTCAGGCGATCGCACTGCGCGGGGACCGGGCCGGGGACAACCCCGTGGCCGAGCAGCTGATGCTGTCGCGCGAGCAGCTCTCGCCGATCTACCAGCGGATGCAATCCGCCGGGAGCATCGGGCAGGGGCAGTACCAGACCGAAGAGCGGCGGATGGGTCAGGCTAGCATCGCCCTGGGGACGCGGACCGACAGCTACGAGCTCCGGTTCGCGCAGGAGCTCGAGGTGCGGAGCGACGTGCTGGCCGTCGGACGGGACTCGTCGGGCACGCTCGTGCAGGTGACCTACGCGATCTCGGGAGACGGGCTCGAGCCGGTGACGGTCACGCGCGGCTTCCTGTACTCCGTGCGGGTCCGCTTCGCGGCCAGCGATCCCACCGGCCGGGTCGTCGCCTCGATGGACACGACCCGCCACTTCGTGGCGCCCGAGCCGGTGCCGGACGGCGAGCACCTCGTCGGCCGCGTCGCCATTCCGGTGCCGCCGGGCCGGTTCGAGTACCGCCTCGCCATCCAGCAGGGCGAAGAGGCGGGCATCGTGCTGCCGCGAGACACGGTGCGGGTGGGCGGGCTGACCTCGGCCGCCCTGGCCTTGAGCGACCTCGTGCTCGGGAGCCGCAGCACCAATCTCACGTGGCGGCGGTCCGACCAGGACACGGTGCTCTTCAACCCGCTGCAGACCTTCAAGCGCGGCGACGAGATGCAGCTCTACTACGAAGTGGATGGGCTGCAGCCGGGAAGCCCCTACGAGGTGCGGCTCGCGGTCAAGAAGCAGAAGGGCGGCGGGGGGCTGTTCCGGAAGATCTTCGGCGGCGGTGGTGCGGCCATCAGCCTCAAGTTCGGCGCGCAGGCCGCGGCCGCGCTCGAGTCGGCGCATCGCGGACTGCAGCTGGATCGGTTGAAGCCGGGGAATTACGTGCTGGAGGTGACGGTCACCGACAAAGCGGGCAGGAAGGATCAGCGGCTGCGACCCTTCCAGGTGGTGGACGGCTAGTCCCGAGCGGTCACAGTGGCCACGCGTTCGGCCGGGCATGCGTGAGGACCAGTAGCGGCTGCACCAGCGTTTCGGCCTTGACCTGGGCCTCGACCTGCACGAGGTGCTGCGTGATGCCCGTGCTGGTGTCGAAGGTGGCGATGTGCATCACCAGCGACGAGAGGGGCCGATCCGCCGGATCGGCCTTGCTGCTGTCCGCCGGCACGGCCGGGCTGCCACCGCCCAGCACGATCCGGGCATGCCCGAACAGCCAGAGCGCCGCGCCGTCCAGCGCCTTGAGCAGGCGCTCGTTGAGCGCCAGGCTCTCCCCGTGCAGCGTGATCAGCCCGAGCGTGGGATGATCGCTGTACCGCCGCGAGTGCACGACGAAACCGTAGGTGAACGCCGGATCCTGTCCGGCGGCGCGGCGGAGGGCCGCCCGCAGCTTCTGCTGGCTGAACGCAATCGTGTGGTAGGGAACCACGGTGTCCCCGCTCGGGCGATATGTGATGACGGTGTGCCGGCCTAGGACGCTGGCGGCCTCGACGAGGCACGCACGGCTCGTGCCAGCACTCGCGCGCACCAGGCGGACCTCCGGCGCAATCGCCGTCATGCCGACCGCAACGCCTCTCGCGATACGCCATGCGAATCCGCTTGACTCCCCATACCGGAAGGGTAGCTTGCGCGGATGTTCTGCTCCCGATGCGGCAGCGAGATCACCGGCAAATCTAAGTTCTGTCCATCCTGCGGTCTCGATCTCATGGCGACGACACCCGCGCACGCGATCGCCACGGGAGCGCTCCAGGAGACCGATCTCGTCCGTGAGGCGCTCGCCGCGGAGTACGAGATCATCGAGGAGCTTGGCCGGGGGGGCATGGCGCTGGTGTACCGGGCGCGCGACCGCCAGCTCGAGCGCGAGGTGGCGATCAAGGTGCTGCCGTTCTCGCTGGCGTTCGACGCCGAGTTCGTCGAACGATTTCAACGCGAAGCCCGCACCGCCGCGCAGCTCGAGCATCCCAACATCATTCCGATCTATCGGGTCGGGCGCGCGGGACGGGTCATCTACTTCGTCATGAAATTCCTGCGCGGCGGCTCGCTGTCGACCGTAGTGCAGGAGCGCAAGAAGCTCACCCCGCCCGAGATCCGCCGCCTGCTGCTCGAAGCCGGCGGCGCGCTGGGCTACGCGGCCCAGCGCGGCATCGTGCACCGCGACATCAAGCCCGACAACATCATGTTCGACGAGTTCGGCCAGTGCCTGCTGACCGACTTCGGCATTGCGAAGGCGGCGTCGGGCCAGAAGCTCACAGGCACCGGGATGTCGATCGGGACGCCGCACTACATGAGCCCGGAGCAGGCTCGTGCGCAGGCGATCGACGGCCGGAGCGACATCTACAGCCTCGGCATCGTGGCGTACCAGTGCCTCACCGGCACCGTGCCCTACGACGGCGAAGACAGCTTCTCGATCGGCTACAAGCACATCACCGAGCCGGTTCCCACGCCGTCGTTGATCACCGCCGACGAGCGCCGGATCTTCGAGGTCATCAAGCGCATGATCATGAAGGATCCCGCCGACCGCTTCCAGAGCTGCGAGGAGCTGGTGGCGTCGATCCGGGGACAGCCCACCGCCGCCCCGGGCGCGGTGCGCGTCTCGGCAGCCGCGGCGGTCGGAGTGGGCGGCCGGACGAGCGCGCCCACCGCGCCGAGTCCGATCGGCGGCATGTCACCCATCGTGAGTCAGCCGACCATGCCGTTCGATTCTCCGGCGGTCAACCGGCGGGCCACGCCTCGCGAACGCCGCGACTCGCCGCGCCGGGTCGCGGACCGCTCCCTGGCCATGCGGGGCGGGGGCGGCGCGGGGTCGTCGTGGGCGTGGCTCTGGATCGTGCTCGCGGTGCTGGGTGGGGGCGGGGGCGCGTTCTACTATTACACGTCGAGCGGGTTCGCGGCCGGCCCCGGCGGCGCCGACTCCGCGGCCGCCGCCACGGACACGACCCCGCTCCGCGACACGACGGCGGCTCGCACACCCATCGCCGCGCCGCCCTCGCCTCGCACGCCGGTGTCACCCGACACGGGGCGGGCTGCCGGCGAGGTGCCGGCGCCCGTTCCGTCTCTCCCACCGAGGCCGCGCGTCAACGCGCCGGTCGACTCGACCAGGATTCGACCGGAGCCGCTTGGGCGGACCAGCGATGCGCTCCCGGGCGACAGCGGAGGCATTCGCGTCGTGGGCCTGCCGCGCGGGTCGACGGTGATGATCGACGAGACGCCCGTCAGCGGGGCGGTCACCCGGCTGGCGCCCGGACCGCATGCGATCGGCGTGTCGGCGCCGCGCTATAACTTCTACTCGGATACGATCGTGGTCCGGCCCGGCGAGATCACCGAGATCAGTCCGCCGCTCACCGCGATCGGATCGCCCGACCTGCCGCGTCGGCGGACGACCGCCCGCGCGCTCAGCCGCTGCGAGCCGGGGCCCGGCTACAACGCCGACGGCTCGTGCTTCGACGAGCGTGCCAAGCCGGTCAACCCGCCGTTCGTGCCGCTGCCCGAGGAGGTCACCGGCTCTCCCCGGCCCTCGCTCCTGTGGGTGAAGGTGTCGACCGAGGGCCGCACGGTGGACGTGTCGCGGCTGCGGTCGTCGAACGACCCCGCCTTCGAGCGCGCGGTGCGGAACTTCGTCTGGAGCGTCACCTGGCACCCGGCACTCAAGGACGGGGCGCCGGTCGAGGCCTGGACCCAGATGCTGTTTCCGCCGGCGCCGCCGTGAGCCCCGGCATTCATCCGACGGCCTTCATCGCCCCGGGCGCGGCCATCATGGGGAACGTCTCGCTCGGCGCCGATACCAGCGTCTGGTACGGCGCCGTGGTGCGTGGGGACATGGCGCCCATCGCCATCGGTGACGAGACCAACCTGCAGGACGGCACGATCGTTCACGTCGATGACGGCGTGCCCTGTACGGTCGGCCGGCGCGTCGGCGTCGGGCATCGGGTCATTCTGCACGGGTGTACGATCGAGGACGAGTGCCTGATCGGCATGGGAAGCATCATTCTCAACAACGCCAGGATCGGCACGGGCAGCGTGGTGGCCGCGGGGGCGGTGATCCCCGAGGGGATGCAGGTGCCGCCGCGGTCGCTCGTCATGGGCGTGCCGGGGCGGATCGTTCGCACGGTCGACGCGACGCTGACCGAGCGGATCAGGGAGACGTGGTCACATTACATCCGCCAGGCCCGCGCGCATCGGGCGGGACGGTTTCCGGTGGTCGAGGTGAGCCCTTGGCCGTAGTTTATCCACTTTCTCCACACCTTCCAACATGTGCTATTTTTGTGATGTGGGAACGCTCATCTGACGTAGTTACGCGATTTTTACATGCTATTGTGCGGGTTCGGACCCACCCCTACTTTGGCCATCCGCTTCACGGCTGCGCGTAGCCGATCGAGCGCCGTAGCTACATGCGGAAGAACGGCATTCAGGTAAGGTCGTCAATGGCAGGTACGTGGTCGGGCTGAAACGGTTCGCGCGGTGCAGGGTCTGCACTCTCTTTTCTATCCATCCAGCATGCGGGGAGCTCCATGAAATCGTCCGCCCCACGGGACGCGCTCTCGTTGTCCTCCAACGCCACCACGGTTCTCGAAAAGCGGTATCTCGTCAAGGATGAAGCCGGGAAGCCGGCCGAGACCCCGGAGGACTTGTTCTGGCGCGTGGCGCGGACGGTGGCGGAGGCGGACCGGCGCTACGGCTTGCCCGTCGGCGCCGTGGCGGAGGTGGCTCAGGCGTTCTACGGCCTGATGGCGCAGCGCCAGTTCGTGCCGAATTCCCCGACGCTGATGAACGCGGGGCGACCGCTGGGGCAGCTCAGCGCCTGTTTCGTGCTCCCCGTCGACGACGCGCTCTCGAACGGGAAGAGCGGCATCTACGACACGCTCCGTGCCATGGCGCTGGTGCACCAGAGCGGCGGCGGGACCGGGTTCAGCTTCTCGCGGCTCCGGCCCAAGAACGACATCGTCCGGAGCACCATGGGCGTGGCCTCGGGCCCGATCTCCTTCATGAGCCTGTTCGACGCCTCGACCGACGTGGTCAAGCAGGGCGGCACCCGCCGCGGCGCCAACATGGGCATTCTCCGGGTGGACCACCCGGACATCCTGGAGTTCGTCACCTGCAAGGACGACACGACCAAGATCACCAACTTCAACATCTCGGTCGCGGTCACCGATGCCTTCATGGCTGCGATCGAGTCCGACGCACCGTATGACCTCCACCATCCCAAGACCGGCAAGGTCGTCGGCCAGCTCGGCGCGCGCGACGTCTGGGCAAAGATCATCCACGGCGCCTGGAAGACCGGCGAGCCGGGTGTGTTCTTCATCGACAAGGCCAACTACTACAACCCGGTGCCGCACCTCGGCTCGTACGAGGCCACCAACCCGTGTGGCGAGCAGCCGCTGCTGCCATACGACGTCTGCAATCTCGGCTCGATCAATCTCGGCGTGTTCGTGCACGCCGGGCAGATCGACTGGGACGCGCTGCGCCGCGTGGTCCACCTGTCGACCCACTTCCTCGAGAATGTGATCGACGCGAACCAGTATCCGCTGCAGGAGATCACCGACCTGGCGCAGCGCATCCGACGCATCGGCCTCGGCGTGATGGGCCTCGCGGACCTGTTCGTCAAGCTCGGCATTCCGTACGACTCGGATGAAGGCGTGGCACTGGGCCGGCGGCTCCAGCAGTTCGTGGACGAGGAAGCCAAGGTCGAATCGGAGCGGCTGGCCACGGAGCGCGGGGTCTTCGCGGAGTGGGAGCGCAGCATCTGGGGTCCCGACCAGACCGCGGCCCGCGGCCCCAAGGGCGAGCGGGTGCGCCCGATGCGCCGGCTCCGGAACTGCAACGTCACGACCGTGGCCCCGACGGGCACGATCTCGATCATCGCCGGCTGCAGCTCCGGCATCGAGCCGCTCTTCGCCGTAGCGTTCATGCGGAATCAGGCCGGCGTGCTCATGCCGGACGTGAACGAGGACTTCGTCGCGATCGCGACACGGGAGGGCTGGTACTCGGACGATCTGATGCGGCGGATCGCCGAGGCGGGGCACATCGAGTTCGCCGAGGTGCCGGAGCAATGGCGCCGGGTGTTCGTCACCGCGAACCACATCAAGCCCGAGTGGCACATCCGGATGCAGGCGGCGTTCCAGGAGTTCAACGACTCGGCGATCAGCAAGACCTGCAACTTCGCCAACGACGCGAGCGAGACCTACGTCGAGGAGATCTACCGGCTGGCGTACAAGCTCAACTGCAAGGGCGTCACGGTGTACCGCGACGGCAGCCGCGACATGCAGGTGCTCTCGACCGGCAGCACGGCGAGGAAGGTGCAGGAGCAGGCCACGTCGAGCGGAAAGTCGGAGGCGCGGGCGGATCTCACCGCTGGGCAGGCGGCGGCCGCCGGGCGCGCCAACGCCGATCTGCACGGTGAGCTGGCCGAGGTGCGCGCCGAGAACGCGCGGCTCCACAAGGCGGTGCAGGATCTCGAGGCCGAGAACCTTCAGCGGCGCCAGAAACGCTCACGCCCGGAGCTTCTCCGCGGCGCCACACGGCGGCTGGAGACGCCGCTGGGCACTCTGTACGTCACGATCACCGAGGACGACCGCGGGCAGCCCTTCGAGGTCTTCATGAGCCTCGGCAAGGCCGGCGGCGCGCTGATGGCGGACGTCGAGGCGCTGGGGCGGATGATCAGCTTGGCGCTCCGGTCGGGAATCCCGATGCGGGAGGTCTACCGCCAGCTCCGCGGGATCAGCTCGGACAAGGTGATCGGGCTGGGCCCGAACAAGGTGCTGTCGGTGCCGGACGCGGTGGGCATCGCGATCGAGCGCTGGATGCAGGAAAAGCAGGGAATTCAACAGGAGCTGCTGCCGGGCGCGGCGGCGTTACTCGGGGATGGGTCGGTGGTGGAGATCGCGCCGGTGGTGGCGGGGGTCCGGTCGGACGTGACCGGGATGGGGGGAGCGCAGATCATGCTCGGGGGGATGCAGGAGACGCTGTCCGGGGCATGTCCGGATTGCGGGTCGCAGCTCGAGTATGCGGAGGGCTGCGTGAAGTGCCACGTGTGCGGGTATAGCGAGTGCGGGTGATCGTGGTCATCCGCGGCTAGTCGGCTCGTCACGGAGCACCACAGCGGGGTGCCGGCCTCGGCCGGCATCCCGCTGTTCGTTCGTGACCATCGTCACCGCAGCCATCGTCGAGGTTCACGGACTCTGGCCGATCGCCATCTTCGCGCCAGGAGTCGCGCCCCCGACGACCAACCGTCGGCTCGTGAGCCGCCCGCGTGGGTCCAGCCATGCTACCAGCAATCCCCCGGTCCGCGTGCGGATCGGTGCGGCCAGCCGATGCCGTCCACCGTATCGTCCGATCGCCGTCGGCAGGCCGGATCTGCCATCGTCACCTATCCAGCGCGCCCGCACCTCGTCGCCTTCCAGCCAGATCACGACCGCGCCCCCGGGAACGAGCGCCACCCCCGCTTGCCCCTCGGCGCGCGCCTTGCTCACGCGGACAGGCGGGCCGAAACTCCGACCCGCGTTCCTGGAGAACGCGAGCTGCACGCGAGGGTCGCCGCTCTCGCCCGTCCACCAGGCGACCGCCACCCGGCCGTCCCGCGCGTCCACCGCCGGCCCGTTGTTCGGGCAGCCGTTGTACACCCAGCCGTCCTGGTGCACCACGCCGGTCCTGCGCCACGTTGGCGCCCCATCCGTCCGCTCGAGCCGGGCCACGGCGATGTCGCGCACCACGTCGAGCTCGTACCGCAGCGACTCCGCCGGCATGGTCTCGCGCACCAGCTTGTCTCGGTAGGCGAACACGGTGGCGTCACCGCTCACGCCGACGCCCATCGGACAGCACTCGCAGGTGATCGAGTCGACCTCTACCTCCGCCCCCAGCGCGCCCGCGGGTGACACAGTGGTCCACATCATGTTCCGGCTGCCGAGATAGTCGACATCATTCGGCGTGTCCGGCTTGGGGCGAACGGTCTGCCGACGGGGGTCGATCCAGAACAGGCCGAGATCGCCTTCCGCCGTTCGGTAGGCGGTGGGGAATTCGAAGCTGCCGCCTGGCCTCGGCGACCGGTGCGGCGTCAGCGCCGGGCTCCAGGTCCCTCCGCCATCGGACGAGAGCGCGACCCGGATCTCGTAGCCAGGCTCGCCCGACGGCGGCGCGATCCGCCGCTGCCACACCGCCGCCAGGCGCTGCTGGCCGATGGCCCGGACGCTCGGAATCTCGGTGGCGTGAATGAACAGGGAATCATCCTGGACGACCGTGCGTGCCGCCGACCACCGCGCGCCGTCGTACTGGGCGAACCGCAGCGCGAAGCGCGTCCCGCCGAGCGGCGCGAGCCAGGACAGAATGGTGGCACCGGCCTCGCCCTCGGCGAGCCACGGATTGAGCACGCTGTCCGATGTCGGAACCGCGATGTCTTTGGCGACGATGGCGGCGTCGCGCTGGTGCTGGCCCGTCCCCGAGCCACAAGCCGGCGTCAGACCGGCAAGCGCGGCAAGCGCGGCACGCGCGGCACGCGTCAGTCTGCTGAGAGCATATCGCATGGGCTGTCTCCGATCCCGCTAGCAGCGGGTCGAGAGGGTGGCCTGCAAGGCGCGCGGGTCGCCGGGGAAGACCACGGCCGTGTTGAAGCCGCCGGTCGTAAAATAGCGTTCGTCGAGCGCGTTCCGGAGCGCCAAGCCCAGCCGCCAACCGGCCAGGGCATAGGAGGCCACCAGATCCACGCGCTGATACGCCGGCACCTCGAACTGGTTGGCACCCGGTAAGCTGATTCACCCTGGCGAAGCAGCAGACCCTGCCGCAGTGGTCCCTAACGGTGCTTCCAATTATCCGCATATTTCGCAGAAATTTGAGCGCGTTTCATACCAGGAAAGGCTATTCTGGGATCGCACGATCGGGTGTCACGCCAGAATTGCACGTTCCTGCGGGCACCTCTCTTGCGCAACCGCGTCCCGGCCAGTACACTCTTGTCGACGGGGCCATGCGGGCGCCCGTCCACACCCATAATCCCCCCAGGAGCCTTACAGGTGACCCTCCCCCTCTTGCTCGCGCTCCAAGACGCGCAGCCGTCGGTGGTGCCCGCAGACACGGCCTGGATGCTGGTGTCCACCGCTCTCGTGCTCCTCATGACCCCGGCGCTCGCCTTTTTCTACGGCGGGCTGGTGCGGTCCAAGAACTCCCTCAACACGATGATGATGAGCTTCGCCGCGCTCGGGGTGGTCGGCGTGCTGTGGGCGCTCCTCGCGTACAGCCTGGCGTTCGCCGAGGGCAATGCCTGGATCGGCGGCACCGATAACGCGCTGCTCGCCGGGGTGGGGACCGAGGCCAAGGGAACGCTGCCCCACGTGCTGTTCATGGCGTACCAGGGCACCTTCGCCATCATCACGGCGGCGCTCATCTCGGGCGCGATCGTCGAGCGGATGCGGTTCGGCCCGTACCTCGCCTTCATCGTGCTCTGGACGCTCTTCGTCTACGCGCCGGTCGCGCACTGGGTGTGGGGCGGAGGCTGGCTGATGACCCGGGGCGTGCTCGACTTCGCGGGCGGCACGGTCGTCCACATCAACGCGGGCGTGTCGGCGCTCGTCGCGGCGCTGGTCCTCGGTACGCGGAAGGATTACAGCCGTCAGGCGATCCTGCCGCACAACGTGCCGTTCGTGCTCCTGGGAGCGGGCCTGCTCTGGTTCGGATGGTTCGGGTTCAACGGCGGCAGCGCGCTCGCGGCCAATGAGCTGGCGGCGCTGGCGTTCACCAACACCTTCCTCGCGCCGATGGCCACGCTGGTGGTCTGGGTGTTGCTCGACTACTTCCGCACCGGCCGCGCCACCGCCGTCGGAGGCGCCACCGGGATCGTCGTCGGCCTCGTCGCCGTCACGCCCGCCGCCGGGTTCATCGGCCCGACCAGCGCCCTGCTGCTCGGCGCCATCGCCGCCTTCCCGAGCTACTTCACCATCGTGGCGCGCTCGCGGACCCGGCTGGACGACTCGCTCGATGTGTTCGCCGGGCACGGCATCGGCGGCCTCACCGGCGCGCTGCTCACGGGCGTGTTCGCGTCGAAAGTCTGGAACCCGGCCGGAAACGACGGCCTCCTCGCGGGCAACCCCGGCCAGCTGGCCACGCAGGCGCTGGGTGTAGCGGCCGCGATCATCTACTCGGCGCTCGCGACGTTCGTCATCCTCAAGCTGCTCGGGCTGGTCACCGCGCTCCGCGCCGCGCCGCGGGCCGAAGGGCTGGGCATGGACGTGACCCAGCACGGCGAAGAGGCCTACAGCACCGGCGAGGGCTCGATCCTCGTCATGCCGGACACGAGCGCCACAGCCATGCCGGCTCGCGCCCTCACCCCGCAGGCCGCCTCATGAAGCTCATCGTGGCAGTCATCCGGCCCGACCGTCTCAACGAGGTGCTCGAGGCGCTCTACCGCGCGGAAGTGCGCGGGCTGACCGTCACCCGCGTGCTGGGGCACGGTGGCGAGACCGATCGGGTCGAGACCTACCGTGGCACCACCGTGAAGATGGAGTTGCAGGAGAAAGTTCGGATCGAAATCGGCGTGTCCGAGCCGTTCGTGGACGCAACGGTGCGAGCGATCCTGAGCGGTGCCCACACGGGCGAAGTCGGGGACGGGAAGGTGTTCGTGCTAGACGTCGGCCAGGTCCATCGCATACGCACCGGCGAGCGCGACGAGAATGCAGTGACGCCGAGGCCGCTGACCGAGGTGTAGCTGCGACGGAGCGGCACCCGTCACTCAGAGGCCTGTCACCTTGAGGCAGCGAAGGGAGCATGATTCCGGTCATGCCCCCTTCGCTGCGTTCAGGGTGACAGGCGTGAGGGTCACCGGGACCAGCCTGGCGGGGCTATACTCCGGGCCAGATCCGGGAGATCCCGATGGCCATGGAGTACGAGCACGTCTTCATTCCCTCCGCTGCGCTGCCGCCCACCCGGCTGCCGCTCCTCCGCCATCTCGTCGAGACCTATGCGTCCGAGACCAGCAAGACCGCCGGCGTCTGGAGCGAGCTGAGCGACGCGCAGCTCGAGTTCCGTCCGCATGCGCGCAGCAGCACGGTGCGGCAGATCCTCGTGCACCAGTTGCTGTCCGAGCGCCGTTTCTTCGCCGAGTTTATCGGGCTACCGGAACCGCCGGTCGAGTCGGTGCTTCCGGCCGGCGAGTCGCCCGGGGTCGCGACATACGTCGAGCGCTACGTCGCGTTGGCGACGTCGAGACTCGCGCCCCTGGCGCAAGGGGACGAGGGGTTCTGGCTCGCCGAGGTGCCGTTTTTCGACGTCCGGCGCGAGCGGATCTGGGTATTTTGGCGGCGCGTGCTGCACACCGCTCACCACCGGGCACAGCTTGGCCTGTGCCTGCGGCTGCTCGAAGGCCGCGTGCCTCCCGTCTACGGTCCGACCGCCGATGTCACCTGGACCGGCGCCGACCCAACGGTGACCCTGGACGCGGCGAGGCGGCGGGGGACATAATGCAGCAGCAGCGGGCCGGCTCACTCACCGCAATGCGAGAGGTACGACATGGCAGAACAGCAGGGGGACCTCAAGCCCGTAACGCCCACCCGCGTGGCGGACGAGCTCAGGAAGCTCAGCAGCCAGCGCGCCACCGGCGGCCTGGAGGCCGACGAATACGAGCACCGGTTCGCGCGCATGATCGGTGAGCTGCGCGACCGGCGCATCGACGGATCCCGCGCCGAGATCCTGGCGACTCTGACGCCCCTGCTGCAGGAGGGAGTCGTCACCGCGGAGGATTGGCGCCGGCTGACGAGGCAGCTCGGGCTGGCCTGATGCTCTCCCCGCTCGACATGTCCGTCCTGGCCGCGGACGGCGTGATCCTCAAAGGCACCCTGGTGTATCCCACGGGCCGGCCGGGGGCGTCGCACCCGCTGGTGGTGCTGGCCCACCAATATCCCGCCACCCGCGACAGCTTCGCCCCACTCGTGCGCGATCTGCTCCTGGCAGGTATCGCCACGCTCGCCTTCGACCAGCGCGGTCACGGGGCGTCCATCGCCGGCCCTTCTGGCTCCGTCGTCGTCGACACGCCGGAAGGACTGGGCGCCGAGGCCTTCGGCAAGGCGTTCGTGTCGAGCGTCGGCAAAGTGGGATTCGCGCGCATCGAGAATGACATCGTGCGCGTGGCGGGCTGGGGCGCGTCCCAGAACTATATCGACTCGGCGCGACTGGCACTGGTGGGCGCGAGCGTCGGCGCGCCAGGCGCCCTGCTGGCCGCGCCGGCGCTTCCCGGACTCCGGGCCGTCGCCACCCTCGGCGGGGCGGGCGTGCCGGCGTTCGGTGAGGACGCGGCGGCGCGCGTTCAGGGCGCCATCGACCGGACCGCGGCCGCGCTTTACTTCGCTTCGTCCGAAGGCGACCCGTTCGATGGCGGCCCGAATGTCACGCGCTGGAGTGCCGGTGTGTCGCGGGCGACCTCCCGCCTGGTCCCGGGCACCGCGCACGCCATGGCGATCTACTACGACGTCCGGGACGACCTGCTGGCATTCCTCCGGAAGGCGCTCGGGGCGGCGTGAAACTTCGAGCGCTTGGGACCGGCGTGCCGGTGGTCTCGGCCGTCGGATACGGCGGAATGCATCTCTCGGTCGATGGTCGCCCGCCGGAGGCGCAGGGGATCGAGGTCGTTCGTGCCGCGCTCGACGCCGGCGTCACCCTCATCGACACGGCGGACGTCTACTGCCTCGACCAGCACGACCTCGGTCACAACGAGCGGCTGATCGCGGCGGCGCTCTCCGGGTGGCGGGGCGACCGGTCGCCAATCACCGTCGCCACCAAGGGCGGAATGTCGCGTCCTGCCGGCCGGTGGGAGAACAACGCTCGTCCCGAGCAGCTCCGTGGGGCCGTCGAGCGCTCGCTGCGCGCGCTCGGGGTGGAGCGGCTGGCGTTGTACCAGCTCCACGCGCCGGACCCGGCGGTCCCGTTCGCGGCCAGCGTCGGCGCGCTGGCGCGGCTCCGCGAGGAGGGCAAGATCCGATCGATCGGACTGTCCAACGTGAGCGTCGCGCAGATCCGTGAGGCGCAGGGCATCACGCCGCTCGCGGCGGTGCAGAACCGGCTGAATCCGTTCTTCCGGGAAGCGCTGACCGGTGGGGTCGTGCAGTTCTGCGCGGAGCAGGGCATCGCGTTTCTGGCCTACAGCCCCACCGGTGGGGGCAGGCTGACGCGAAAGCTGCCGTCCCACCCCGTGCTGGCGCCCATAGCCGCCCGGCTCGGCCTGTCGGCGCACGCTGTGGTGCTCGCCTGGGCGCTCGCGCAGTCATCGACGGTGATCGTCATCCCGAGCGCACGCACCGTCGAACACGCCCTCGACAGCGTGGGGGCGGCCGAGGTCGAGCTGTCGGCGGACGACCTGGCGGCCATCGACGCCGCGGAATTTCCCAGGACCTAGCGCGCAGGGTGACCCGGTCACTGCCACCGCACCAGGCTCGATCCCACCGTAAATCCCGCCCCCACCGCCACGAAGATCACGAGGTCGCCGCGCTTGACCCGGCCGTCGCGGACCACTTCCTCGAGGGCCAGTGGAAGCGTCGCCGCGGTGGTATTGCCGTACTGCGCGATCACCGACGCCATGCGGCCCGGCGGCAGCTCGAGCCGCTCGGCGGTGGCGTCGAGAATCCGCTGGTTGGCCTGGTGGGGAATGATCATGGCGATATCGGCGGGCGTGAGCTGGTGGCGGTGCAGCAGGGTGGTGATGCTGTCGGCCATCTGCGAGACCGCGAACTTGAACACCGTCTTGCCGTTCTGCTTCAGATAGTGATCGCGCGCCTCGACCGTGGCATGGCTGGCCGGGTGAAGGCTACCGCCGGCCGGCATGAGCAGATCGTTGCGGCCGCTCCCGTCGACCCGGTGATAGAAGTCCAGAAAGCCGTAGCCCGGCTCGGCGAGCTCGAGCAGTACCGCGCCGGCACCGTCGCCGAAGAGCACCGCCGTCGTGCGGTCCTCGGGATCTATGATGGCGCTCATCAGGTCGGCGCCGACGACGATGATCCGCCGATGCGCGCCGGCCGCCACGAGATGAGCGCCGGTCGTGAGCGCATAGAGAAACCCCGAGCACGCGGCCGAGAGGTCGAACCCCCACGCATTCCGGAGCCCCACCTGATCCTGCACCAGACAGGCGGTGGCCGGGAACACCATGTCCGGCGTGACCGTGGCGACGATCAGCGCGCCTACGTCATCCAGGCCCAGCCCGCGTTGGGCCATGAGGCGGCGCACCACCTCCGCGCCCATCGTGGAGGTGGTCTCGCCCGGCGCGCCCTGCCGGCGCTCGCGGATCCCCGTACGCGAGACGATCCATTCTTCGGAGGTGTCGAGGCGGGCGGCGAGGTCGGCATTGGTGACGCGGCGCTCGGGGACGTATCCCGAGACGCCGGTGATGGCGGCGCGCGGCGGCGCCGGCGGAGGGGGCGATTTCATGCACGAATCTCACCGGGACCGGGAACCAGGCGCAAGATTATATTGCGCCCATGCCACCCCTCATGCGCCGGCACACGGTCACCGCCGCGGTCGGCGGCGTTCCCATTGGCTCGGGACACCCGATCGTCGTGCAGTCCATGACCAACACGGACACGGCTGACGTCGACGCCACGGTGCACCAGTGCGCGGCGCTGGCCCGGGCCGGCAGCGAGCTGGTCCGGGTCACGGTGAACAACGAGGCCGCCGCCGCCGCCGTGCCGAGTATCGTCGAAGGGCTCGACCGCATCGGGGTCGCCGTGCCCATCGTCGGCGATTTCCACTATAACGGCCATCTCCTGCTGACCAGGTACCCGGCCTGCGCGAGGGCGCTGGCCAAGTATCGCATCAACCCCGGCAACGTCGGGGGCAAGCGGCATGACGAACACTTCCGCGCCATCATCGAGGTCGCCCTTGCCGAGGACAAGCCGGTGCGGATCGGCGTCAACTGGGGCTCGCTCGATCAGAGTCTGCTGACCGAGATGATGGACGCCAATGCCCGCCGGCCCGACCCGCGCGACGCGCGTGACGTCACCATGGAGGCGATGGTCGAGAGCGCGTTGCAGAGCGCGGCGCTCGCCGAAGCCACCGGGATGGCGCACGATCGGGTCGTGCTGAGCGCCAAAGTGTCGGGCGTGCAGGATCTCGTGGACGTCTACCGCATGCTGGCCGTGCGCTGCGACCATCCGCTGCACCTCGGCCTCACCGAGGCGGGACTCGGCGCCAAGGGGATCATCGCCAGCACGGCCGGGCTCAGCATCCTGCTGCAGGAAGGGATCGGCGACACGATCCGCGTCTCGCTGACCCCGGCCCCCGGCGGCGACCGCACCGAGGAGGTCCGGGTCGCGCAGCAGGTGCTTCAGTCGCTCGGCCTTCGGAGCTTTACCCCGCAGGTGACGAGCTGCCCCGGGTGCGGGCGAACCACCAGCACCTTCTTCCAGGAGATGGCCCAGCAGATCCAGGACTATCTGCGCGCGCAGATGCCGGTCTGGCGGTCCGACCGACCTGGCGTGGAGGCGATGACGGTGGCGGTGATGGGCTGCGTCGTGAACGGGCCGGGCGAATCGAAGCACGCCGACATCGGCATCTCGCTGCCGGGCACGTTCGAGGAGCCGAAGGCGCCGGTGTTCGTGGACGGGCGGCTGATGGTGACGCTCAAGGGTGACGGAATCGTCCCCGAGTTCCTCGCCATTCTGGAGAGCTACGTCACCTCTCGGTACGCCGTCTCACCGGCCTCGGAGCCTGGGGTGGCTCGCTCCAGCCCGCTGGCTAGCAGGCTGGAAAGCTCGCCGATCCGATGATGCGATCGATCTGCCGAAAGTGGTGAGCGCAGTGCGCTTCGAGGAAGCGCAGCCCGCCTGACGCAGTGATCCAGTCGGTGCGCGGATGATAGAACGCGGTCCGCAACCAGACGGGGCCGGGCAACTCGTCCAGGTATTTCAGCAGGTCCGTTCGCGCCGCCGCCCATCGAGGGCCGAGCAGCGCGATGGGCACGTGCGTCTGCGGGACGATGGCCGCGACGGGTGCGCGAATTCGGGTGTCGCGCGCCAGCACGGACAACACGATCCGCGCCTTCACGCGCGATGGCAGGGTGACCCTCGCGGGCCGGGTCGCCGCCTGCTTACGGCCGTTCCGCACCAGCGCTTCTTCCACCAACACCAGATGCTGTACCACCCCCGCCAGCGACCAACACTCGGCGTCCGGCTGGTATGCATGCTGGACGTCGCCATACGTGCCTAGGCGATCAAGCAAGGCAGCGCGTTGGCGCTCGAGGCGTGCGTACTGCCGTTGCAGCGCGGTCGGCATGGCGGAATGTTATACTCTAGCGCGTGCCTGCGCTGCTCCCCTCGAGCCTGCATCGACCATCCGTCACGACCGACCGGGGGGAAGCCGCGCCAGCCGGCGGGTGCCGGCGTCTCGCAGGCACTGTCCCGCCCGCGCCCGCCCGCAATCACCTTCGGACCAGGAAGCGTGTCGAGATGCGCCGTGCAATCCCCATTGCCGCCGTCGTCCTCTGGGTGAGTGCCGTCCCTCGGGTCACGGCCCAGGACTCGACCGTTGGACGCCCGACCGCCATGCTGATCTCGGGCCCGGACGTGGGCCGTCGGGCTCCGTCGTTCCGGCTGCCGTGGGCCGACCGGACCCGGGTCGGACCGGTGGATCAGACATACGACCTCTCGCTCGACCGCGGCCGGACCGTCGTGCTGGCGTTCTACCCTCGCGATTTCACGAGCAGTGGTACGGCCGAGATGAGCAGGTTCGCCGAGCAGTACGATTCATTGTTCGGCCCGGAGGTCGTCGTCGTCGGGATCAGCGCCGACTCCCTCCAGACGCATCACAGGTTTGCCGCGAGCCTGAACCTTCCCTTCCGGCTGCTCAGCGATCCGACGCAGGAAGTGGCGCGGCGGTACGCGAGCACCGGCGGGTCGCGCTCCATGCGGCGGACGGTCTACGTCGTCGGGCCCGACGGCACGGTGCACTACCGCAATCTCCGCTTCAACGCGCTCGATCCCCTGCACTACGCGGAGCTGGGCGCCGCGGTGCGCCGCTCTCGAGGCGGCTGACCGGGAGCGGTCACTCGAACGAGGTGCCACGCCGATGCGCCCTGCACCCCTGATGGCCGTCTCGGCGTTGGCGCAGCTCGCGTGGCTCGCCCCGCTCGCGGCCCAGGACCCACTTTCAGACTGGCGCCTCGAGGGACTGAGGACCGGCTTCTGCGTTCAGTTGCTGCTCGACTCCACTTCGGACGCCCTCGAGGATATGCCGCGGGGGTACCGGCCGCTGGCCGCGTCCGAGGCCAAGGACCTGCACCTCTCGCTCCGAAGCGTCGTGGAAGGGCAGCCCGAGTTCGGCTCGTGGAGCCCTTCGCGTCTCTGCCTCTACGCCGTCGACACCATTCATGCCCGCGACTTCAGCCTGTCCGACCGGAGCGGTCGCCGGCCGCAGCTCTTCGCCGCCTGGACTGTGAGCGCCATGGCGCCGGACGGCCGCGCCCGCGAGTTGGTGCTCCACCTGTACGCCAATAGTGAGCGTCTGATGCGGTCCGCGCGGCTCGCGGGGCAGGGTATGCGGGAAGCGCGGCTGATGATAGGAAAGGTGTTGCCTGACGGGGACGACAATGGCGTCGCGAGCGAGGATGATCGCTTTCAGGTCCGGATCGGGAAGACTCTGGTCACCTGGGACGGGCGGCTCGCGGGTGACAGCATCAAGGTGCCCGAACCGGTGGCGATCGCCTGGGTACGCGCGGCTCCGAAGGGTGGGATGGCGAACGGAGAGATTCGCTTGCAGCCTTCCTATGCTCGCGCGATGGCGGGCGCGCTCAAGGTCGAGGGCAAGGACCAACTTGCCAAGGCGCTGCGGGCATCGCCGACACGATTTGCGGGGCCCGCCCTCAAGGGAGGCGGCGGGAGTGTCAGGTTCGGGCAGTGAATTCAGCATCATGATGACAGTGG
>JACCSZ010000241.1 GCA_013812695.1 Gemmatimonadales bacterium | reverse complement strand
AGATCGCATGGCGAGCCCCTGCGAGGGCGAGACCGCGTGGAGGTACGAACCGGGGCTGAAGGGTGGGGGCGTCACAATGTCGTACCCGGTTGCCGCGTAAGCAAGTCGGTGGCGGGCCTTAGGGCGCGTGGCGCCGGCACGCCGATCGGCGGCGCGGCCGGCGTCGCTCACCCGGGCCAGCACGCGGTCGGTCAGAGTCTGGGAACCTGCTGGGCGAGTCGGTCCGCGGGGGCGGGACGGAAGGTCGGACATTGGAGCCAGCCAGCGTAGCGGGAAACGCCTCCGGTCCGGGGTGGGCCGGCAGCTTCAGAAAGTTAGCCGCGGACGCGCCGATTAGCGAACGGCGTCGGGCTCGGGTGGGCAGGCGTGCCGGCCGCCGACTTGCTTACGCGCCAACCGGGTACGACATTGTGACGCCCCCACCCTTCTGCCCCGGTTCGTACCTCCACGCGGTCTCGCCCTCGCAGGGGCTCGCCATGCGATCTCGTAGTGTGGCTCACGCTCTCGGCCTTTCCACGCTGGCCAGTGCGACGTTGTGGCTGGGCTGCGGCGGCGGCGGCGGCGACATCACGGGCCCGCTCCTGGGAACGCTGGAGGTCACCACCGCCACGACCGGTGCCGAGCCGGACCCCGACGGCTACGCCGTCAGCATCGACGGCACCGCGCCGGCGGCCATCGCCGCCAACGCGACTCGGCGCACGTCCGAACTAGCCGTCGGGGCGCACATCGTCGAGCTGTCGGGCCTGGCCGCGAATTGTACCGCTGCCGGGGGCATCCGGCTCAGCGTGAAAGTGAGCGCGAATGCGGTGGCCGCCGCGGAGTTCGAGGTGGACTGCGCGCCGACGACGGGCAGCATCCAGGTCACCACCACCAGCGCCGGCGGCCCCGAGGATCCTGACGGCTACCGACTGCTGCTCGACGGCGCCGACACGGGGCCGATCGGCATCGGCGCGAGCCTCACCCTGCCCCCCGTGGCAGCAGGCCCCCACACGGTCGGCCTCGGCGGCCTCGCCGCGACCTGCGTGATGGAGGGCGAGAACCCGCGCGCCGTGGCCGTGGCGGCAGGCTCGACCGCCACCGTGTCGATCACGGTGACCTGCACCCCGCCCGCGCCACCACCGGCGCCGGGCAGCATCACGGTCACCACGCAGACCAGCGGCGCCGACCAGGATGCCGACGGCTATGCCGTGACGCTCGACGGAGGCGACGGGTTGCCCATCGGCACGGGCGCCAGCCTGCCGCTCGCGGACCTCTCGCCCGGCTCGCACACGGTCGGGCTGACCGGGATCAGCGCCAACTGCCGCCTGGATGGCGACAACCCGCGCACGGTCAGCGTCACACCGGGCACGGTGGCCTCCGTCGCCTTCGCGATCGGGTGCGTCGCGCTGCCGCCGTCGGCCGGCACGCTCGAGATCACCACGGTGACCACCGGATCGAACCCCGATCCCGACGGCTACACCTTCGTCATCGACGCCGGAACCGCCCAAGCGATCGGTGTCGGCGCCACGGTTCGCGTCGCGAGCCTGGCCGCGGGAGCCCACGCCGTCATCCTCCAGGGCGCGGCGGCCAATTGCGCGATCGGCGGCGCCAACCCGCGGACCGTCACGATCATCGCCGGCGGCACGGCGCAGGTCACCTTTGCCATCACCTGCGCGGCCTCGACCGGCACACTCCGGGTCACGACCGCGACCACCGGCATTTCGGCCGACCCGGATGGCTACACGGTCGCCGTGGACGGCGGCACCCCAAGTCCCGTCGGCGCGTCCGCCGCCATCACCATCGAAGGGCTCGAGCCCCGGGCGCACGACGTGCGGCTCGGCGGCGTGGCGGCCAACTGCCAGGTGCAGAGCGACAACCCGCGGAGCGTGACGGTGAAGGCGGGCGAGACGGTCACGACGGACTTCGCCGTCGTCTGCGCGGCCACGACCGGCGGCCTCGCCATCACCGTGACCGGACTGCCCGCGGGGACGGACGTCGCGGTGACGGTCACGGGTCCCGACGATTTTACCGCGCAGGTCGCCGCGACCCGCACGCTCGCAGACCTGGCACCGGGCGACTACACCGTGGCCGCCGCCGAGGTCACGAGCGGCGGCACCCAGTACACGTCGAGCCCGGCGAACCGCACCGTGGCTGTCGTGGCCGCCGAGACGGCGAGCGTGACCGTCACCTACGGTCCGGCCGCGGGACCCTCGCTCAACCTCCGGATCGACGGGTGGTACCTGAGCCAGAGCGTCCAGTCGCCCGAGGGCGACGTGCCGCTGGTCGGCAATCGCGACGGCTACCTTAGGGTGTTCGTGGTGGCCAACGAGTCCAACTCGGCGGCGCCGAGCGTGCGGGTGCGGCTCTATCGGGGCGGCAGCGTCGCCCAGACCCTCACCATCCCGGCACCCGGCGCGTCCACCCCCACGGCCCGCGACGACGATGACCTCACGCGCTCGTGGAACGTGCACATCCCGCGCGAGCTGATCGCGTCGGGGTTCGCGGTCGTGGCCGACGTGGATCCGGCCGACGCGGTTCCCGAGAACAACGAGGACGACAACAGCTATCCGGTCTCGGGTACGCCGCAGCCGCAGACCGTGCGGAGCGTGCCGGACTTCACCCTGCGTTTCGTGCCCATCGTGCAGCGCGCCAACGGGCTGACTGGCGACGTCACCGACGCGAGCAGGAGCCGCTTTCTCGACCTCACGCGCCGGATGTACCCGATGGCCGTGAGCGACGCCGACCTGCACCTGCCGTACACCACCACGTTCACCGGGGCGCTCGAGCCGGACGACGCGAACTCCGCCTGGCTCACCATCCTGAGCGAAATCGACGCGCTCCGCGTGGCGGAAGGCGAGACGCGCACCTATTACGGCGTAGTGCGGATCGGCTACTCCTCCGGCATCGCGGGACTCGGCTACATCGGGGTGCCGACCGCCATCGGCTACGACGACGTCTCCGATCGCGGGCGGGTCATGGCCCACGAGCTCGGCCACAACTGGGGCCGCCTGCACGCGCCCTGCGGGTTTCCGGGCGGCGTGGACCCCGACTATCCCCATCCCGGCGGCACCATCGGCGCGTACGGCGTGGACATGCGCGACGAGGTGCTCAAGCCGCCGTCCACGCCGGACATCATGGGCTACTGCGGCGATCCCTGGATCAGCGACTATACCTACGAGCAGGTCCTGGCTTATCGGACCTCGCAGGCGGCGCTGGTGGCCGCCGCGTCCACGCGGGAGCAGCGCTGCCTGGTGGTCTGGGGCCGGATCGTGGATGGTCGTCCGGTGCTCGAGCCGGCGTTCGAGCTGGTGACGCGGCCGAGCCTGCCCAGGGCGCCGGGACCGTACGCCGTCGAGGCGACCGCGGCGGACGGCTCACAACTCTTCAACCTGTCGTTCGCCGGGGCGGTGGTGGCCGACGGCCGGCGCGACGCGCGGCAGTTCGCGTTCGCAGTGCCGCTCGACGAGCGCGCCGCCGCGCGGCTCGAGCGCATCACGC
>JACCSZ010000212.1 GCA_013812695.1 Gemmatimonadales bacterium | reverse complement strand
CCCGAACGTCTCGTTACTCTCGAGCGCCCGGTGCGCCTCGGCGAGCTCCGACATCGGAAAGGTGCGCTCGAGCACCGGCCGAAGCGGCGCCGCATGCCCGATCCGCTGATCGAACAGCGGCAGCATCAGCTCCGCAAAGGCCCGCACCAGCGGCGCCCGCTCCTCGGGACCTCGCGTGCGCATCACCGTGCCGATGATCTCGAGCCGCTTCCGGAGAATGGGCCCAAGGTCGGTGGTGGTGCGGCTCCCCGCCAGGAACCCGAGCAGCACCAGCCGCCCGCGGTGCCCGAGCACGTGCAGGTTGTCGGCAAAGGCGGGCCCGCCGAGCACGTCGAGCACCACGTCCACGGGATCGCCGACGGCGTCGCGAAAAGCGGTCCGGGTGGTGTCGATACCGTGGTCGAGTCCGTAGACCGTGGCGCGTGCCAGCTTGTCGGCGCTCCGGGAGGTGCCGATGACGGTAGCGCCGAGGTGCTTGGCGATCTGCGCCGCCGCGGTCCCGACCCCGCTCCCCACCGCGTGGATCAGCACGCGCTCCCCAGCGGCCAGTCGGCCCCGAGTGACCAGCGCGTCGTAGGCGGTGAGAAACGCCTCCGGGATCGCTGCCGCCTGCTCGAACGAGAGGCCGTCCGGGATGGGCAACGCCTCGTCCTGGTGCACCGTCACCAGTTCGGCCTGCGCGCCGCCGCCGACCAGTCCCATGACGCGGTCGCCGGTCTTCCATCGCGAGCTGCCGCGCACGGCCTCGACCTCACCGGCGTACTCGAGCCCCGGGATGTCGGCCGGCCAACCCGGCGGCGCCGGGTACTGGCCGCGGCGCTGCATCAGGTCGGCGCGATTGAGCCCGGCCGCACGGACCCCTACGCGGATGTGCCCGGGCCGGACCTCGGGCTTGGGAACTTCGCCGATAGAAATGACCTCGGCACCTCCGGCCCCGGTATAGATCACCGCGCGCATCGGCCGCTCAATACATGAACTCCTCGCGCACGATCTTCCCACCTTGGACCGTGTACACCGCCACTTCCTCCATCTGCATCCGTTTCCCGCTCTCCGGTCCAGTCTTGGGCGTGATGTCGAAATTGAAGATCACCGAGAACCGATCTCCGAGCGTGTAGGGACCTTTCGCGGTGGCGGAGTGCACCTCGTGGTTCTGGGTCCACCACTCACCTTTCTGGGCGATCGCCTCCATTCCCTGCATTTCCGCCGGCATGCCCGGCGGGGCAAAGGCTTCGACGCTGACGATCTCCGGGCTGTACAGCGTGGCGTGCGCCTCGCCGTTCTTGCCCTCGCGGCAGAGCTCGACCAGCCGCTGCCCGATCTGCTTGGTGTCCATGTGCTGTCTCCGTCGTTGGTCGGTTATTTGTATCGGCACTAGAAGGTGGCCGGCGGTCCCGGCCAGGATGATGAAGAGGCCGGGATTGTCACAGTAGACCGGACGGGCTCGAACGTCCAGAAGGTTCACCCCGGCCCCAGCCGTCTTGATACCGTCTTGATACCGCTGCCCCACTATGCGCCGGCTCGGCCAGCGCTCCTCACACGATGAATCTCGATGAGCGTCGCATCGCTGAGCGGGCTCGCGGTGGCGCTGGCGGTGCTCGCCTACCTGCTGCACACGCTGCTCCGCCCGAAAAGGTTTTAGCATGACCGTCAACGGCTGGCTGCAGAACGCCGGGGGTCGGGTACCGGCTCAAGGACGCATAGTCCGAGCGCGGGGAGTCAGAAGCTCATCCTGAGGATCCGGCCCTCGGTCCCCACCAGCCATCCGGCGTGCGGGCTCGCGAACGCCACCGCCCAGTAATCCTTCACGTCCGCCAAAGTGGTCCAGCGGCCGCCTTCGTCCGCCGACCACGCGGCGCCGCTGGGTCCGGTCGCGACCACCGTCCGACTCGCTTGCCCGGGCACGTAGGCCAGCCCGAAGACCGCGCCCCGAAACGGTGTCCGGGTCGCGAGCGCCCAGGTCCGGCCGCCGTCGCCCGAGCGGGCGACGTTGTCGGCGAACGAATCGGGTGCCGCAACGTCCCCGCCGCCCAGGATGCCGTTGAGCGTATCGCGGAAGGCCACACTCGCGCCGCCGGAGGTCGGTGTCCCCTGGCCGACCGGCGCGGCGGAGGCTCGCCAGGTGGTGCCGCCGTCGGTCGTCGCCAACACTCGAGCCTGCGCCGCGGCTCCGGTGGCGATCCACCCGTGCGCGGCACCGGCCGTGGCCGTGCAGGTGCCGCTGGCGGCGAACGCGCCTTCTCCGGGTTGCCCCGGTGGCAGCCGGTCGCCGATGTCGGTCCAGCGCTCCCCGTCGGTGGTGGCCACGACGGGGAACCGTCCGGCCACGGCGTCGCTCATAGTGAAGCCGCGGCGGTCATCCCAAAAGGCGAAGCAATCATAGAAGGCGCTGGTATCGCGGCTGGTGAACTGGAGCGACCAGGATCGTCCCCCATCCGCCGTCCTGTAGATGCGTGAGCGGTCTCCGGGGCCGGCAGCGAGCAGATACGCGACGCGCTGGCTCACGCCTTCGACGTCCCGGAACTCGAGGCTATCGGCGCCCGGCACGACGCCGGCCCGCCAGGTGTCGCCGCCGTCCACGGTGACCGTGTAGGTGCCGCCGACACCGCTGGCCCAGGCGATCCGATCACTCACCGGACTGATGGCCTGGAGGCGGCGCGTCGTGCCGCTCGGTTGAGGCGTCAGCGTCGGGGCGCTGACGGCAACGGCGGCTGTCGCCCTGTCGGGCGCGCGCGATGCAGTGGTCGAGCAGGCGCCAGCGGCCAGGGCGAGCGAAACGGCGGGGA
>JACCSZ010000186.1 GCA_013812695.1 Gemmatimonadales bacterium | reverse complement strand
CAGGGCGGCGCCCGGGTGGCGGAGGCGCTGCGGGCGGGCATCGAGGGCGTGGGGCGGCGGCTCGGCTACCCGGCGGGGCTGGTGACGGTGAGCATCGGGCTGGCGGAGTTCGATCCGCGGGAGCCGTCGGACACCGACCTGCTGGTGAGCGCGGACCGGGCGCTGTACCGCGCCAAGGCCGCGGGACGGAACGCGGTCGCTTGAGATCGGTGCGCCGGCAAGGCCGCGGTGCCGAGGGTGGGCCGAGAGCAGCAATGACACTCTACGCAGGACGCGAAGGATAAGAACGTGACGGGATTCAGTACTCGCCAGCCGTCCCCCCAGACGTCTGGCCGACCGACGCCGCCGGAGGGCGTGCCGGACCCGTGGGGCGTGCGCCGGGCGGAGAACCTGCTGACCAGCCTCGAGGGCATCCTCTCGGCGCGGGTGGTGACGACACCGCTGGGCGAGGTGAGCGAGGTCCACATCCTGGCCCACGCGGGGCTCCAGCCCAAGCAGCTCGTGCGCAACATCGAGAGCGCGCTGCTGGCGCAGCTCGGCCTCAAGATCGACCACCGGAAGATCAGCATCGCGCAGACGGCGGAAGTCAGGCCGATCGAGGCGCTCGAGGCGCACACGGTGCGCGACCGGGTGATGCAGCGGACGCTGCTGTTCGAGAACATGATGGTGGCGCCGGGCAAGCGGCAGCACCGGATCTCGATCACGGTGACGCTCTCGTACCGGGGGCGGGTCGAGAGCGCGGAGGAGGAGTCGAGCGACACCCCGCGGAGCCGGGTCGAGGCGGCGGCCAAGGCGGCGGTGGGGGTGCTGGACCGGCTGCTGACCGAGTCGTCGGTGGCGCTCGAGGGCGCCAAGATCGTGGAGGGGTTCGACCGCGAGTTCGCCTTCGTGGCGGTGCAGGGGCTCGGCGGGCGGGAGACGATCCTGATGACGGGGACGTCGGAGATCAAGGAGAGCGCCGAGCGGGCGGCGGTGTTCGCGGTGCTGGACGCGACCAACCGGTGGACGGAGGCGCGCCGGCCGAGCTGAGGTGACCAGGGTGTGACGTGACTGTGTCCGGGCGGGGTTCGTGGCCGTGCCCGGTGTGGCCGAGACTGAGATGGCACGCGTGTGGGCGCACCAGGGGTGCGCCCGTGGCGTCAGGAGGGTGTTGGGGCGGGGGGTGTACGGGGCACGGACGTGCACGCCAACCCACAATCGAAAGGACACAAGGGTACGGGGATCCCGGTCTTCGTCGTACGTAGGGCTGTATGGATAGCGAAGACTAGCGGATAATGAGCGAGCGGAGCGTCTGGTGGGCCATAGCGAGGCTTGCCACTTCCTGATGGTTCGGAATTTCTCGAACGGGAGTGACGCTCATGTTGAAAGTCAATTTGCTCGCGAAGGTTGCCTACCTCCTTGCTGGAATGTTTGGCAGGAGTGAAGGGCAGACCTGGGGCTAAACGCCAGTTGGGGTTGGACCTGGATCCCCATCCTTGAATTCGCTCAAGAATGAACCGTGACCAACGTACCCTTTTAGTAGTTTCTATCGTAACCTCGGCGGCTATAGCTCTCGCTACGGTTGCGAAGAGTGACCCCCTCGCCTTTCCGGGCTGGTGGGCATTTGGAAGTTTTGTTGTAATCGCTTTCGTGCTCGAAACGCTGAATACTCAGCTGCGCGTGCAAGCAAAGGGCTCCACGTCCTTTATTATGCACATCGCGGCTGGTCTGCTTTTCGGAGGATTTTGGAGTGGGCTCGTGGCTGGTGTGTCCACTTTCCTGGGCGAGCTCGCTCGGGGGAATAAGCCCATAAAGTTGGTATTTAATGTTTCTCAAAGAATTGTCGCCGTGGTTACCGCCTCGCTTGTATATAGCTCTTTGGGGGGAGTAACACCACCATCCTATTTATCTGAAGCGATTGCTCTCTCCTCAAGAGAGCTGCAGCGCGACCTTGGCCTCTTCTTCGTGTTCGCAAGTTCGTACTTTCTGGTGAATTCTGCTCTCGTAAGTCTTGTAGTTTCTGTGAGTTCCGAACGTTCATTCCGCGAAGTTTGGAGTCTCAACACCCGCGGTGTCATCGGGTATGACATGGGTGCGAGTCTCATCTCGTTATTGGTCGCTTGGCTGTATTCAGTCGTAGAACGTCGAGTCGGCTTCGGACCGATAGGTTTGGTAGGCGTGATTCTACCGGTAGTCGCTGCTCGCCACGTTTACGGTCTATATCACCAGTTGCAGAATAGTGGCCAGGAGCTGCTGCAGCTTATGGTGAAAGCCATAGAAGCACGCGATCCGTACACATCCGGTCACTCTGTTCGTGTTAGCGCGCTCTCGCATGCGATTGCTGTTGAGCTTGGTTTGTCTGCGCAAGAGATTGAACAAGTCGAAACTGCGGCTCTACTTCATGATGTCGGCAAGATTCACGAAGGATTTGCCCCGCTCTTGCGGAAAGAAGGCCGCTTGACGGATGAGGAGACCGCCCTCATGCAAACCCACTCAACTCGGAGCGCTGAGCTGGTGGGGATTATTTCGAAGTTTCGGGGATTCATTCAGGATTCGGTTCGGCATCACCACGAGCGATGGGATGGTCAGGGGTACCCGAGCGGGTTATCCGGAAACGCGATTCCACTTGCTGCCAGAATTATCCTAATTTCCGACACTATCGATGCAATGACAACCGACCGCCCCTATCGCAAACGTTTAGGATTAGAGGTCGTGATAGCTGAACTCCAAAAGTGTAAAGGCACCCAGTTTGATGCAGACTTGGTTGATGTTGCCATCTCATCGGTCGCGGTCAGGCGGCTAATCTCGGGGTCAACTGGTACCGCGGTATTGGACGCGGGTCCTCTGCGCTCTCGCCGCGTAAGCTGGCCGTCAGGAAGTCTGTGGAAAGTGCGCGGAGCCTAACCTTTCTCCGCCGCAAGATCGACGTTATCCTGCCTTCAGGGCTTCGCCCTAACCATTGTGAATGGCTGGGATGATATTTGCGGTGGCGCTCAATGCACAAAGAGGTGCGAATCTTACTATATGAACTGAGTTACTCCTAGCGAACGCAACTGCATTGTAGTGCAAGCTGGAAGTTGCCCAACTTTCTGCGATATTCGATGGCGATAATCATCTCCCGGGCGGCCGCCAAAGTGCGCGTTAGCCCATAGAATCTCTACCTGGTCTATTTCGTCGTATTCCTCCAGGTCCTGTTCGAGCGCCGCAACAACCTTTCTGCCTTGCTCTTCACCGGCTTCGCCAAGACAAGTAATTGCGGTCCAGCGCGCGAAGGGACCCGCGAAGGCGTTAGACTCGAGGGTCATGCCAAACCCATGAACCGCTTGCGTGGCAACCTCACACGCCGTCTCACGGTAGCCAGCCACCGCCAGTGCGTCAGCCTTCCAAAAAAGCCACGACTGGATTATCCAGGTCGGCGTATCAGACCCAAGTGCAGCCTCAGCTGCCTCAATAGCTGCTACCGCTTCGGTAGGCCTCCCCAAGATCGCGTGCGCGAAGGCAACACAGAATGCGAGCTGCAAATCCACCAACTTGACACCTCCAAAGGCGGTTGTGCTTGGGCTACTACAGGCCGTTCTAAGTTGTTCGTCATACCTGCCTAGCCTTCCGTAGTAAAGCGCCAAATTGGCGGCATTGACTTGTATGAGCGTGTCGTTGGCCATGGAGAAGGCTGTCCTCAGCGCGCGCTCTTGGTGTTGGGCCGCCTCTTCATACCGCCCTTGTCGTCCCCTGAGCACACCCAACCCCATTTGGAGTTGGGCCAACACGGTGTTCGTGATCCCTCGCGTTTCGAGGTCTTGGAGAGAGGATCTAGCCTGCTCGAAACTCAATTCAAGACTTCCAGCATGCGATAAGAGTATAGCTCGCGTGAGCCCATATAGTCCTCTTGCCTCGATGTCGAGCTGCTGATACGGAATAGTGTCGACGATCTCAAGAAACTCGCTCGCGAGCTTCCGGTTTCTCCAAGGCGAAATAGTATGTGCAGCCACTCGAGCAGCTCGTATTCTACTAACAATGTGAGGGCAAGACCGCATGATGTCCTTAAGCAATGGCACGATCTCGACTAGTTCGTAGGAGCTCAACGGACCGAGGTTCGCTTTAGCGAGCGCGGCGAGAGCGAACATTTCCTGGTCGCGGCCGTCATTGCAGGCGGTTCCCATATCCGAAATCGCATCAAGCGATTCGCGCCATCGTCCTTGCTCCTGCAGTGCCTCAACGAGAAGTATCGTAGCGTTTACAAGATCATTCCCCTCCAACCCAGGTAATGCACTCGAGAGCGCGGTTTCAGCGCTTTGCGGCGCACCAGAGCGCAGAGCAAGAGTTGCACCCTCAAGCAAATAAGGAATCGCCTCTTCGTGGCGCCCTGCTCTCATGGTATGCCAAGCGATCTCCAAGCCAGGAGCGGATTGAGCCATGCCTTCAGGATGAAAGAGTCTGTCCGCAACGGACGCGTGAAGCGCCTTTCGTACAGCAGATGGAATAGCTGCATAAGCATGCGCTCGCACGAGCTCATTAGTAAACTCCAGTCCTTTGGCACCTTCGCGAAGGATCCGCAATTCGGTGAGCTGGCCTAACGCCGCCATAGTCTGAGCCAAACTCAGATCGACCACAGCATAGATAGAGAGGTCGCTGAGCCTGGAGCCAAGTATTGACGCTAGGTCGAGAGCGCTCCGCGCGATTGGGTTCATGGCCCCAGTCAGGCGAGACAGGATGTGTCCATAGGCGGCACTTGGGTCGATATTCCCCGAGAAGTCCGTAGTCATGGCGTCAAGGGCGAGCGCTAACGCCCTACTTCCGTTGGCCCGCCAGTCTTGAACCAACAGCTCTAAAACCATTGGAATGCCACCACTGGCGGAAATAAGAGCCCGGCGGATGCTCGGCACCGGCTTAACTGCATCGGTGTGGAGGAGAGAATCGAGAAGTTCGCCAGTTCCCTCCTGGTTCAGAGGGGCTAGGCAGATCTCCCGACTTCCCAAGCGAGCCATGCTGTCTCGGAGAACGACTGCTTGAGATGATTTCTCGAGTTCGACTGGACGCGCGGTGAACAGCGCCAAAACTGGCTGATCACTGGCCCGGCGCAGCACGAGATGGATGACTGAAAGGCTCGCCTCATCCGCAAGGTGCAAGTCGTCCACGATCAAAATTAGTGGATGCTCCTCCGCAACGGCTCTCACTAACTCATGGAAGGATTCTGCTAGTCGGATGCGTGCCGTTTCCCCGTGACTATCCATTGCGAGGGGCAACATTGGGAAACGCCGACGAATGTCGGGGGCTGTGCGGGCTAACTCGGCTAGAGCCTCAGCGCTGGCAGCTGAAGCACCTGATTGATTAAGTAGTCCCGATATTAGGCCGCCAAGTGTAGCGAAAGGCACATTCCTCTCTGGGTCGTGTGCCTGAACTCTCACCACCGCAGCACCGTGCAGACTGGCAGCACTAGTGAGTCTCTCCACAAGCGTCGTTTTTCCTACACCTGAGTCGCCCAGCACCAATGTGTGCTCAGGGCGACCTGCTTTCAGGTGTTCCCAAGTCTCGTAAAGCAACCCATACTCCGCAGCTCGCCCGATGAAAGCTCGCTCTCGGCCGCGCTCCGCCGGGACTGCCCGGATGTCGCTGATCGATGTTCGCTCCCATCCTCCACGCCTCATCGTCACAGCCATCCGTTCTAGAGAACCACAAGGCTTCGCCCCTAGTTCCGCCCACAGTCTCTCCTTCCAATCTTCGAAAACCTTGAGGGCCGTTAACCGATCACCGGCCATAGCACGCGCCTCAATTTTTGCGCGTATTGCCTCCTCACTTAGTTCGTCGAGCACCAACATCCGATCCGCCAGTTGCTCGATCTGGCGTGAATTGCCGGTGCGCCGACATCGATCAATCCGTTCGACAAGCGCGCCTTTAATCATCGGGAGAAAGCGCGCTTGCTGGCGATCCTTCCACAGCCCAAACTCGGGTGTATCGGGAATCTCGAAGCCGTCTAAGAACGCACCTACGTCCGAAAGCCCGATAACTTCCGAACTCAGGATGTCGTTGCTTGTTAGGTGAAACAAGTCAAGTGAGAGCCGTTCCATGTGCAGCCTGACGTAGTCGCGCGTGGTTTCTAGAGCTTCTGACCCTAGACGCGGCCGGAGAATTGAGAGCGCCGTCGCAAGTGAATGCCTGGCCTCCGGCATCTCGGCCTTAGGCCATAGGAACTCTGCGAGGCGATCGCGACGGTGGTTGCGGTGAAGTTCGACCGCCAAGTAGACTAGCAGTGCGAGATGTTTCTTAGTGCGGAAACGAATCGGCTCGCCGGTGGGCGAGAAGAGCGCTGGATGTCCCAAGCAGCGCAGATGATGTTGCGGTACCATATCAACTCGAGATGAGAGGCGAGCATAGATACTATGCCAACCCTACAACGAATCGTCAACAACCCGTCAGTCCCGGCCTCACTTGAATTGTCGGTCTGTCATTTGTGTTCTGCCTAAACTTTGAGATCAACCCCCTACTTCGCCTCCGGCAGCCCTCGCCCAGTCGGTGTGCCGGGCCGCCGATGCAAGCTCTGCCTCGCTCATGCGGTATCTCGGCCGCTATTCGTCCGCGACTTTAGGGGGACAATCTGAATAGCCGCAACACCCTCAAGCTGCCGTTGGTGCCGGCCAACCAGCTTACCCTCGTGACTCAGGAGGCGACCTGCCGTAAGGCGAGAACAGCATTTGAGGCTGCCGTGGCCGCCCAGTGGGACGGGGTCGTCCGGACGACTGTACGTCATCAAGATCGGAACCGTTCGCGGTACTGGATCCGGACTATCACTGGGCTCCGATCCTGGCTATTGGAACGTCGTGATCGTCGATTCCAAGTTCAAGAAGCTGAGTACGTTCACGACCGATACCTGACGATGCGAGTTCCCGTGGCGGGCGCAAGTTGGTGTAGGATCCAGTGGACGCGGACGTCACTCCGCCTCCGGCCGCCCAAACATCAGCTGCATCAACCCCCGATCCTCCGCCTGCGTCACCACATACACATGATCCCCCGGCTCCAGCGTCGCCGAGCCTTTCGGCGCTACCAGCCGGTTCCCCCGGACGATCAGCATCACCGACGACCCCTCCGGAAAGTCCAGCTCCTCCAGCGCGATCCCCGCCACCACCAGCGCCTCATCTATATAGAACGACAGCAGCTCGCCCTCGAGCGGCAGCCGCGACTCGATCGCCAGCACCGCGTGCGGCGCCGGCAGCTCCGCCTTCTGGAGCCCGAGCCGCCGCGTCACCCACGCCACCGTCCCCCCCGGCACCAGCGCGTTGACCACCACGATGAAGAAGACCAGGTGAAAGATCCGCTCCGCCCCCGGCGCCCCCACCAGCACCGGATACGTCGCCAGCACGATCGGCACCGCCCCCCGCAACCCCACCCACCCGATGTACAGGGTCTCCACCCGCGGATACCCGAACGGCGCCAGGCACAGCGCCACCACCAGCGGACGCGCCACGAAGGCCAGCAGCAGCGCCAGCCCCACCCCCGGACCCGCCACCTCCACCAGCCCGCTCGGAAAGACCAGCAGCCCCAGGATCAGGAACATCCCGATCTGCGCCAGCCAGGCCAGCGCGTCGTGCACCCGGAGCAGGCCGTTGTGGTAGGGCAGCGGGCCGTTCCCCAGGATCATCCCCGCCAGGTACACCGCCAGGAACCCGCTCCCGTGCAGCAGCGTCGTCACCCCGTACGCCAGCAGCGCCAGCGCCAGCGTGAGCGCCGGATACAGGCCGCCCGTCGGGAGCGGAAACCGCCGCAGCAGCTCGCGCCCCCCGTACCCCACCCCCACGCCGAGCGCCGCCCCGAGCGCCAGCTCGCGCACCACGTCGAGCGCGATCCCGGACGCGTCCGCCTGGCCCGGATCGAGCAGGTTCGCGGTGAGGGCGACGGTGAGAATGACCGCCACCGGATCGTTGAGCCCCGACTCCAGCTCGAGCGTCGTCCCCACCCGCCGCTTGAGCTGGAGCCCGCTCCCCCGGAGCACCGCGAACACCGACGCGGCGTGGGTGGACGACACCACCGCGCCCAGCAGCAACGCCTGCGGCCAGCTCAACCCCCAGTAGTGCGCCGGCACCGCGATCAGCGCCGCCGTCAGCGCCACCCCCACCGTCGCCAGCAGCCCCGCCGGCGCCCAGGTCCGCCGGAGCGCCGCCAGCGGCGTGTTGAGCCCGCCGTCGAACAGGATCAGCGCCAGCGCCAGCGACCCCAGCCGGAACGCGAACCCGTAGTCCTCGAACTCGATCCGGCCCAGGCCCTCGGCGCCCGCCAGCATGCCGATGATCAGGAACAGGAGCACGATCGGCACGCCGATCCGGTTCGACGCCCGGCTGAACAGGACGCTCGCCCCCATCAGGAGGCCGGCGATGGCCAGCAGCAGGGCGGTGGCGAAGGGCTCGGAGGTGGGCATGGTCCCCCAGGTTAGCTCGTCGGTCACGGGGGGCGCCAGCCCCGGTCCCGCGCTTTCGCTGAAGGCTCAGCGGTGCGGAACCGGAGGGATCGCGTCGGGGCCCTGGGCCGTTCCGTGCAGGCCAAAGCTCGTCGCGTGCGAGGTCGAGGCGGCTGCGTGCGCGCTCGAGGGCGTTGCATGGCGACTGAAGATGGTTGTGTGCGCATCGCGGGTGGTCGCGTGCGCACTCGTTCGTGTCGCGTCGCCACTGATGATGGTTGCGTGTGCATCGCGGATGGTCGTGTGCGCACTCGTTGGTGTTGTGTCTCCACTGATG
>JACCSZ010000185.1 GCA_013812695.1 Gemmatimonadales bacterium | reverse complement strand
GATGTCCGGCTGGGCGTCGAAACGGGCGCATGCCTGGTCGCGCACCTGGCCGAGCATCCCGAGTGCCTCGCCGTCGCCCCACGCGTGCTCTACGACAGCGATCCCACGACGGTCCAGTTCGACAGCGCGGACTGCCATTTTCTCGGACTCATGTCGACGCGCCACGCGGACTTGGCCGTCGCCGGTCTCGACGCCGCGCCATCGCCGACGACGTCGATGGTGTCCGCCTGCTTCCTGATCGATCGCCGCCTGTGGCGTGGGGGCCCGCCGTTCGACGAGTCGCTCGGCTTCAACCTGGAGGACCACGACTTCGGCGTTCGGGCGCGACTGGCAGGCCACGCCTTGTGGGTTCAGCCGGCCGCTACGGTCCGGCATGGATCGGGAACCGCAGGCCTCTCTTACCGGCCCGGCCAGACGCCGACGGAGGCGCGGGTTTTCTACCTGACCTTGAACAGGTGGCTCATCGTCCTCCGCTGCTACGCGACCCGTACGCTCGTCGTGCTGTCGCCCGCGCTGCTGGCGCTCGAGGTCATCCAGGTGATCTGGCTGGCGAGCGAAGGACATGCGGCAGTCTGGTGGCGTGCCCTCCGGTCGCTGCTGGCCCGCCGCCGACGAGTGCTCGCGGAGCGGCGTGCAATCCAGCGCGACCGCCGGGTGGGGGATGCCGAGATCCTGCGGGACGGCCCGCTGCCGCTGACCCGCCATGTGCGCCAACACCCACTCGGCCGCTACTGCGCATCCGCGGCCGACTTCGTCCTGCGAGCGTACTGGCGCGCCGTCCGCCGCTGGGTCGAGGCCTGACGCCGATGCGCGTCCTGATGATCGCGGCCTGCCCGCTGCCATGGCCACGGGGCACGCCGATCCGCGTCCACCGCATGGCCGAGGCGCTCGCGAACCTCGACCATGAGATTCACGTCGCCACGTATCCGGTCGGTGACCAGTCGATTGCGGTCAACTATCGCCTCCACCGGGTGGCTTCCTCCGGCGCGCCGCACGATACCACCCCCGGCCCGTCGCTCGCCAAGCTCGCATATCTCGATCCGCTGTTGTGGGTGCGGGTACGCCGGCTGCTCGACGCCGAAGCATTCGATGTGGTCCATGCCCACCACTACGAGAGCCTGATCGTGGCGCTCCTGGCCCGCCCCGGCCGTCGCGGCGTGCCGCTCGTCTACGATGCCCATACGCTGCTCGCTCCGGAGCTGCCGCAGTATCGGGTGCCGCTGCCGCGGCGCATGCTGGCCCGGCTGGGAGAGCGCCTCGATCGAGCCTTGCCGCGACGCGCCGACCATGTCATCGCCGTCAGCGAGAACATGCAGCGGTGGCTGATCTCGGAAGGCGCGGTCCCCGCCGGCCGGACCTCGATGATCCCGAGCGGCGTCGAGCACGGGCATTTCCTGACGGCGAGTCCCGCGGGCCCTCGCGCCGACAGCCGGCGGCGCATCGTCTTCGCCGGAAACCTCGCCGAGTACCAGAGCGTGGGACTGTTGCTCGATGCGTTCCGGCTGGTCCGCCAATCCCTACCCGAGGCCACACTGGTGCTCGTGACCGCCGCGAGCATCGGGCATCTCCTGCCGGCGATGGACGCGCTCGGGATCACCGCCGCCGTCTCTCGTGCCGACAGCCAGTACGCGAGCCTGCCGTTGCGTCTCGCGGAAGCCGATGTGCTGGCCAATCCACGGGTCGAGTGCACCGGCGTGCCGCAGAAGGTGCTCAACTACATGGCCGCGGGGCGTGGGATCGTCTCCTTTGAGAGCTCGTGTGGTCCGCTGCGGCATGGCGTGACGGGGCTGGTGGTGCGGGATGGAGACGTCGAGGCGTTCGCGGCGGCGCTGGTGCGGCTGCTGCGAGAGCCGGCCCTGGCCGACGCACTGGGCCGGGCGGCCAGGTGCGAGGTCACGGCGCGCCACGGCTGGGGCCAGGTGGCCGGGAAGGTGACGGAGGTCTACCAGAGACTCGTCGGAGCGCGCGCATGAGCGAAAACGCATGAGCGGCAACGGGCGCATTCTCATGCTCGGCCTCGACGCCGCCGACCACGATCTGGTGCAGCGCCTGATCCGCGCGGGCCGCCTGCCCCACCTGGCGAAGCTCGCCGGTCGCGGCACCACGGGCCGGCTCCGGTCGCCCGCCGGACTCTACACCGGCGGCGTGTGGCCGACGTTCTATACGGGGCAGCCCGTCGCTCGTCACGGCGTCTTCCACAACAAGGAGTGGCGGCCGGGGGCGATGCGGGTCGAGGTGCCGACGCCGGAGTGGACGTCGGCGGTCCCGTTCTGGGAAGCGTGGCCGGAGCCTGGGCCGGTGACCCTGATCGTCGACGTCCCCATGGCCCTCGGCCGGCCCCGGCCGCTCAAGGGTGTGTACCTCGGCGGCTGGGGGACGCATGACCTGATCGGCCGCGGATCCTGGCCCACGGGATTGTGGGGCGAGCTCGAGCAGCGGTTCGGCGCGCCGGCCATGCCGCGCGAGGAGTATGGCCGCCAGAGCCCGGAATCGCACGCGCGGCTCGCCGCTGCCCTGCGAATGGCCACCGAGCAGCTCCGGGACATCACCCTCGAGCTGATCGATCGCCATCCGTGGCAGTTCGCGTGCGTCGTCTTCGGCGCGGTGCATCGTGCCGGCCACTACCTCTGGGATCGCTCGCAGGTCGAGCCGGGCACGCCACCCGCGGCGCCGGATGATTTGCCCACTGATGCGTTGCTCGACCTCTACGAAGGTCTCGACGCCGCCGTTGGACGGATCATCGAGCGCGTCCCGGCCGAGACGCTGGTCATCGCCTTTGCCGTGCACGGCATGGGACCGAACCCGGGATGGTCCGATCTCCTGGCGGACATCCTGGCCCGGGTGGACGAGCACCGGACCGGCCGCGCGCCCAAGCGCGGCTGGCTCTACCGCCTGCGGCGAACGGTGCCGCATCGCTGGCAGCGACGGTTCCTCGAGCTGCTGCCCGCCGCGGCGATCGAGCGGATCGTGCCGCTCTGGTCCCGGCGGATGTACGACTGG
>JACCSZ010000426.1 GCA_013812695.1 Gemmatimonadales bacterium | reverse complement strand
CCCGCGCCCCGGCCGCGCCCCGGCATCGGCCGCATCGGGCCCGGGCTCGCCGATGGACGGCTCTGGGTCCGTCCCCTCCCGCTCCCGCCGGACGAGCTGGCCCGGCGGCTGACCCGGAGCCACGTCGCGCTGGTGGACAGCGCCGTGACGGCGATCGTGCAGGGCTATCTGGACTCGATCGCGAGCGACCCGATGTCGCGGGCTCCGGCACTGCCGAGCTGGACCAAGGAGATCGCGGGCAACAAGTTCGGCCTCGATTCGCAGCACATCTACATCGCCGGCCTCAAGATTCCCGCCGCCGTGCTGGCGCTGCTCCCGATTCCCGCCGGGAACGTCGATCAGAACCGCGCGTACAATCACCTGATGGATCTGCGCACCGATCTCCAATTCGCGGCTCAGCGGGCGGACAATCTCGAGGCGTTCAAGATCATGATCCGCGACATGCGCCTTCGGAAGGAGCGGGAGCGCGAGTTCGAGCGGAACCAGCGCACCGCGCCGCCACCGGCCGACAGCGTGTCGCCCTAGGAACGAGAGGACGTTCGACCACATGAAGCTCGTGGACACCGAGGAGACCATCGTGCTGGTGACGGGCTCCTCCCTTACCGCCGAGGAGCGCGACCGACCGCTCGCCTACCTGCTCAAGGCCGAAATCGACCGCCGCGGGGCCGGCCATGCCTACCGCCGTGCGGTGGTGGTGGGCGACGTCTGGTACCTGGAGAACCGCATCTTCCACATGAACCCGACCATCGCGATCGGCGGACCCGGCGTGAACGGCGTGGCGCGGGAGTTCGGCACGTTCCTGCCGACGGTCCACAGCCGGGAGGAGGAAGTCTTCGTGCAGGCGGATTTCGAGGGCGATCTCAAGCGCGCCTCGCTGTGGGGCGTGAACGCCGCGTCCACGGCCGCAGCCGTAGAGGTGTTCAGCACGCAGGGGCACCTGGAGGATCTGCTCGGGCGGATCTGGCGGTTCCGGGTGGGGACGTTCGTGTGAGGGGATCGTGGTGGGCGAGGGGGCCTCGCTGTCATCCTGAGCGGAGCGAAGGATCGGACCGTTGATGCGAGTGAGCCCCGAGCGTCACTCGCCTAGGCTACCCGATCCTTCGCTCCGCTCAGGATGACCGCCATGACCGCCATGACAGCCTACAGTCCCAGCAGATCCGAGAGCGCCCGGTCCACGACCTCCGAGGTCTCTCCATCGATAATCCGGCGCAGCACGTCCACCGCCTCGAGCGGCAGGCTCTCGAGGTGGACCCGGTCGCGCTCGTAGCGCACGATGTTGCCGAGCGGGATCGGTGCCACCGCTGGCTCGTCGGCTTCGTCCTCGTCATCCTCACCCACCGCGGACTCGTAGGACGAGCCGGGCACGCTCGCGCTCCACGGCTCCTCGTCCTGGACCTCTTCCCCATCGGGAAGCGGCACCATCGCGTACAACTGGCACTGCAGGCCCGGCGGCGCCGCGCGGGCCACCAGGACGATCTGCACCGGCTCGGCGAAGATGCCCAGCTCCTCGATCTGCGCCCACGCCTCGGGAGGGAGCACGGCACGCGCGATGAGCCTGCCGTTGCGATAGCTGCCCATGCACACCATGGCCTCGGGCACCCGGTCGTCCTCGATGAGGCCCACGGTTATCTGCACGGGGTGTTCGGTCGCGGCGATGGCGGCCGGGCTCGGAGGCTCACCGTGCTCGGCGCCGGGTAGGTCCTCGGTCATGGGGAATCGATAGGCGCATGCGTGGAGCGTCGCAAGCTCAGGGGGGCGCGCTGATCTCGCCATCCGGAGCGATACGCGCGCCGTCCTCCCCGAAGTCGTCGGCGGAGAGCCGGCGGACGAGCTCCAGCGCCGAGCGCTCCGGATCGGGGGCCGGTCCCTCGCGCGGTCGCTGCACCATCGGCACGAGCCGCGCACCCTGGAGCCGCCGGTCGGGCGCGAACTCGAGCTGCAGCACGCCCGTCACGCCCAGCGGCCCGCTCAGGTTGAAGCCGCGGTAGGTCACGAAATTGCCGAGCGAGTAGGCCACCGGTTTGCCGCCGTAATACTCGATCCCGCGGAGCACGTGCGGACCGTGTCCGACGACCGCGTCCGCACCCGCATCGATGACCGAGCGCGCCCAGCGCCGCAAGTCCCCGCGCGGCTCGCGCCCCAGGGACTCCGCCGCCTCGCGGACATGCAGCGCCCGCGCGCCCTCCGATCCCCCGTGGAACGTCACGATGAGGAGATCGACCAACGGCCGGAGCGAGTCCACCACCACGACGCTGCGCGCGATGTCGAGAAGATCGTACGCGTACGGATAGGTGGCGAACCCCAGCAGGGCGACGGTGGTGATGCCGTCGCCGCGGCGGACGGTGTCGATCGCGATGCGGCCGAGCGGGCCGTACAGGCGCAGGCCGAGGCTGTCCAGAATGCGCTCGGTCGACGCGCGGCCGGCCGCGCCGTAATCATTCGCGTGGTTGTTCGCCAGATTGAGGTGGGTGAAGCCGGCGTCGACGAGCCGTGGTGCGAGAGCGGTGGGCGTGCGAAAGGCGTAGCACCCCGGGCGGGCCGCGGCCGAGTCGGGCGGCTGACGCCGGCGGGTGCGCGCGGGACGACGGCGCGCGTCGCGGGCGCGCATGCGGTCACACTTCTCGGACGTGCCCGTATCCGCCAGGACGCCCTCGAAGTTGCCGACGACAAGATCGCCGACGAGCGCCGGGCGGGCCGCGTCGAGCAGGCCGCGGCCGGTATCGGGAGGCACGCCGTCGGGCAGGGTGGTGGTGCCGAGGTTGATGTCGCCGACGAACGCGATTCTCACTGGGGCGTAGGATCTCGCCGGGGAGGGCGCGGCCGGCGCCGGCACCGGGGTCGGAGCCTCGGCCGGAGGTGCCGGGAGCACGACGGCGGTATCGCGGGCCGGCGT
>JACCSZ010000178.1 GCA_013812695.1 Gemmatimonadales bacterium | reverse complement strand
GAGGTGATATACCGTTCTATCAACGCCATCGGCTGCTTCCGGATTGGTCCGGCCAAGGGCGAAGTGGGCTATCCGGAGCTCGGGCTTCGGTTCAGCACCAGAGCTCGGCATTGCCGGAAACGATCAGGGCGAAAGGGTGACGATCTTGGCGACGGAGGGAACCCCGCTGGTATTCACGATGAAAACCAAATATGGGCCGGGGGGGGCCATCCGACCGTTCGCGGGCGCCACGACATCCAACTTTCCGTTCCCCACGGCAAAGCCGGCGCGATACAGCGTCTGGCTCTGATTGAACGCGTGGGTCACCGACGAAAACCGGACCAGGTGAACCTTGGCAATGGTGGCTGCATCCGGCGTGTTGATGGTAATGGTCTGCCCGTACCTGAGCGCGGACGCCGACACGCTGGTAATCAGCGGTCGAACGGCCGGGGCCCCAGTCGGGTCGAACAGGTAGGGCGGGCTGAAGATTTGCCCATTGGTCTCTGACGGCAGGCCCTGGCCGTCCCCGCTTCCCGCAGACAGGACTCTGCCATCCGGCAGGAGCAGGGACACCCCGTGATAGACGCGCACGACTGCCTCGGGGGCCAGCAACGTCCAGGCGCCGGTTGCCGGATCCCAGATCTCGGCCTCTTTCCGAGCAAGCGTCGTAGCGCTGAATCCCACCGAACTCGTGCCGCCGGTCGCGAGCACCTTGCCGTCGGCCAGAATGGTGAGGTTCATCTGCCGACGCCCGTACGCCATCGATCCCGTCGCGCCCCATTGTGGGCTGACCTGATTGAGATCGATGACTTCCGCAGTGTTGGTGGGTGGGATGCCGGCGCTGAGTTGGCGACCACCCCCACCAGCGTAGAGGATCTTGCCTTGCTCGTACATCACTGCCGAGCCGTAGTTTCGATCGGCCGTCTGGCGGAGCGCGGTCTTTGAGCTCCACTTCCCCAGGCCGGCGTTGGCGCTCGCGTCCAGCCACCGGCTTCTGCTCTTCTCGCCGGCATAGAACACTTTTCCGGTGCGGGGATCTAGAAACGACCGGGGGTAGTATGGAAACCCCCGGACGGCGCCTGTGAGCTGCGTCCAAGTCCGAGTGCTGTAATTGTAGCGTTCGGGGGTAGCGACGTTCACACTATTGTTATCGGTACCGGCGTAGGCAATTACGTCTCCGTTCTCCAGCGAGGTGGCCGTCGGATACCACCGGCCGAAGCTCATCGGCTGCTCCGTGACCCAAGCCCCGTCCACGAATCGATAGGCGTTGGGTATGCCATGTCCGTCACCTTTGATCTCATCGTGCCCGCCCGCGACGAAGAGACTGCCGTCCGGTAAAAAGGTGTGTCCCGCGCAGAAAAGCTCCACGGGCTCTGCCAAGGACGTAAAGGTCGGTGTTGGGTTGGAGAGGTCCCAAATGTGGGGCAGCCCGGTATGCCCCCAAACCAGCACCCCAGCCCCGGCTGCCGGGAGGGAGACCAGGCTTGCGTGCAGTGCGACGATCCCGGTGCCAAATGTGCCCCCCCACGCTCCAGTCGTTTCCGCGGACGAGAGGGTTGCGGTGGGGGGCTCGATATTCAGGGTCTCGGTACCGTCGCGGCAGGCGCCCAGGAGCAGAAACAATCCCAGCAGTCCCCCCAACGCCGCGGACACGGTCCGGAACCGCCTAAAGCGCCGCGCCAACCGGCGTACGCGGATAGAGTGAGACCCGGGTGTGCTCATGGTGTCTGTTGCCCCTCGATCATGAATCTTCAGGATGCTGCGGACCTACGGGAGCAGAGTCCAAAGCCCAGCAGCCTGGCTGCCACTCGACCCAGTTCTCGACGGAACATGCTCGCTGGTGACCGCGCTCCCACCCGCCCAATCTGGCGGCACTGCGAGCACGCCGCAACCGTGAACCAGTGTACTCGAACGCGGAACGAGGCCGGCTCCGCGGGCCCGATCGCGCTTCGGCTGGCGCATCATTTGCGCAACCGAACCCTTGACCCTAACCTTTGCAGCACTGGTTGGCACCCGCAATTGTCGGGAGGTCTGCGCGATCGCCGAGTGAGCCGCTTGAGGCCCTCAGCCGAAACGGTTGGCGGCCTGTTACAAGATGATATTACCGAAGGGTTTACACCTCATCCGCGCCCGTGGTTTCAAGAAGGTTCCGCAGCAACTCATTTCGCTTGTGAGTTGCGCGCACCGAAGGGGCGTCCAGCCCCTGGACGGATACCAGGCGAAGTCGTTGTATACGGGCAACTATCGTGTTGCCGGGATCGTGGCTCAAGCACTACAGTCAGCCACTGCATGTCTTGTGTCGTTCGGTGTTCCTGATATTTGCCGGGCTCTACCACTGACCGTGGAATGGTGACATTTGTTCACATCGCCGACCCGATATAGGCCCCCTTCCGAACAGTGGGAACTGCAAGGCGATCGGTCCAGGGACCCGGCGCAGCCGGGAGCCGGGACCTTCTGGGCCATCCTGGTTCGCCATCGGCTACTCATCATGGTCTGCGTAGTCGCCGTCGCAGCCGCCGTCGCCTACTACACCAGTCGTCAGACTCCGGTCTTCGAGGCATCGACGACGCTCCGGATTCGGACTCGCGAGCCGAATCTCCCGGATATTTACCGGACGATTTCGACCGGCGTCGCCGGGGGCGAACTGGCGACGGAGATCGCGGTGCTGGGGAGTCGGGCCTTGAAGGAGGACGCGGCCGGCCTGCTCGGCCTGCAGCTCGCCGTTGTTGAGCCTGCGAGGGTAGCTCGTGGCGATCTGGTCCGCGGCGTCAGCGTCTCCCCGGCGGCGGCGGCGGGGGAGTACCAATTGTTGCGTCGTCCGGATGGACGTTTCACGGTCTTCGTTGCCGACAGCGCCCGGCGGATCTCATTGAGCGGGCCGGATGGGAGGGTACATGTCCCTGGGGTAACATTTGTGCTGACGCCGGTCGCAGCGCGGTACGGGGAGCTTCGGGTCAGCGTCTCTTCCTTGCCGGATGCAGTCGATCGTTTGCAGGCGGTGGCCGTCAGTCAACTCTCCCGCGAGGCCAACATCCTGACGTTGAGTTACAGCGACACCGACTCGCTGATTGCCGCCCAGATACCGAATCTGATCGCGGCTCAGTACCTGGCGCGCCGGCAGGCAATCGAAAAGGCGGAAGCCGGGAGCGCCGCTCGGTTCCTCCGAGAGCAGCTTCACCGGGTCAGCTCCGAATTGGCCCGGGCCGAAGATCGTTTTCGCGGCTTCCGGGAGCGAGAGCGACTCCTCGACCCGGCCGTCGAGACCAGCAGCGAGGTCGCCCGGCTCATCGCCAAGGAATCCGAGCGCGCCGGCCTCGAGGCCGAGCGGCGGGCGCTCACCCAGAGCCTCGCCGAGATCGAGAGCGCGGGGTCTGGATCCGGTAGCCTCTCGACCTCCCGCAGGCTCAGCGCGCTTCCCATCTTGCTGCGGAACGAGGCGACATCAACGCTGCTCAGCGCCCTCATGACCGCCGAGAGCGAGAAGGCAGCAATGATCTCGGCTACCGCGACAGACCCAGACATGTTGGTGTTGACCGCCAAAATCGAAGCGCTCGAGGATCAACTGCGCGCGGTCACCCGGACACACCTCCAGAATCTGGGCAACCAGGTCAGCTCCCTGGATTCCACGCTGGGGATGTTCGGGCGCGAACTCAGTGCAATTCCGCGGCGGCACCTGGAGTACGCTCGGCTGGAGCGCAACGTCACGAGCCTGGAATCTGTCTACAACCTTCTGCAGACCAGACTGAACGAGGCCGAGATCGCCGAGGCTGTCACGGATGCCAGCGTGCAGGTAGTGGACTCGGCATTGATTCCGAGTGCACCCAGCAGCCCGCGGCCGCTGGTCAATTTGGCGGCGGGAGTCGCCGTGGGCCTCATGCTCGGGGTCGGCCTGGCCTGCATCCGGGAGTATCGTGACGGGTCGGTCCATTCACGGCGCGACGTGGTCGTGGCGACGGGGGTTCCCGTGATCGGCCTTATTCCCCGGATCCCCAAAGCGCGCGGCCGGATCGCGCTGATCACCGGAAGACGCAAGATAAAGCACGCCAGATCTCCTATGGCCCTGGCCGTCGCGAACGGTCGGCACGAGAACGAGCGCATCTTCACCTTTCTGAGTGCCGGAGCTCCGCCCCCCGACCCAGTGCCGCCGGTCGCCGAACCTCTGCGGCGTGAACCTATGGCGACTGGCCTGGAATTGACCGCCTCGCGGTGGACCAATATCGTCGCTGAGGCGTACAGTCTGCTCCTGACGAACGTCGCCTTCGCGCGCACGTCACCGCCCGTGAAGATCGTGGCCATCACGAGCCCGCTCGCCGAGGAGGGGAAAACCACGTGCGCGGTCAATCTGTCGATCACGCTGGCCCTGCGCGGCTCCAAGGTCCTCCTGGTGGATGCGGATCTCCGTCGTGGCGTGGTCCATACGACGCTGGGCGCCGACCGCGTTCCGGGCCTGTCCGAGGTGTTATCGCGATCGCTGCCCGAATTGGAGGCCATCCATTCGATCAAGGTGGGCGACCACGGTGGGATGCTGCACTTCCTGACCACCGGCGCGATTCCTTCGAACCCTTCCGCTCTGCTCGAATCGCCCGGTTTTTCCACCTTGCTGGGACGGCTAAAGGAGGAGTACGACACCATCATCCTCGATTGTCCACCTGTCAACATCATCAGCGACGCCTCGGTGCTGGGGCTGAACGCCGACACGGTGCTCATCGTGGCCCGGTCGGGGGTGACCGGATCGGCGGCCCTCTCGGATGCGGTCGACCAGCTCACCCGAGTAGGCGTGCCGCTGCTCGGCGTCGTGCTGAACGACATCGATTTCAAGCGAGATGCTGTCTACGATAGCTCGTACCGGTCGTACAACGCCAGTTACGAAGTCAGCGCTTCCGAGCAAACTCAATGAGGCTCCCGATTCCTCCCGAGCAAGCGGCCCGGGCTGGGCCGCCGCTGGGACGCGGCTCCAATCCCGACGGCGCCTGTGCAAGCGAGACTCGAAGCTCGGTCCCGGCGGCTGCCATGCCGCCGGCCGCGACGGTGAGCAACCCGCCCTTCACCGGCCAGCGTCCGGGCGGCCCAGGTCGCCGGGAGGCTGCGGCCTCCAAGACGAAGTTGCACATCAGAATGTTCCGGGTCAGCGACAGTGCAGTGATGCTCTTCGTGCTGGTCTCGGTGTTCATCGTCACGAACATCGGAGACATGCCAGGAGGAATCGGGGATTTTCTCGGCCTCCGCATCACCATGAAGAATCTGCTCCTCCTCGTGGCCTTTGCGGCGGCCTGGCGGGGGCTGGGTTTCGCGACAGGGCTCTACGATTGGCAGGCGATCCGAAGTCGCCGATCGGAGTCGCTTCGGGTGATGCTCGCGTGCGCGCTCGTCAGCGGTGCCGCGCTTGCATTTCCTCTGATGAGCATGACGGGCGCCTTCAAGTACTCGGCCATCCTTTACTTCGGGGTCGGCACCACGCTGGGCGTATTGGTGCTGCGGAACCTCATTCGGATGGTACTTCCATTGAAGCAGGCCGGGGCCGCCCGGGAAGCGCTCATCGTGGGCGCGGGACCCCGTGGCCAGCGGCTGTACCGCGAGTTGGGAGCGACCAGGGGCGCGAACTACAATATCTTGGGGTTTGTGGATTCTGCCGACCAGGGCCCGTTCGAGGATCACCGCGGAACAATGCTCGGCCGGCTGGAGGACCTGGAGGGCATCTTGATGCGTACGGCGGTCGATGAAGTCCTGATCGTGCTGCCCATCAAGTCCCAGTATGCGGAGATCCAGCGCGTGCTGGAGAGCTGCGAGCGGGTGGGCGTTCGCGCCAGGTACATGGCCGATTTGTTCGAGACGTCGGACTGGGTCAGTGAGGTCGAGAACGACCGCCTGTCCGTGGTCGCCGCTCCCAGATCGCCCGAAGGGTGGCGGCTTGTGGCAAAGCGCGTGATCGATATTGTGGGGGCCTCGACCGGGCTCGTCCTGGTGTCACCCCTCCTGCTGGTCGCTGCCATCGCCATCAAGGCCACGAGTCCCGGTCCGGTTCTGTTCACCCAGCTCCGCTACGGACTCAACAGGCGCCTGTTCAAGATGTTCAAGCTGCGCTCGATGGTGACGGACGCGGACGCCCTCCAAGCATCCCTCGAGTCGCGCAACGAAGCGACGGGCCCGGTGTTCAAGATCCGAAACGACCCCAGACTGACGAAAGTGGGGACATTCCTGCGGCAGTCGTCGCTGGATGAGTTTCCCCAACTGCTGAACGTGCTCCGCGGCGAAATGTCGCTCGTGGGACCGCGGCCGCTCCCGGTCCGGGACGTTCATCGGTTCAGCGAGGCCGCGCTGATGCGCCGCTTCAGCGTTCGACCCGGTCTTACATGCCTGTGGCAGATCAGCGGGCGAAGCAATCTGACTTTCGAGGACTGGATCCGACTCGACCTGCAATACATCGACGAATGGTCGATGCGCCGCGACATGTGGGTGCTTCTGAAAACCATTCCCGTAGTTCTCAAAGGGACCGGCGCGTCGTAGAGCGCGCCGGACGGGCGGCAGGCGGTACCCGGCCGCACGCCCGTTGCGCGACGAGCCGCAAGGTGTGCGTTCAGGTCGAGGGGACAGCTGCGAGCATTCGTCGACTCCCGCCGGTGGCGGAGGACACCTCGTTGACCTCCTCCGAGCTGGCACGTCGGGCTCCGGAACAGCGGCACCATCCAGCTCTGGGAGGTGGGGTGGGATTCGGTAGTGACCCGTTGGAGAACGGCTGAAGGAGATCTATCGGTGGATCGAGCAACATCTGAAGAGCCAAGCAGCGCAGCCTGCGCCCTCCACGGCGGCCTCGTCATGCCCCGTGCTGCCGGCTGACTTGACGGAGGCAGGTCCGGCGGAGGATCGCTCGTCGACCAGGCTTCGAGTCAACGTCCTGGGAGTCGGGGTGGACCCCGTCAGCCCGACGCGCGCCTTGGCCACGATCGAGCGGTGGATCGCCACGAGGGACCGGCAGTATGTTTGCGTGAGCGGGATCCACGGCGTCATGGAGAGCCAACGGGACGAGCATCTTCGGGCGATTCACAATGCCGCCGGCATGGTGGTACCCGACGGCATGCCCCTGGTCTGGCTGAGTCGGATGCATGGCTTTCCAGAGGTCGAGCGGGTGTACGGCCCCGATCTCCTGCTCGCATGCTGCGAGCGCTCACGGACTGCGGGGTATCGCCACTTCTTCTATGGCGGTGCGCCCGGAGTGCCCGAGTTGCTCATCGAGCGCCTGCGGGAGCGGTTTCCCGGATTGCTCATCGCCGGGGGGTTCTCGCCTCCATTTCGCGCGCTGACTCCGGAGGAGGATCGTGATGTGGTGCAGCGCATCAATACCGCGCGGCCCGACATCATCTGGGTGGGTCTGAGCACTCCGAAGCAAGAGCGCTGGATGGCTGAGTATCGCCATCGGCTCGAGGCACCTGTATTCATCGGGGTTGGCGCCGCGTTCGACTTTCATGCGGGACTTAAGCGACAAGCGCCCCGGTGGATGCAGCGCAGCGGGTTGGAATGGGTGTTCCGTTTGCTTTGCGAGCCGCGGCGGCTCTGGCGACGTTACCTGCGCAACAACCCGCTCTTCGTCTGGCAGGTGCTACTCCAGGGCCTTCGCGTCAGGCGGTACGACATTCAACCGTCGGGCCGGCGTGTCACGCGATGAGGCGACCGACCGGCGACCTCGTCGTCACGGTGCCTGGGGACAACTCAATGAGGAAGGAAAGAACGGGTATATGGCGCAGCGCAACGGGTCGTCGCACGGCGAAGATACGCCTCTGGTAGTGGCGGTCTTGGGCGCTGGCGGGTTCATCGGTACTCACCTGGTCGAGCACCTGCTGGCGGCGGGCAAGTACGCCATTCTGGGCATCGATCTCACATCCGAGAAACTGAGTGGAATCGAGGGCGCGGCATTCACTTTCTACGAGGCCGATATCCGGCAGGCGCCGGCGCTGCTCGAGCAACTGGTCCGGCGGGCCGATGTGGTCGTCGATTTGATCGCCTATGCCAATCCCAGCATGTACGTCACCGAGCCGCTGGAGGTGTTCGACCTCAATTTCGTGCAGAACCTGGAGATCGCAAAGCTCTGCATGGCGCACCGCAAGCGACTGATCCAGTATTCGTCGGCCGAAGTCTATGGCAAAGGCACCGAGGGAGGAGCTTACGCGGAAGATACGAGCGACTCAGTGTTCGGCCCGGTCCACAAGCAGCGCTGGATCTATGCCGCCGGGAAGATGCTCCTCGAGCGCGTGCTCTACGCGCAGGGCGTAGCGGGGAACCTCGACTGCACCATCATACGCCCGTTCAACTTCATCGGAAGTCGCATCGATTATCTGGTTCCGGCACACGCGATCGGGGGCCCCCGGGTATTCCCGCACTTCATGTCCGCGCTCCTGACGGGCGGCCCGCTGCGCCTGGTGGACGGCGGGCACGTGCGCCGGGCGTTCCTTCACGTTGCCGACGCGAACACCGCCTTTCAGACCATTCTCGACCAGCCGGAGCAGACTCGCAATCAGATTTACAACGTCGGCAACCCCGAGAACGACCTCACCATCCGCGAGGTCGCTCTGCTCATGATCGACCTATACGAAGAGTTGACCGGCCGACGCCCCACCTCCGAGGTTGTAGACATCAGCGGCGAGGACTTCTACGGCGTCGGCTACGAAGACTCCAGTCGCCTGCCGCCGGATATCGCCAAGCTGCGGCGCCTCGGCTGGGCTCCCCGGCATGACACCCGTACGACGTTTCGTGAAGCCATGGCGTTCTATCTGAAGGGCGTGCAAGAGCACCGGCGGCCATGCAAACTTGAAACGGAAATCGGCGCGGTAGCCGGCGCGATGCCGGCGCGCGTCCCGAGAAACACCCCATGATGGGCCTGCCGCTTCGTCCGACCCATCGGGCCCCATGACCGTGTTCGGACGGCTGTACGAAGAAGCAGGTTCCGTCCGGTCGGGGCTGCGCCGCATCGGGTCGATCCCAATCGTCGTCACGTTCGGGTCCATCCTGCTTGCGACCCGGGTGGTCTCCGATCCCGTGACGACGGTGCTCGGCGCATTCGTGGTACTCGCCCTGATCGTGGCCGCGTCGTTACCCCGATTTGTTCCGAGGCTGTTCGTCCCCCTGTTGGGACTGCTGCTGCTGGGGTACGCGTTCTTCAGCAGAGCCTTCGCCCATTTGGGCATCCCGCCCGTGTTCGTGGGCGAGCTGGTGCTCGCGGTAGGCCTGCTCAGCCTGTTGACCAATCCCCAGCGATGGGCGGCCTTCCGATGCCACATCGCCTGGCTCTACCTGGCGTTCGCCGCGTGGGGTGCGGCCCGCGCGCTTCCATACCTGGCGCAATACGGCGCCGACACGCTCCGGGATAGCGCCCTCTGGGGGTACGGAGTCTTCGCCCTCCTTGTTCCGGCGACCGTCCTTCGCCCGAATTGGGTTCCCGCGCTGCTCACGCAGTATTTCCGCTGGATGCCATTTCTGGTGCTATGGATCCCGGTAGGTCTCCTGTTAGGCCATCTGTTTCCCCACCTCCTGCCGCAAGCCCAGGAGAGTGGCCAGTCGATGAACTTAGTCAAGCCAGGCGATGCCGGGGTCCATCTCGCGGGAGCCGCCACCTTCCTCTTGCTCGGCCTTCACCGAGCTCCGGAGGTGCGCTCTCGCGGGGGGCTCCTGCGGAAGGACTGGTTCCTGGGCACAGCCTGCGTCAGCGCGTTCGTCGTGATCGGCGTGCTCGGCCGGGGCGGAGCGCTCGCCACCCTCACCGCTATCTTCGTCGTCCTGGTCATCAGACCGCTCGTGGCGGTCCCGAAGGTGCTGCTGATCGGGAGCGTGGCGCTGTTCACAGCCATCTTGCTTGTGGCCTCGAACGTGACGATCGAGTTGGGGCGTCGCGACCTGTCCGCCTACCAGCTTGGCAGCAATCTGCTCAGCATCGTGGGCGAGGTCCCCGACGATCAACGAAATCTCCACCAGACCCGCGATTGGCGATTGCGCTGGTGGACGCACATCGTGAACTACACGGCTTTCGGACCCTATTTCTGGACGGGCAAGGGCTTCGGCGTCAACCTCGCCATCGACGACGGCATCAAGGAAGAGACCTATAATCGAAGCCCGCACAGCGGGCACATGAACGTGCTGGCGCGCACGGGTGTGCCAGGAGCGATCTTGTGGGTTCTGCTCCAAGCATCGTTCGGCGCGTCTCTGCTCACCGCATACGTGCGTGCGCAACGCCTGGGGCGGGAATGGTGGGCGCGACTCGAGTTGTGGATCTTGGCGTATTGGCTTGCGTTTCTGACCGATATCAGCGTCGCCGTGTATCTCGAAGGGCCACACGGGGGCATCTGGTTCTGGAGCCTGATGGGTCTTGGCATAGCGGTGCTCGTGGCTGAACGGCAGCTCCCTCTCGCGCCGAACCCGAGGCCCCCTCAGCTGGGCGACCGCCATGAAGCTGCTGCTCGTCCATAACTACTACCAGCAGCGCGGCGGCGAGGACGTGGTGTTCGAGGCGGAGGCGGCGCTCCTCGAAGAGCACGGCCATCACGTGCTCCAGTACGTGGCTCGAAACGAAGCGCTGGTCGAGGCCTCGGCATGGACCGTTGGGCGACAGGCCGTGTGGAACGGCACGACCTACGCTGACCTCCGGCGCCTGCTGCAGCGGGAACGGCCGGCTGTCGTGCATGTACACAACACCCTCCCCGTGATCTCGCCGGCCGTATTCTACGCGGTGAGGAGCGCGGGCGTTCCGGTCGTGCAAACTTTGCACAATTATCGCTTGCTGTGCCCGAGCGCCACACTGTTCCGGGATGGAAAAGTCTGTGAAGACTGCTTGCACCGGTCGATCGCCGTTCCGGCCGTCCGTCACGGCTGCTATCGCGGGAGTCGCTCCGCGAGCGGCGTCGTCGCGGCCATGTTGGCGCTCCACCACCTCGCGGGCACGTGGAAGCATAACGTCGATCTCTTCATCGCCCTGACCGAGTTCGCGCGCGCCAAGTTCGTCGAAGGTGGTCTGCCAGGTGAGCGGATCGTCGTCAAACCGAACTTTGCCCCGGACGCGGGATTGGCGCGCACCGGTGGCGACTATGCGCTCTTCGTGGGTCGGCTTTCTGGCGAAAAGGGCGTGAAACCGCTGCTGGAGGCGTGGCGCCGGCTGGGCGATCGAATCCGGCTGCGGGTGATCGGAGACGGTCCCGAGGCTCCGTTGGTCTCGGCTGCGGTCCGCGCCGGCCTGGCCGTTGATTTCCTCGGCTGGCAAACACCGGACGTCGTAGCCACCGCGATGGCCGGCGCCAGATTCCTCGTGTTTCCATCTACTTGGTACGAGCCTTTCGGGCTGGGCATCATTGAGGCCTATGCCGCGGGTCTTCCCGTGCTCGCCAGCGACATCGGCGGTCTGTCGGAACTGGTCAAACATCGAAACACAGGTCTACAGGTCCGAGCCGGCGACGTGGACCATTTGGTCCAGCAGGTGGAGTGGGCGCTGTCTCATCCCGACGCCATGCGAACAATGGGCGTGAACGCCCGCGGGGAGTACGAGGCTCGGTACACACCCGGGAGGAATTACCATCTTCTGATCGCCGCGTACCAGCGCGCCCTCCGCCAACGGAGTCACGCAGGGTCGCTCTCGTACGATTCAGTTTCCGGGGGAGCCTTTCCGGTGGGCGCGCCCCGAGGTCAAGCAGTTGCGAGCAGCGACGGTCAGCCGCCCGTGGGATCGTGAGGAATCCGAGGGCCCGGGGAGAGATTCTGGCCGGGGTCGTCGACGCCGGCCTGAGCTCCGCCGCCACCTTCTGCATGGGATTCTACGCGGTGCGAGCGCTGAGTCCCGCGGCGCTCGGGATGTATGGGCTGGTCTTCACGGCCTTTGTGGTAGCCACGCGCTTTCCCTCGCAGCTGATCTTCAAGCCGGCGGAACTCCTGGCTGTGTCGATCCCCCCAGCACTTCGACTGGGGCTGCTGCGCCGCAGTCTGCCCCTGGGCGTGGGTCCGGCCCTGCTGGCTGGAGCGGCGGTTGCTCTGTCGACGGTTCTGGCCCCGTCGACGGTGCCTCGGGACGTGGTCGTGGCGCTCACTGTGACCGGCATGCTCAGCGCTTTCGTCTCGCCCATTCAGGACCACGTGCGGCATATGCTGCACGTCAGCGAAGCATCGTGGCGAGCCGCAGCGATGTCCGCCCTGCTGGTCGCGGCGGCCCTGGTGGGGCTGTGGATGCTGCCCCGCTTCGATGCGCCGGCTGCCTGGGTGCCGTTTGGCGCCCTAGCACTGGGAAACACGGTTTCGCTGGGCGCCGGACTGGCGCTGGCACGGGGCCACGTCGTGGATCCGCTGGAGCTCGCCAAGCTGGCTTTCCGTACCCTGGTGCATTCCGGGCGTTGGCTCCTGGTGGTGGCGCTGCTGCCGACCGGCGCCGCCTTAATTTCCTCGACGCTCGTGATCCATCTGGCGGGCGCGGCCGCGATGGGTTACGCCGAGGCCGGCCGCGTGCTGGGGCAACCTCCGTGGGTGCTCTCCATGGGGTTGGCTGCCGTCCTCGGGCCGCGATCCGTTCGGGCCGCGCAGCGCGGCCACCTAGACGACGCACGAGCGGTTTCGCGGCTCTTCAGTGGATTGATGTTGCTGGTCGGACTGCCGTATCTGGCCCTGGTGGGGTTCCCATGGGCCGCGAGTCCCCTGACACGACTCGTGCCCAACGCCTATCACGTGCCCCATCTGCTGTTGCTCAGCGTCATCGGCAACATCGTCATCGGCATGGACTGGCCGTTCCGGTCCGAACTCATCGGGTCAGGGCGCGCGTCCACCCTCGCCAAGCTCGAGGCTGCGGCGAACGCGGCCCGCACGTCGATCGGGGCAACTGCCGGCGTGATCGGAGCTTTTGCAATACCGGTCGGCTACCTGGCCCACGCGCTGGTGCGTTCGGCGGGCTACCGGATCGCCCTTCGCCCCGTGTATGCAAGACCAACCGCAACCGCGAACCGTCCGGAGCCGCAGCGATCTCTTGCGGCGCCCGACCCGGTGCTTCCCACGGTAGAACCGACGAGGCCAGCGCCATGACGATGCCGACGTTTCTGATGATCGGCGGTGCGAAAGGTGGAACATCCTCGCTGTACGCCTATCTCCGACAGCATCCTGAGATCTTTCTCAGCGCGGTCAGGGAGTGTGACTTTTTCGTGCTCGAAGGGCAAACTCCGAGCTTTCGCGGGCCCGGCGATCAGATCGCGTTTCGCCGGTACATCACCCATCTCGACAGGTATCAGGCACTGTTCACCGGCGCGGGGGACCGACCGGCGGTCGGGGAATCGTCCGATCTATACCTGGATGGCCAAGGGGCTGCGGGCCGGATTTGCCACTACCTGCCGGAGGCAAAGCTCGTCGTCATACTCCGTGATCCGGCCGAGCGCGCGTATTCGCAATACAATCACCTCGTCCGCGACGGTCGTGAGCCCCTGCCGACGTTCGAGCAGGCGCTGGACGCGGAGGAAACGCGCATCGCCAGTGGCTGGCATCCCATCTGGCACCTCAAGGCGCGCGGGTTCTACGCCGCGCAGCTTCAGGAGTATCTGGACCGGTTTCCGGCGGAACAGATCTCCGTTCACCTCCACGACGACTTTACACAGGATCCCTGGGCGGTCCTGCGTGCGCTCTTCCGCTTCCTTGGAGTCGATCCGGAGTTCCGCCCGGACACCTCGCTCCGCTACAATGTCTCGGGGACTCCTCGGTCACGCCTCCTGCACGCGTTGCTGGCCCAGCCGATGGCCGTGAAGGATGTATTCAAGCCGCTATTGCCGGCCGCGTTTCGCCATCGGGTGCGCGCGAAGCTCATGAACCGCAACATCGTGCCGTACGGCACCACGATGGCCCCGGCGACCCGAGCGGGCCTGATCGAGCTGTACCGTCAGGATATCCTTCGGCTCCAGGGATTGATCCAGCGCGATCTCCGCGCCTGGCTCGAGACCTAGTCGCGTTATGCTGCCCAATTTCTTGCTCATCGGCGCCGCTAAGTCCGGCACTTCGTCCGTCTTCGCCTACCTCGGGCAACATCCGGACGTCTTTGTTAGTCCCGCGAAGGAGCCCAACTACTTCGCGCTGGCGGACGAGCGGGTCGCGTACGCCGGCCCCGGGGACTCGATCGTCAATCAGACGTCGATCACCAACCTGGAGGACTACGAGACGCTGTTCAGGTCGGCCGACCGGGCTACGGCCATCGGCGAGGCGTCCACGCTCTACCTCTACGCGGCGGGCGCAGCTGCGGCGATTCACCGGCAGCTTCCCGGCGTGCGGGTCATCGCGATTCTGAGGGAGCCAGCGGAGCGAGCATATTCCAGTTTTCTGCACATGCGTCGAGACGGGCGCGAAGTACTGCCCTCCTTCGAGGACGCTCTGCGGGAAGAGGAGAATCGGATCCGAGCCAATTGGGAGCATCTTTGGCATTACACCCGGCTGGGGTACTATCACGAGCAGTTGCAGCGGTACTTCGGTCTTTTTCCGCGTGAGCAGCTCGCGGTCTGGCTCTATGATGAGCTCCAGACCGATCCCCGGCGAGTACTGCGCGAGATGTTTACTTTCCTGGGCGTCGATCCGAGCTTTGAGCCGGACATGTCCGTCAAACACAAGGTGGCGGGCATCCCGCGCTCGAACGCGCTCCATGCGGCCCTGACCCAGCCCAATCTCGCCAAGACTCTCGCCAAGCGCCTGCTGCCTGCTTCGCTTCGGGGGCGGCTGTACGGTGCCATGATGCAAAAAAACATCGTGCCGCACAGGGAGGACCTCAGGTCAGATACCAGACGACGGCTGCAAGCTCTGTACAGCGTCGATGTGGCGCGCCTGTCCACATTGCTCGACCGCGATCTTTCCGCTTGGCTTCCGCAGGCGAGCACGTCCCGGCTGTGAACGCGCGCTCCCGCGCCCGCACCTCCAAGGTTGAGTATCGCGTGCCGCTACCGTCCTTTCTTGGAATCGGGGTCCCCCGGGCGGGGACGACCTGGCTGCACGAGCTGCTCGGGTCCCACCCCGAGGTCTACGTCCCATCGCGGCGCAAGGAGCTGAGCTTCTTCGATCTGCACCACGATCGTGGTCTGGAGTGGTACCAGAAGTTCTTCCCCCCGGCGTCGGAGATGGATCGCTTCGGGGCAGTCGGCGAGATCACGCCGTACTACTACTATTGCGAAGCGTGCCCTGAGCGCATCGCGCGCGTGGGGATCGAGAAGCTGGTGCTGATGCTTCGCCATCCGGTGGATCGGGCCTGGTCCTACCATGGACAAAAAATCCGCAACGGCATGTTCCGAGGCTCTTTTGAAAGCTTTCTCGACCAGGAGAGATGGCCCGTCATCGAACAAGGGCACTACAGCAAATACTTCGAGCGCTACCTCGAGCACTTCGAGCGCAAGCAGATTCTGGTCCTGCTGCTCGAGGAAGCGCTCCTGGACCTGCCCGCGACACAGCAGGGCCTGGCCGACTTTCTCGGTGTGAGCCCGTCGGGATTCGCGGCCAAAGATGCGAAGGCTGCGGTCAATTCCAGCTATGTACCGCGGGCGCCTCGCCTCTACGGACTGGCGTTTCGGATCGGGAAGCTTTGTCGGCAGTATGACCTCGACTGGCTCGTGAACTCGGCCAAGCGTCTGGGCATTCGAGAAGCCTTCGGCGCCGCCGGCAAGCCGGAACCGATGCGGAGCGAGACGAGGGCCCGACTGGATGACCTGTTTCGGCCGGAGTTCGCGAAGCTGGAACGGCTGCTCGATATGTCGCTCGATGTTTGGAGGCGGACACCCGTCGCCGGAGCCCCCGACGCGCCTGTGAGGAAGGCGCACACGGACGCCGACAGTTCAGCCCTGCCGCTCTGATATGGACGCCGAGCGGCGCCCGCGGGTGTTGGTCTTCGCCTACGCCTGTGAACCCGAGCGCGGTTCGGAGCCGGGTGCCGGATGGGGGCTTGTCCGGGCGGTTTCGAGGTTCGCTGACTGCGTCGTGCTGGTGGGTCCCGAGCACGGGCCTGGTCTCCGGCGTCGCGAGGTGACGCTCGGTGAATCGGCGTCTCATTTTGTCGAGATCCCGGAGCCGATCGGAGCCGCCTCCGCCAAGCTGCACCGCGTCACATGGTTCTTCCTCTATCTCGCATGGCTGCGGCGTGCCGATGCGGAAGGACGTCGCCTGCATCGAGACAAGCCGTTCGACCTGGTCTTTCACGCTACATACTCGACCTATTGGCTTCCCGCCCCGGCGACGACCTACGGTATACCGTGCGTCTGGGGACCCGTAGGCGGAGGCGTCGTCACGCCCCTCCGCATGTGGCCTCTTCTAGGACTGCGTGGCGTGTGCGGCGAACTGCTGGACCTGATCTCCGTGGGCCTGATGAGCGCTCTGCCGGCGACTCGGCGGACCTGGCGCAACGCGACTATTCCGATCGTGCAGAACCGCGCCACCTTACAACGGTTGCCGGATTCCATCCGCGCGAGCGCCCGGGTGCTCAATCACGCCTTCTTCACCGAAGTACCGGCCATTCGGCGGTCGGGGCAGGGGGGACCCTGCCTTTTCGTGGGCTCGCTCGTGGCCCGCAAGGGGCCTCGCCTGGCCGTTCGGGCCCTGGCGTACGCACCGCGCGAAGTCAGGTTGGTCTTCCTCGGCGACGGCACCCAGCGCAGTGGGCTGAGTCGACTGGCCAGACGCCTGAAGGTTGCCGACCGGGTGGTGTTCGAAGGTCAGGTGTCGCGCACGCAGGTTTTCGGCTGGCTGGCTGAGGCGTCGGCCGTCGTGTTCACGGGACTGAGGGAAGAGGGAGGGATCGCGCTGGCGGAAGCGTTATTGCTCGGGGTTCCAGTGATCGTGTTGGCCCACGGCGGGGCTCAGACCGTCGCCGCCGCCGCGACCGATCCGGAGCGGGCGGCGCTGATTCCGCCCGGGAATATCGAGGTCACGGCCCGACGCATCGGAGAAGCCATGGGGCGATTCATGCACGCCGGATGGACACCGGGCGATCCATTGCTGGATCGTGCCCACTGGGAGAGTCAGCTGCAACTCGCCTTTCAGGAAGCGCTCACAAGCTCGGGGCCGAACCCGGGCGCGAGGGTTCGGCAGCCCTAGGCCCCTCCGAATGCCGAAGAGCGAGCCCGCGCCCGGGCGCAGACCCGCTCCCGTTATGGCGATCTTCAGTGACTAGTTAAAAGTCCCGCTTACATCGTTTCCGTAATTCTGCCACTCCGATTTGGTTCGCTTGCCCCCCATCCAGGTATACGGCTTCGCGTCCGACCCCAGGTCGTACGAGTTGCTCTGGTAGCGGTTGTTTCGGCTGGTGTAGGTGGCGGTGCCAGTGCCGCTCGCGACGCCGCTCACCCCGCCCGTTTTCACGCGCACTGTGTTGTTGTGCACGTACAGGTTCTTCAGATTATAGGAGTAGTCGACCCCGTTCTTGGTGCGAAACTGTTGGATGCCCACAATCCCCTGCTTGTTGTCGAGGACGGTGTTTCCGTAAACCGTGACGTTCGCCGAGGCGGAGATGAGAATGCCCGCCCCAGTGACCCAATCGCGGGCGTATCCATTTCCCTTTGCCGTATTGTTGCGAATCGTGGCGTCGTATCCTATCTCGTGCATGATCCCGGCGCCCGAATTGTTGGTCGCGGTGTTGTTCTCGATCATGGCGTAGATGTTGTCGATGTCCATCCAGAGGCCGTTGCCCTGGTTGTCGTGGACGTTGTTGTTTCGGACTACGAGCCCGCGAGTGTCGACGAATTTTGCCCCGCCAAGAACGTGACCGAAGGGAAAGATCTTGAGGTAATTATTGAACGAGATCTCATTGCCCTCCACCAGCACCGAATCGCCCGAGCCGGAGATGCCGATCTGCTTATTGTGGTGAATATTGTTGTTCAAGACTTTCATTTTGTTGCCGAGCTTGATGCCGGAGTGCGCGTTGTACCGGATCTCGCAATTCTCGATGATCCAGCCGGAGGTACTCGAGGTTTTGCTGGTTCCGGCCATGATCGCCCCATGCTGGTCGGGGGACGCATAATTCTGGATGATCAGGCCTTTGATATGCACGTTGTTGGGGTATGGCTTGCCCCCCTTCTCGAACGCATAGGGCGTCGAGTTCTTCCCGTCGAGAATCGCGCCCGCCTCGCCGATGAATACGTTGCCGGACTTCGGCACGATACGCTGGTTGAAGTGGGTGCCTGTCTTGATGAGAAATTGCGTGCCAGCGGGGTAGCTGTTGACCTTTGCCTGAATGCTCTGGGTAGGCACGATAGAAATCAGGTTGGCCCCGACGGCCAGCCCTGGACCTGACTCGACGGCGTCGGCGAGTTGGACATCTGCGCCGGGGTTCGCCGGTCCGGTCGACCGGTCGGGATCGCAACTGGCGGTCGCGAGAACAGCCGCGAGCAGTAGCGCACTGCGGGGTGCCCCCGCCATCTGCGAGCGGAGTAGGGCAGCTCGGCGGGCCAGCTTGAAGGTGTAGGTCACAAGTCCCCTCATTCTCGGTGGTTGCCCCAGGGGGCGTAGTCAGGAGTCGTCGCGTCGATTGGCGCGCAGCGGCCATACGGCACGGCCGAGACGGCTGCAGGCCGACAGTGAAGTCGCGTCGCGACTCGGCCCCGGCAGTGAAGCCCGGTGCCATGCGGAACAGCGTATTTTAGGGTTGGTGACGGGGCCGGATGTGCAGTCCCAGATCGCGATGGAATGGACGCCAGGAGAGCGCCATCTCGTTTCCTACGGCTCGCGACAGACGGAAACTCGTGTTCCGTCCCACCTTTGTCAAGCAATTGCCCATCGGGTCCCGCTCAGTGGCACCACTCTAGGCATCTTTGGTGCCACTTGCGCTGTGGTCCGGTCATCCTAAGCCACCGACCCGGACCATGCAGCCTGTTGCGCGTGTTGCCCGTCCAAGCGCTGTCTCAGCGCCCCGATGGTCACCTCCGGAAGGTGCCCTCGACATCTTGCCCCGAGCGGCGCCACTCGGTTTCCGACATGGTCGCCCCTGCCCACGCGAAATATTTCGCGTTTCGCCCGAGAGTGTACGTGTTGCGTACCCAGCGGTTGTTTCGGCTGCTGAAGTAGGACTCGTCCCCGATGGATTGTGCCAGCCCGCTCTTGCCTTCGGACATGGTGACCACGTTGTCGTGAACGTACAGGTTGCTGATTTCGTGCGGCCCGTGGGCCCCGCTTCCGCGGTTCTGCTGGATGGCGGCGATGCCGTTCGCGTTGTTCATCACCTCGTTGCCGTAGATTTCGACATCGGGGGAGGCCGCGACCAGGATGCCGGCACCGTACAGCCAGCTGGAGTTCCGGCCGAAACCGTTGCCGTACACCTTGTTGTTGTAGACCTTGCCCCGATAGCTGATTTCCACGAAGATGCCCTGCGAGTCATTATCGTAAACGACGTTGTCGTGCACCTCGTAGTCGATGTTATCGATGTCCAACCAGACACCGTTCCCCATGTTGTCGTGCACCTTGTTATTCCGGAAAATCAGGCCTTTGCTCTTGGAGAATTTGAGTGCTCCGCCGGCGAAGCCGGTCTTGAAGTGCACGGTCTTGTTGCCGTAAATCTCACAGCGCTCGATGAGGGACCCCGCGCCGCCACGAGCCAAGCCCAGTTGGCCATTGGCGTGGACTCGGCAACCGCGTACCTGCCAGTTGTCACCGATCCGGATGCCTATGCCGTGGCTTTGGCGCACCTCGCAGTCCTCGATCCGCCAGCCGGAGGTGGCATCACCCTGAACGGCGCCTGCCTGTGCCGGGCTGGCGTACTTTTCGATGACCAGCTGACGGAGCGTTACGTCACTGGCAGTGCCGCCGAAGGCGTACGCCGAGACGCTGGTTTCAATACGATGGCCGGAGGGATCGTCACCGACGTAGATTCTGTCGTCCACGTAGTCGAAGTACCATTTTCCCGGCCCGACCTGCGCTTGGCTGGTAACTCGGAGGAGCAAGCGGTCATCCAGAAAGAGGTCCTCCGGCCATTGACAGCCTTCGTACCCGAGCTCGCAATGCACCGGATCGGTGTCGCGTCCTTGCTGCGTCTGGCCACCGGCCACCCAGTAGGAGCCTGATCTGACGAACGTGTTCAGCTCGCGAGCGCCTGACAGGATGGTCCCGAGCTCGCCGGTGAACACGTTTCCATCCTTTGGGTCGACCTGCTGCATCCGGTGGATCCCGGTCTTTAGCACGAAGCCGGTGCCGGGGGGATGGGCGTCAACCACCGCCTGGATGTCGGTTCCGGGATAGATCACGGTGCCACTCGAGGCGGCGGGCACTGTCACCGTCACCGTGGAGGTGTCCGCCGCCCCCGCGCCGCTCGTCGCGATAACGCGGTAGTGGCCGGGGGCGATGCCTGCCGTGAAGAGCCCGGCACTGGTGATGGTTCCACCGGTCGCGCTGAACACTGCTTCGGCCTCCGCGACGCTTCCATCGCTCAACCGCCCCTTCACGGCGAACGGTTGTGCGCCGCCACCCGCGAGCGCTACGGTGGTGGGCGTCAGCTCCAGAGCAACGAGAGTCGGTACGGGCGGGGCGATCTCCACGCGGGCAGTGTCGGCCAGCGTGCCGCTGACGTTCTTCGCGACGACATGGTATTGGCCGGGAGTGGCGCCGGCCAGATAGTTGCCGCCCGCGTCGATGGTACCGCCGTCGGCGCTCCAGACCGCCCCGATCTGCGCAGTCGAGCCGTCGGTGAGTTTCCCCTCGGCCGTAAAACGCCGGGTCTCCAACGGGCGGAGCAAGGCGGTGTCCGGTGAGAGTATTAGCGCCACTGTATGGGGAACGGTGTCGCCCACGACGACCGTTGTAGTATCACCGTGCTTCCGGCCTGGCCTCCGGCCAACCACCTTGTAACTGCCGGAACTGTTCGCGGAGAACAAGCCATCCGCAGACACCGTACCGCCCGAAGCCGTCCACTCGACCGCGATCGGCATGGACGCGCGAGCCGGAAGGTGTAAGCGAGCGACCAGCTGAATGGGTTGATCGACTTCGGCAAACACGTGCTCGGGCACCACCTCGACTTGGAACGACTGATCCCAGGTCGCGGCGTCCTCGTCAGTATTCTCCAGCAGGTCGCTCTCGGCGCACGCCGTGCTCAAGATGAGGGCTGAGCACAGCGTGTACATACCCAAAGAGGGCCTCACGGTCAGTCGTCGCGACAGCTTGAAGGTGAATGACACCGAAGTATCCTCCTCGCCCTGCACACCCAACCGCTCCCGACCCGTCCCTGCCCTTGGGTTCGTTGAGTATGAAGAGGACGGATGCGACCGTCAATATATTATTCTCTGACAGGCGATGGTTCCCAGCTGATGAGGAGGAGTTATGCCCCTTGAATACAGCAGGTTATGAAGATTCTACCGAGCTTGAACAGAGAAACCACTGTCTAAGTATATCACGCTGTGAAAGACCCGGTCGGACTGCTGCAATGGATTGCTCGCGACCGACTTTCGAGCTCTCGTGGCACGCTCCAGCCATCATTCGAAAGTATAGCCGAACGCCGCGATATCGGCCGAGAACCAGCGCGCCACCACATCGGTGGTGGTCGCCGTGTAGACGCGACGGTAGTCCCGGTTAGCTGATGCCTTCTCGTGCGGGAGGTCGGCATGGATGCCAAGCTGCCGACAGATCAGACGAAAGTCCTCCTGCAATTGTTCGAACCGACCGAGAAAGTCGATCATGAACCGCCGGTTCTCGTCGACGATCCAGTTGACCTGGGGCATGAACATTTTCGGCTTGTCGTAATATCGGGGGTCGTGCTCGCCGTACGCACGTATCACCCACTCATTGAATTCGAGGGAGTCAACGCCTAGCCCCGTTTGGTTGGTCTTGACGCGGTAGAAGTAGTGCGACGCGACCTTGTCCCACGGGTTGCGTACGAACGCAAACTTGAAGCGCCGGCACCAGCGAGCCTCTCCCAACGCATCCCGAAGCTCGATCGCCGTGTGGTGGCGGAACGGGAGCCGCAAAGCCTTCTCGATACTGCTGCCGCCCGTCTTGTTGATGTGAACGAACGCGAAGTTGTCCATGTACCGCGCGCGAAGGAGATATACGAAGTGTCGTAGCGGCTTGGACGAGGGCACCATGAGGGCAGCTCCGGGTGAACACTGGCGGCTACGTCAGCACGGCGCTGGACTCCGATGGCCCGGACGGTGACCTGCCGATGCCGATCGAGCCGGCGACATAGACCAGGAATATCGCGAGCAGGATGATGGCGTTGGCCGACGCCAGCACCAACCAGGCAGCTCGCTGGTGGGTCAGGTGTTGGAGGACCGAGAGCGTCGTGGCATAGTTGGCGCCCAACAGCGCGAACAGGCCGAGGACAGTCAGTCGCCGCCAGCGCAAGAGAAATCCGGCCGGAAGCCTGGACGTGGCCACCGCGACGATCGGGGCGACCAGCAGCACCAGATCGTAGCCGTGATGATGGAGGCTTAGTAGAATTCCCAGGCAGATGAGACTGGCGGAGAGGTGCTCCATTAGGCGTTCCTTCGTATGCCGCAGCGAGCGGAGTGCCGCCGCTGTCGCACCGAGCACGGCCAGGCTGAGCGCGACGTACGCCCCAGGTGCGAGCCGGACGCCCAGCGCTTTGGCCACCAAGCTGGGCAAGTCAACACCCCACACAAGCGCGGCGGGGTTGACGACGTCCTGCCATGCCCTCTGGGAGCGCAGCAGCTCTTGGATGAACGGATCGAGTCCGCCCGAGCGACCCAGCAGCACGAGCAACGGGGGCACGTTCAAGATCGCGGCAAACACCGCGGCGGCCGCGACGGCTCGCCCATCGCCCCGAACGAGCATCAGCACGGCGAGCGGAACGCCGAACGTCGGCTTGTACAGGGTGACGGCTACGGCCAGCCCGCTCAGCAGTGGTGCACGCCGCGCCCAATACATGGCGACGTACGTGGCGATCGCGAGCTCCAAGGCCGGCTGACCCAGGAGCAAATTCCACTGGCCTGGGCGACTGAGCAGCAGGAGGCCGGCGCCGAGCAAGACGGAGCCGACCGTGGCCTCCCCGGAGGTCAGCCGCAGAGCCAGCATCACGATGAACACGCTCAGGGCGATGGTCGCAACGAAATACACCACCGCCGCGGCGTTGATCGACAAGACCCCGAACGGCGCGTGCAGGATCAGGGTCGCCGGCAGATATAATGGGAAGACGTCCTGCACGGGACAGAAGTGCAAATACTGCTCGCGAGAATACGGATTCCCTCCCTGCAGGAACAGAGCGACAGGGCAGAAGATGGCTGACTTGAAGTCGGTCATCAGCCAGGGCGCGTTCAGTCGTACGCCAGACCACCGGGAGAGCGCCGTGATCCGAAGTACGATCAATGCCAACGCCGCCGCGAATACGATGAGCCCGAGGAGCCACCCGCTCCGACCGCTCGCTCGCTGGTGCACCCGGGGCACGGCCTGCTCGGTCATCGCGGTGGTACTCCTAGCCTTGGTGCTTCGGTTGTGGGGCTTGCAAAGTCAGAGTCTCAGCATGGACGAAGTCGGTGA
>JACCSZ010000140.1 GCA_013812695.1 Gemmatimonadales bacterium | reverse complement strand
GACTCGACCGAGCTGTTCATGGAGCACCCGGCGTTGATCGTCGGCGCGCCGGACAAGTTCGCCGTGCACCTGACCGATCTCACCGACTTCGCGCCGCTGCGCTCCGGCCGCATCACGCTGCGGTTCGAGCCCCGGAGCGGTGGCGAGCCCGTCATCGTGGCGCAGGAGGGGCCGCGCTCGCCGGGCATCTACGGCCCGGCGCCGGCGTTCACGCGCGCGGGTGTCTACGATCTCACGATCACGGTCGAGAGCCCGCAGGCACGCGACGTCATGCGGGTGCCCGATCTCCGCGTCTACGCCAGTGCTGCAGACGCGCCGAAAGACGAGGGCGGCGACGCGGGCGGGATCAGGTTTCTCAAGGAACAGCAGTGGAAGACGCCCGGGCTGGCCACGGCATTCGCGACCACCGGCCGGGTGTTGGAGTCGTTCCAGGCGACGGGTCAGCTCGTGCCCGCGGGCGGGCGCATGGCGCGCATTGCGGCGCCCATCGCAGGCATCGTCGAGACCAGCGGGTCGGCGCGGTCGCCGGCGCCGGGCCAGCGGGTGACCAGGGGGCAGGTGCTGGGTCTGCTCACGCCCGCGCTCGGCGAAGGCGGCAGCGCCTACGCTGAGGCGCGGGCCGAGCTCCGAGAGGCGGAGGACGAGCGCGCCCGAGCCGTTCGGCTCTACGCGGTGGAGGCCGTCCCCCAGCGGCGAGTGCACGAGGCCGATATCCGGCTTGCGGCGGCTCGCGAGACGCTCGCGGGGTTCGGCGCGAGCGGAACCGCGCGGGCGGACGGCCGCGTGGTGATCCGGGCCCCGATCGCCGGCGTGGTGGCATCGCGTAGCCTCGTCCCGGGCACCCGGGTCGAGGCCGGCGCGGAGCTGTTCACGGTGGTCGACCCGGCGGTCGTCTGGCTCGAGGCCAACGTGCCCGCCGCCGACGCCGTGCGGGTGAGCGCCAGGCGCGAGGCCACGTTCCGGGTGCCGGGGAGTGACGCTACGCGGCGGGTGCGCCGGACCGTCTCGGTCGGCAGCGTCATCGATTCCGTCTCGCGCACCGTGCCCGTGATCTACGAGGTCGCCAATCCGGACGGGGAGCTCAAGATCGGCATGAACGCGCAGGTCGCCGTCGGGACTGGGCAAGTGGCCGATGGGGTGGTCATCCCCTCGTCCGCGATCCTCGAGGAGGACGGACGTCCCGTCGCGTACGTGCAGCCGGAGGGTGAGCGCTTCGAAAAGCGCGAACTCGACGTGGGTGGCGCGAGCGGCGGCCGAACGCTCGTGCGGTCGGGCATCAAGGCCGGCGAACGGGTGGTCACCGGCGCGGCCTATCAGGTCCGGCTCGCCTCGCTCTCGACGAGCGTTCCCGCTCACGGCCACGAGCACTAGGAGGCGCCATGCTCAACCGTCTCATCGCGTGGTCGCTCCAGAACCGCGTCATCGTGCTCGCCGCGTCGGCGATCCTGCTCGTGGCCGGGTCGTGGACCGCCGCACGAATGCCGGTGGACGTGTTCCCCGACCTCACCGCGCCGACCGTCACCGTCCTGACCGAGGCGCACGGCATGGCGCCCGAAGAGGTCGAGACGCTCGTCTCCTTTCCGATCGAGACGGCCGTGAACGGCGCCACCGGGATCCGGCGGGTCCGCTCCTCGACGGCGCAGGGCATCTCGGTGGTGTGGGTCGAGTTCGACTGGGGCACCGACATCTTCCGGGCCCGCCAGATCGTGAGCGAGAAGCTCCAGACCGTGGCGACCGGGCTCCCGGCCGGCATCAGCGCGCCCGTGCTGGCACCGGTCTCGTCCGTCATGGGTGAGATCATGATGATCGGGCTCACCGGCACGCAATCGCCGCAGGAGCTCCGGACGGTGGCGGACTGGACCCTCCGGCGCCGGCTGCTGGCGGTGCCGGGCGTCGCGCAGGTGATCCCCATCGGCGGAGAGGTGAAGCAGTATCAGGTCCTCGCCGATCCCGCGCGCATGCTGGCCACGGGGGTCACGCTCGAGCAGGTGTTGCGCGCCGCCGCGGGCTCGAACGCGAACGCCTCGGGCGGCGTCTACATGGACCGGGGGCAGGAATACGTGATCCGCGGGATCGGCCGGGTGCAGCGCGCCGACGATATCGCCCGGACCGTGGTGGCGGTGCGGGGCGGGGTGCCGGTGCTCCTGAGCCAGGTGGCGGAGGTCGTGGTGGGCGCGGCGCCCAAGTACGGCGAGGGCTCCGTGAACGCCGAGCCCGGCGTGGTGCTGGCCGTCCAGAAGCAGCCGGGCGCCAACACGCTCGAGCTGACCCGGCGGATCGAGACCGAGCTGGCCGACGTCCAGCGGGCGCTGCCCGATGGCATGGCGATCCGCTCGGAGCTCTTCCGCCAGTCGAGCTTCATCGCGGTCGCCATCGACAACGTCATCGAGGCGCTGCGCGACGGCGCCATCCTCGTCGTGGTGATCCTGTTCCTGTTCCTCTGGAACTTCCGCACGACCGCGATCTCGATCGTGGCGATCCCGCTCTCGCTCCTCGTGGCGATCTTCGCCATGAAGCTGCTGGGCATCACGATCAACACCATGACGCTGGGCGGCATGGCGATCGCGATCGGCGCGCTGGTGGACGACGCGATCATCGACGTCGAGAACGTGTTTCGGCGACTCAAGGAGAACCATCACCTGCCGGAGGACGAGCGACGGCCCGCCTTGCGGGTGATCTACGAGGCGTCCCGGGAGATCCGCGCGTCGATCGTCAACGCCACGCTCATCATCATCGTGGTCTTCCTGCCGCTCTTCTTTCTCGGTGGGGTCGAAGGCCGGCTGCTCCGGCCGCTCGGCTTCGCCTACGTGGTCGCGATCCTGGCCTCGCTGCTCGTGGCCGTGACGGTGACGCCGGTCCTGTGCGCCTACCTGCTGCCGAACGCCAAGGCCGTGCAGGAGGAGCGGGAGAGCCGCCTGGTCCACTGGCTGAAGAAGCGCTATGGCCGGATCCTCGAGTGGACTCTCGCCCGGCCCCGGCAGGTACTGGCGGCGGCCGGCATCGCGCTGCTCGCGGCGATCGCCTCGCTGCCGCTCCTCGGCTCGTCGTTTCTGCCCGAGTTCAATGAGGGCGCGCTCACCGTCTCCGTGGTGACGGTGCCGGGGACGTCGCTCGAAGAATCCGACGCGATCGGCCGGCGGGTGGAGCGGATCCTCCTCGCCGACTCGGGGGTCGACAACACCGACCGGCGCCAGGGCCGCGCCGAGCTCGACGAGCACGCGCAGGGGGTCAACGCCGCCGAGATCGACGTCACGCTCAAGGCGGACGTGGACAAGGAGCGGCTCTTCGACGAGCTCCGGCGCGAGTTCTCGGCGATCCCGGGCACCAGCGTCACGATCGGGCAGCCCATCGGCCACCGGATCGACCACATGCTCTCGGGCACCCGCGCCAACATCGCGGTCAAGATCTTCGGGCCCGATCTCTATGAGCTCCGGCAGGTGGGGGCCGGGGTGCGCGACGCGATGCAGCGGGTGTCCGGCGTGGCCGACCTCCAGCTCGAGCAGCAGATGGACGTACCGCAGCTCCAGATCCGGGCCGATCGAGGGGCCATGGCGCGCTACGGAATGACCGTGGGTCAACTTGCCGAGGCGATCGACGTGGCCTTCAACGGCGAGACGGTGTCGCAGGTGCTGGAAGAGGGCCGGAGCTACGATCTGGTCGTCCGCTTCCCGCCCGGGCTCCGCGCCAACGCCGAGGCGATCGGGGGCGTCGCGTTCGACACGCCGACCGGACAGAAGGTGCCGCTCTCAGAGCTCGCCACGATCGGCGTGACCCGTGGCCCGAACACGATCTCGCGCGAGAACGTGCAGCGGAAGATCGTGGTGCAGGCGAACGTGGCCGGCCGCGACCTGGGGAGCACCGTGGCCGACATCCAGCGGGTCGTGGCCGAGCGGGTGACGCTGCCGCCGGGCTACCACATCGCCTACGGCGGGCAATTCGAGAGCCAGGGCGAGGCGACGCGGGTGCTCGGCGCGCTCTCGCTCCTGTCCATCGCGGCGATCTTCCTCATCCTCTACGCCGAATTCCGCTCGACCCGCACCGCCGCGCTGGTGATGGCCAACCTGCCGCTCGCGCTGATCGGCGGTGTCGCGGCAGTGCTCCTCACCGGCGGGGTCGTGAGCATCGCGTCACTGGTGGGATTCGTGACTCTCTTCGGCATCGCGACCCGGAACGGCATCCTGCTGGTCGCCCATTACCGGCATCTGCTGGCCGAGGGGGCCTCATTCCGGGAGGCGGTGGTCCGCGGATCGCTGGAACGGCTCTCGCCCATTCTGATGACGGCGCTGACCGCCGGGCTCGCGCTCGTTCCGCTGGCGCTGGGCGGCGGGGAGCCGGGCAACGAGCTGCAGACGCCGATGGCCATCGTGATCCTCGGCGGCCTCCTCTCGGCGACGGCGCTCAACATGGTGGTCCTGCCGGCGCTGTACTGGCTGTATGGCGAGCGGGAGGTTGCGCCGGAGTACGCGGCCGTAGGTGACGGCTTGCACCTTGAACCGGCTCCGGGCCGTCGCGCGGTCATCCCCGGCTGAGGGTGGTGGCGACATCCTGCCGGATTCACCCTGAATCCGAGAGGACCTCCGTCGGGAAGCGCAGCCTGAGGGCTTCGTGAACAGCGCCAACACACAGCAGCGTCCCACGCCCCATCCCTGGAGGAACGAGATGTGATCGAGGCTCGCCCATCGCCAGGCCGGCATGGTCGTGAGTTCCTGCGCCGATCGCTCTCAGTAATTCTGCTGGCGCTCGCCGCGACGGGGGGTGGCCGGGCAGCGCATCGGCATCCTATTGCACCGCTCACGCGCGGAGATCGACGTCACGCTCAAGGTGGACGTGGACAAGGAGCGGCTCTTCGACGAGCTCCGGCGCGAGTTCTCGGCGATCCCGGGCTCCAGCGTCACGATCGGGCAGCCCATCGGACACCGGATCGACCACAGCAGGGCCGTCAATGTCATGCTTCCCCAGGGCCAACTCACCTTAGTAACGCTCAACCCGTTGAAGTTTGAATCCGGCTTGAGCGACGAGGGCCGTGCAATCCCGGGCTCCCTTCTCTCCGTGGCGCTCGAGCGAGGACCGATGAGGTGACCATTGCTGCGCAACAGCGCGCTGGGCTCACGTGCGAGAGCCTGGGTAGAGCAGCAGTCCGAGGATCGCCGCCACGACGATGATCACCGGCTCCGGCACCTTCGCCCTCCAGAGCAGCACCACCGTAGCGACCGCGATCAGTCCCGTCGGCAGGTCCACGACCGAGCGGCGCCCCAACACGACCACGGCGCCGCCGATGGCACCGATCGCCGCGGCGGTTACCCCCTCCACAAAGGCGGCCACCCCGCGTTGCTTGCCGTATTTCTTGAAGTAGGGCGCGGGAATGATCGTGAGGACGTAGGCCGGGAGAAAGGTTGCCGCCGCCGCGACCGTGGCCCCGGGCAGGCCCGCCACCAGGAAGCCGATGAAGCCCGTGGTGATCACGACCGGACCCGGCGTGATGAGTGCCACCGCGACGGCGTCGAGGAATTGCTGGTCGGTGAGCCAGCCGTGTTCCTTGACTACGCCGCCGTAGAGGAAGGGCACGATCGCGAGCCCGCTGCCGAAGACGAACGCCCCAGCGTAGGTGAAGAAGGCGAGGATCCTCCCCAGTAGATCCAGATCGAGTCCGCTGACGCCTGGCGCGCCGAAGCCGGCCGGGGTGAGCAGGAACCCCGCCGCCCCGCCACGGAGCCTCCGGACATCCGGCGGCGCCTTCGCCAGCCACACGACTACGCCCGCCGCGAGGAACAGCCAGACTTCCTCCGACTCGGTGACGATCGTGACCGTCGCGGCTATCGCGTAGATCGTCCAGAGCAGGAGGGAGCGCCCGATCGACTTGCGGGTCAGCTTGAAGGCGCTGTATGCGATGATACCGATGACGGCGGCACCCACGGCGTAGAACACCGCCTGCACCCACGAGAGCCCGCCGTATCGGACGTAGGCCCAGCCGAGCGCGACCACCATGAGAAACGAGGGTAGCACGAACGCGATGCCAGCCGCCGTTGCGCCGGTGACGCGGTAGTGCACGAACCCGAGGTAGATCGCGAGTTGCGCGGCCAGCGGCCCCGGCGCGAGCTGCGACAGCGCTAGGCCATCCCGGTAGTCCCCCTCGGCAATCCAGTGGCGCTGTTCGACTAGGTCCCGATGCATGTACTCGACCAGCGCGACCGGACCACCGAAGCCGATCGTGCCGAGTTTCAGGAAGTACCGTATCAGTTGCCACAGCGAATAGCCGGGCGCCGGGTCCGGAGCCTCCGCCCCATCGGGAACCGCCGTGGTCCGCATCCAACTCGCCTAGGGCAGGGTCGAGTTGGTCTGGTCGAGCGCCGCCCTCAGGCCTCGTGCGAGCATCACGGGGTCGTCGTTGGCCCAGAAATGCATGAAGAACAGCCGTGGCTCTTCGTCCAGCATATGATTGTGAAGGGCGACCACCTGGATGGCGTTGGCTTTCAGCGCCGCGATCACTGGCTGCACCTCAGCGGCGGTCATGACGAAATCACCGTTGATCGCCGCCCTGCCACGGCCGGTCGGCTGGAAGTTGAGCGCCGTTGCGGTGCCCATCGATGCCGGCAGCTCGATGCCGCCCGCCCGGATGATCTCGGCCCGAGGGATGCTCACCTGGTAGACGCCGCCGTTCACTTTCCCGCCGTGCCCCAATGTCCGCCTGATCGCCGCCGTGTCGAGCGCGAGCTCCCTGGTTGCTGCGCCGGACCCCTCCGGCGGGGTTCCGGTCAGCGCGAGTGCCGCCTTGACGGTCCGCGCGATCTCGACAGGGTCGCCCTCGGCATGGATGTGGGTCCACCAGACGGCGGGAGAGTGCTCGGGCAGGTGCTTGTGCACCGCGGTCTGCCCGACGCCGCCCTGCTGCAGGCGAGCGATGACCCCGGTGTACTCCCGCTCGGTGAGCACCAGGTCGCCCATCGCAACGGCGCCGGCCCCCTTGGGCATGAACGCGAGCCAGGAGCCGAGCGCCAACGCCGGTTTGATCCGCAGACCGCCGGAGACCACCGGCAGATCCGTCCTGGGCATGGTGAATTTGTGAACGCCGCCCGGTAGGCTCTCGCCTTGCCGTCCGAGCGCCTCGTCGACTGCCGCCCATTTCGTGGAGTCTGCCCGTGCCGAAGCCGGTGGCGCCGCGGCTGCGGTCTTTCCCGCGTCTGCTCGGGCTTCTGATGGGGCGTCGTTGGAAGGGCCACACGCGGTGGCACTCCACGCGCCGAGCAGGACGAGCAGGCCGGGAACGATCCGCCTGGGACTTGATAGGAATGCCTGCATTGGGTGCCGTACCTCGGTTATGAAAGTTCGGTGGAGGTGAGAGGGTCAATCGGTCGTTCAGGGCCCCAGACGCCGGACCCAGGCGTAAAGGCCGTCGTAGATCCGGTCCGTGAGCCGCAGCAACTCACGGTCATCCTCGATATCGAGCCCGAGACGAGCAACACGTATCCGCTCGCGAAGAGTACCGCGCCGACCTTGAGGAATACAGCGAAAAGCGGCCAAAGACCGAAGGGCAACGGTGGCCGCGATGGTGTTCACCACGGCGGAGCTCTCCGCTACGAGCGTATGGTGCGAGAAGGCGACTTCGAGAAAGGGGACGCCGGCGGCGTGCCGGGGCGCCTGGCCCTAGTCCAGGCGGTCGGCATGGCATGGCATGGCATGGATGTGTCGGGGTAGGAGGTGACACCGTCCGCGCCGGACCCGGGGTGGCGGGCGCGGGCCACTGAGCCGGGCCCGGCGTGGAGAGCAGGGGCCGCCCGAGCGACCCTGCCAGCCTGGCGACGATCGGCCGGCCGCAGCCGGCTGCTCGGGAACACCAAGGAATGACCCTGCGGACTGAGGCAGCTCCAGCTCGCGTGCCGGCCCGATGTTTTTCCCGCGCGGCATGGGAGCTTTTTCTCGAGACCGGGCGCTCGCCCGAGCCGCCAGGTGCTGTTCCACCTGGCCGCGCGGCTCGAGATCCCATTCCGGGGCCGGAACGCGTTGCTGTTCGCCGCCGGAGCTTGCGATCGAGTCATTTCTTCCCGCCGATCGCGCCACCGCCGAGGCGCTGCACGGACCGGCACGCGACGGTGAGAGAACCGACGGACTATCCATTGGAGAAGACCATGCAAGAGAGCACGCATCTCGCGGACGCCATGATCGCCGAGCTGGACCAGGAAGCGGCCTCCACCCGGCGCGTCCTCGAACGCTTCCCAGAGGATAGGATGGGCTGGCGTCCGCACCCGAAGTCCATGTCGCTGGGGCAGCTCGCGCTGCACATCGCCACGACCCCGGCCGGGGTTGCCCAGATCGCGGCGATGGACAGCGTCGAGGCGCCGGACTTCACGCGACTCGAGGCCGGCAGCAAGGCCGAGGTGCTTGATGCACACGAGCGGTCGCTGTCGGCGGCGAAGGAATTCCTGCGCCACCTGAGCGACGAGCGCGCGGAAGCCGCCTGGACGATGACCCGCGCCGGGACGCCGCTCTTTTCGCTCCCGCGCATCGAGCTGGTCCGGTCGATCATGCTGCGGCACGTGTACCACCATCGCGGCGAGCTGTGCGTCTATCTCCGGCTGCTCGACGTGCCGGTGCCCGCGATCTACGGCCCGTCGGCGGACGAGGACCCGTTCGCGTAGGCAGCCATCGCGGTAATCAGATGTCCGCGCGTCTCAGCAGCTGCGCGTTGATCGCCACGATCACGGTGCTGAGCGACATCAGGACCGCGCCGGCCGCCGGTGACAGCACGACGCCGACCGGCGCGAGCACCCCGGCCGCGAGCGGGATGGCGACGATGTTGTACCCCGCCGCCCACCAGAGATTCTGCACCATCTTGCGATAGCTCGCTCGCGACAGGGCCACCAGCCGCGGCACGTCGCGAGGGTCGCTCCGGACGAGCACGATGTCGCCGGCCTCGACCGCCACTTCGGTGCCCGCCCCGATCGCGATGCCGACGTCCGCGGGGGCCAACGCGGGCGCGTCGTTCACGCCGTCGCCGACCATGGCGACGCGCTTCCCCATCCGCTGCAGCTCCTTGACCTTGTCCGCCTTGCCCTCCGGGGGAACCTGGGCGAACACGGTGTCGATGTTCAGCTGCCGGGCCACCGCCGCGGCGACCGCGTTCGCGTCGCCCGTCAGCATGGCCACTTCGATCTTGAGGGCATGGAGCCGCTCGATCGCGGCCTTCGATTCCGGCCGAATGGCGTCGGCCACGGCGAACGCCGCCAGGACCCGCAGGCCCTCGATGAGGTAAATGACCCCTTGCCCCTCCGCCGCCACCACGTCGGTGAACCGGGCGAGCTCGGGCGGTAGTGTCGCAGTGCGCTGCGCCAGGAGATTGGGGCCACCGACGGCCAGGACGCGGTCGCCTAGCCGCCCCTCCACACCGTAACCAGGGATTGCCTGAAACGCCTCGGCCCGAGGAACGGTAAGCCCGCGCTCGGCGGCGCTCGCGACCACGGCTCGCGCCACGGGGTGTTCGGAGTCGTGCTCGAGCGACGCGGCCAGGCGAAGCCCCTCCTCGTCCGCCACGCCAGCGATGGAGCGCTGCCCCACCACCCGGTGCTCCCCGAGCGTCAGGGTGCCGGTCTTGTCGAAGACAATGGTGTCCAGCAGGCGCGCCTCTTCCAACCCTCGGCGGTTGCGGACCAGCAAGCCACTGCGCGCACCGAGCGTCGTGGAAATCGCGATGACCAGCGGGACGGCGAGGCCCAGCGCGTGCGGGCAGGCGATGACGAGGACCGTAACGAGCCGCTCGACCGCGTAGGCCGGCTCCGCTCCGACAGCCAGCCACGCCACCAGCGTGACCGCCCCGGCGCCGAGGGCCACGAACGTCAGCCAGAACGCCGCGCGATCGGCCAGTGCCTGGGCGCGGGACTTGGACGATTGGGCCTCCGCGACCAGGCGCATGATGCCGGCGAGCGCGGTTCGATCTCCTGTCCCCGTGACGTCGACTCGCAAGACCCCGGCCTCGTTGACCGATCCCGCGATCACGCGGTCCCCCGGCCCCTTCGCCACCGGCCGACTCTCGCCGGTAATCATGGACTCGTTCACCGTGCTGCGGCCCTCGCGCACGGCGCCGTCCGCCGGAATCCTCCCTCCGGGACGGACGAGCACGCGGTCCCCCTCCGCCAGCTCGGCGATCGGAACCGTGTCGACCTGCTCCGGCTGTCCCACGGTCCGGATCCGCTCGGCGACCGCGGGGAGGAGCTTCGCCAATTCCGCCAGCGCCCCTTGGGCCTGCGTGATCGAGCGCATCTCGATCCAGTGGCCCAGCAGCATGATGGTCACGAGGGTGGCGAGTTCCTCCCAGAGTGGGATGGGGGGGTACCCCAA
>JACCSZ010000119.1 GCA_013812695.1 Gemmatimonadales bacterium | reverse complement strand
GGGCGGCGGCGACGTTCGGCATCCAGCGCAGCGGTCGCGGCCGCGGCTTGATTGCGGCGGCGCTCGCGGTCGAGGTCCGCCAGCGCCTCGCCGGCGCGCTCGCGCACCTCGGTGAGGTCCTCGCCGGCCGGCACCTCCGACTCACTGTCCTCCGGGGCCGCCGCGACGGCGGAATCGATCGCCTGCTCATCCGCCGATCGATCGTCCCGGGCGGGCGCGGCGTCGGCTTGGCGCGCAGCAGTGTCTTGCCGCGCGAGTTCCCGCTGGCCCGTGGCTCGCGGTTCGTTTCGGTCGACGGGCGCGGCGGGAGCCGGTGGCGTGATCACCGGTCTGTCCGCGCGGCCGCCCGGCGCCCGTCCGTTCAACGCGAGTGCCGACGACTCCGGGAGCTGGGTGAGTGCATCGGGGCGGGAGGCTTCTTCGGGGCTCACGACCGCATCCGACCGCGCCGGCGACACCCGGGCCAGCGGGGGCAGCTCCCCGCCCTGGGGCCGCAGGCGAACTCCGAGAAACCCCGCGCCGACCAGGGCGACAAGCAGAGCCGCCCACCCCGCGCGCCGCCACCGGCGCATCCGGCGCTCGACCGGCGATTCGTTGTCCGGCAGGAGCAGCATGGGCGGGGGCTCGTTCCACGGCTCGCGCGCGGAGTTCCCCGCGGGCTGGGGGCGAACGACCGGCTCGCGCGCGGACTCTCCCGCGGCCTGGGCGCGAACGACCGGCTCGCGACGAGCCGGCGGCTCGGGCCGCGCGATCGGGTCGGGGCGGATCGCGGCCTCGCGCTGGGCGGGCAATGATGCGGCACCGACGACCTCGGTTCCCAGATTGACCGAGGCGATCAGCCGGTCGGCCTCGCCGAGAAACTCCTTCACCTCCCGAAGACGCAGCCCGCACGCCGAGCACGAGCCGAGGTGGGCCTGAATCTCGGCCACCTCGGTCGTCTCGAGCTCCCCGTCGAGCAGCGCGTGCAGCGTACCTTCATCAAGATGCGACATGCTTCCCTCGATCCATATTCTTCGCGCGGTCCTGGGTCCGGTACGCCTCGACCAGGCGCCGGCGGGCCCGGGCCAGCGTCGTGCCGATCGCCCCCTTGGCCAGTCCGAGGGTCGCGGCGATCTCCTCGTAGTCGAAGCCCTCTGCCCGCAGCAGAAGCGCTTCCCGGTCCCGCTCGTTCAGCGTGGCGAGCGCGGCCCGCACCCGGGCGCTGTCCTCCCGCCGCTCGAACTCGGCGTCCGGCCCGTTGGCCGGCTGGTCCTGCTCGGCCCGCATCAGCTCGAGTCGCCTGCCCCGCGTCGCCGCCCGCCGGCCGTCCTCCCGCACCAGATTCAACGCCACGGCGAACAGCCAGGGCCGCGGATTGTTGGGCGGCGCGGCCACCGCGCGGGCGAAGGTCTCCTGCGCCAGGTCCTCGGCGCGGTCCCGGTCCCCGGTCCGGCGGTACAGCATGCGCACCAGCGGCGCATAGTACTGCTCGAACAGCTGGGTGAGGTCGGCCGTCATGAGGTCCTAAAGTAGTTTGCCGGCGCGGATGAGCCTGTGAGCTATCCCCCAAAGTCACCGGAGATGCTCCAGCCGCAACTAGTTGCACGTCTCGTGCCCGGTACGTTCAGACCTGGGCGCGTGGGGACACGTGCCGGAGGACACTGGTCAGGTCCTCGGGAAGGAAGGGTTTCTGCAGGAAGCCAACGACCCCGCTCCTCGCATCAAGGACTTTGGAGGCGACCTCCTGCTCGGTGTAGCCGCTCATCAGGATCACGGGCAACTCGGGCTTGCGCCCGCGAATACGCTGGAGCACCTCATAGCCCCCCATCCGGGGCATCGAGAGGTCGAGCAGGACCGCGGCGACACTCCCGTCGTGCTCGTCGAGACGCTCGAGCGCGGCCACGCCGTCCTGGGCGGCGATCACATGAAAGCCGAGCCGCTCGAGCATGCGGCCGACGACCTCGCGCACCTCGTCTTCGTCCTCGATGACGAGCACGGTGCCGTGTCCGCGCCAATCGGCGCCCGAAATGCGCCGTGGGGGGGTGTTGGCGTCACCGGCCGTGGCCGGGAAGAGAACCCGGAAGGTGGTGCCTTCAGCCGGTGCGGTGCGGATGCGGATGTGACCGCCGTGGCTCTCCACGATTCCCATCACCGCCGAGAGGCCCAGCCCACGGCCGGTGAACTTGGTCGAGAAGAACGGGTCGAAGATGCGCTGGAGCGTCCCGGTGTCCATTCCGCAGCCGTTGTCCACCACCTCCAGGTACACGAACTGGCCGGGGCCTGGCACCTCGTCGCCATCCGCCACGGTGCCGGTGCGCAGGGCGATCGTGCCGGCGCCCTCCCCAAGCGAGTCGGACGCATTGGTGATGAGGTTCATCACCACCTGCCGGATCTGGGTCGGATCGGCGGTGATGGCCGGGAGGTCGACGGCCAGTTCCCAGACGAGCGTCCCCTGCTTGGTGAGGGCGGTACGGAGCAGGGTCGCCAACTCGCGCACCTCGCACGAGAGGTCGAGCTGGCGGGTTTCGACCGCGCCGCGACCGGAGTAGGCGAGGAGCTGCTGGGCCAAGTCGGCGGCCCGCTGGGTGGCCCGGACGACCTCGTCCAGGTGCTCGCGGGCCATCGAGTCTGCCGCCAGGTGCAGGCGGGCGAGGTCGGCGTTGCCCAGGACGACGTGAAGCAGGTTGTTGAAATCGTGCGCGATGCCACCGGCTAGCACGCCGATGCTCTCGAGCTTCTGCACGTGGCGCGCGCGTGCCTCGCTGGCATCGACCTCACGCCTGGCCGACTCTTCGCGGTGCCTGAGCTCATCGGTGAGCTGCCGCTGGGCCGAGGTGTCGCGGATGAGCCAGCGAAAGCCGATGGCGGTATCGCGGGGCCCTCCCCGGGCCACCGAGAGGGTCACGGACGCGTCGAACGCGGCGCCGCCGAGGGGCTGCAGGCGGGCCTCGAGGCTCTTGGGGGTGGGCTCCGATAACCAGCGGCTGAGCTCGGCCCGGATCCGGGGGCGATCCTCGATGGCGACGAACGACACCAGCGCCTTGCCCGGCATGAACCGCGGCTCGACACCGAGCAGGCGGGCGGCCGAGCGGTTGGCCTCCCGCACGATGCCGTACAGGTCGGTGAGGAGGTAGGCGTCCGGCGCGTAATGGAAGAGCTGCTGGTAGCGCTGCCGTTCCTCCTCGACCGACAGGTGCGTTACGGTCAACTTCTCATTCTGCTGCCGGAGCTCTTCCTCGGTGACGCGCAGCCCCTCGACCGCCACGAGCAGCGCCTCGACCTCCTCGCTGGGCACCTCGCCGCTGTCCCGAATCGCCTCGACCCGGCGGCGCATCGCTTCCAGGCGCCGTACGACTCCGTCCGCGCTCACTCGCGCCCACCCAGCTCTTCCAGGAGGTGCAGGACGCCGCGCGAATCGCTGGCCGCCACGCGCCGGCGTCGGGTCCGGTCGGTCTCAACCGCCGTCGTGATTATGCTGCCGTAGCGCATCTCGGGTGCCCGCTCGGACTGATGAACAATCGCCGCTTCACGTCCTGCCGTGTTCGCGACCGCAACCTTGTACGGAACATAGCATTGGCACACCCCCGCACGCAAAGCGGATGACGCGGCCGTGGCGGCGGGGTAAGCCGTTGGCTATCTTTTCGTTGAGTCACCTACGCGCTTCCGGAGGACCGCATGCAGACCGAGACCCTCACCGCGCCCGCCCCCGCCGCCGATACCTTCCCGATCAACGGCACCGACCACATCGAATTCTGGGTCGGGAACGCGAAGCAGGCGAGCCTGTATTACCGCGCCGCCTTCGGGTTCCAGCTCGTCGGTTACCGCGGCCCCGAGACGGGGGTCCGCGACCGCGCGAGCTACCTGCTGCAGCAGGACAAGATCCGGTTCGTGCTCACCACCCCGATCCGGCCCGACCTGAGCGATGAGAGCCGGGTCATCGCCGATCACCTGCACCGGCACGGCGACGGCGTGC
>JACCSZ010000116.1 GCA_013812695.1 Gemmatimonadales bacterium | reverse complement strand
CCTCGCTCTTTCCCCTGGCCGCCGTGGTGCGCCTCGGTGGCCGGGTGTTGGGTACACAGGGCTCCGGCGGCCTCCGCATTCCCCCCGAGCCACTCAACACCGCGTTGCGCCGGATTTTCGCCGCGGAGAAACGCTGGCTGACCCGGGCCAACGGCGGCCGCTCGTTCCCATTCGGCGTGTCGTTGCTCGCCGTCGGCCGGCGCGCCGCGTGAAGCCTTACGACTTCACGGAGCCGCGATCGTCCAAGCCATATCCGTCTATTCCGGCCGTCGTCTTCTTCATCTGGGCGCTGACCGTCCCCCTCGTGTTCTCCGCGCGCCTGCTCAACGCCGATGGCGACCTGCTGCGGCACCTGCGGCACGGCGAGTGGATGCTGCGGCATCGCGCCTTGCTGCACGAGGACATGTTCTCCTTCACGCGCGGGGGGGACCCCTTCGTCGCATTCGAGTACGGGAGTCAGCTCCTCTACGCCGCGGCGCATCGAATCGGCGGGCTATCGGGCGTGGCGATCCTGGCGAGCTTGCTGATCGCCGGCAGCTACGCGCTGCTGGCGCGGTTCCTGTTGTCCCGCCGCGCCGACGCGCTGCTCACCTACCTGGTGAGTATCGTCTCCGCGATCCTCGGTGCCGTGCACTGGACCGCCCGGCCCCACCTGTTCACACTGTTCGCTGTGATGGCGATGCTTTTCGTGCTGGAGCCGGGCGAACGGCGGCCCCGACTCTGGCTGCTGGTGCCCGCCTACGCACTCTGGGCCAACGTCCACGGCGGCTTCGTATTCGGCTTGACGCTCCTGGGGATCTACCTGGCGGGCAGCGTAGCCGAGTGGTGGGGCAAGCGGGGGACGCCCGGCGCGGCCGACGACGTACGCTACTACGCTGGCGCGCTGGGCGCCGGACTGCTGGGAAGCCTGCTCAACCCGAATGGGTGGGGACTGCACCTCCACATCATTCATTTCTTCGGCGAACCGTTCCTTCGGGACAACACCCACGAATTCCTCTCGCCCGACTTTCACGGCGCGGGCGGCAAGATGCTGCTGATCTCGCTGCTCGCGGTCGTGGCGTCGTTTGCGCTCGTGCCGGGACGGCCGACGCTGCCGCGACTATTCCTGGTGCTGGCCAACATCGCCTTCGCACTGCAGGCGCGGCGCAACATACAGCTCTACGCCGCGACCGTGTTCCCGATCCTGGCGCTGCACTTCGATCCCGCCTGGCGCCGGCTCCCGGACTGGCGCGGCCTGCGTGCGATCTTCGAGCGGGACGCCCGCCGTGGCTCCAACACCATATTCATAGCGGGCGTGACCGCTGTGCTGTGCGTCCTGGGGGTGCTGCACGGCCGTGTGGGCTCGTTGGACCTGGTGCCGGACCGGCTCGATCCGAAGGAGTTCCCAGTCGCCGCGGTGGCCAAGGCTCGCTCGGCGCGGCTCCAGGGCAGGATCTTTCACGACTTCGTTTGGGGAGGGTACCTGCTCTACGCCTGGCCCGAGCAGCGCGTGTTCATCGATGGCGGGACGGACTTCTACGGCCCTGCCCTGATGCGTACGTACATGGATGTGAGCGGCATTCAGCCGGGCTGGCGTGACACCTTGGCCGCCCGCAATATCTCGCTGGTGCTCATGCCGACCGGCTCCGCCATGACCAACGAGCTGGCCCGGGACGGGGACTGGCGCGTCTGGTACTGCGACCAAACCGCCACGCTGTTGAAGCGCGACTCGATGGGAGACGGGCGCGCGGCGGCCACCGCGCAGGTCCCCGGCTGCGCGACGGGTCGATGAAGCCGCGGCGCGTCCTTCCCTCGCCGGCCGACATCGTCTTCATCCTGTTCCTGATCGCGATGCCGCTCGCCCGGGGCTGGCAGGCATTGAACACCGACGGTGATCTGGGACGGCACATCCGGGTAGGGCAGACCATGATCGAGCGAGGGGCGCTCTTCTATACCGACCGGTTCTCATTTACCGCGGCGAACCAGCCGTTCGTTCCGTACGAGTGGCTGAGCGAGGTGCTGTTCGCTGAAGCCCACCGCCAGGGCGGCCTTGCGGGGGTGCTCGTCCTTGTGGCACTCGTAGTCGCCGCGACCTACGCCGTGCTGACTCTGTTACTCCTTCGCGCCGGCGTCGACCCATCGCTGGCGTTCCTCACCGCACTCGTGGCCGGCCTCAGCGGCGCCTTCCACTGGCTCGCGCGGCCACACGTCTTCACCCTGCTCGGTGCGGTGCTGCTGCTCTGGCTTCTGGAGCGGGGGGGACGTTTGGCGTTGTGGCTCGTAGGGGCCCTGTTTGTCGCGTGGGCCAACCTGCACGGGGGCTTTCTCTATGGGCTCGTGCTCATCGGCCTGTATCTGGCGTCGTCGACTGACCGGCGCCGGTACGCGCTGACCCTCGGAGCGGCGCTGGCCGGCGCCTGCCTGACCCCGAGCGGGCCCGGGATAGTCGCGCACGTCGGCGGTTACCTCGGAAAGACCTACCTGGTGGACCGCACCGCCGAGTATCAATCGCCGGACTTCCACGAGTGGTACGGGCGAGTGTTCATGGTGGTGCTGCTCGCGATCCTCGGCGCGCTGGCCTTGAGCCGCCGGCGGCTTCCCCTCCCTTGGCTGGCCGTGCTGCTCGCCAACACCGCCTTTGCACTCAATTCGGCACGGAACATCCCGCTGTTCGCGATCACCGCGCTCCCGCTCGTCGTCATGCACTTCGACTCCACGTGGCGCGAATTGCGTTCTCGCGTGCTGGTGCGGTTCCGAGCGACATT
>JACCSZ010000092.1 GCA_013812695.1 Gemmatimonadales bacterium | reverse complement strand
AGCCGCGGCTCGATCGTTCGCCGATCGACACCCGCCTGGTCCTCGGCCGCTTCGCGGGGGCCACCGCGGCCGACGTCGACCGCGCCGTGGTCTCGGCCCGCGCGGCCCAGCGCGGCTGGGCGCGGCGGCCCTGGCCCGAGCGGCTCGGGATCCTGCGCCGGGCAGCGACGCTGATCCGTGAGCGGAAGTACGAGCTGGCCGCGCTGATGAGCCTGGAGGTCGGGAAGAGTCGCCTCGAGGCGATGGGGGACGCGGAGGAGTCCGCCGACCTGATCGACTACTACTGCGCGCAGGTCGAGGACGCCGACGGCTTCGTTCGGCCCATGGGGAAAATCACGCCGGTGGAACGGAACACCGACGTGCTCCGGCCGTACGGCGTGTTTGCGTGCATCGCGCCGTTCAACTTTCCGCTCGCGCTCTCGGCCGGGATGTCCTCGGCCGCGCTCGCGGCGGGCAATGCCGTGGTCTACAAGCCGGCGGAAGACGCACCGCTGACCGGCCTGCGGCTGTACGAGGCGTATCGCGACGCGGGTCTGCCGGCGGGAATCTTCAACCTCCTGGTCGGCCATCGCGAGACCATAGGTGACCGGCTGTGGCAGCACCCCGGGATCGACGGCGTGGTGTTTACCGGTTCCAAAGCCGTAGGCCTTCGCATCCATGCCGGTCTCGCCGGCGGCTTCATCAAGCCCTGCCTGCTCGAGCTCGGCGGCAAGAATGCGGCGGTGGTCATGCCGAGCGCCGATCTCGATGCCGCCGCCGAAGGCGTGATGCGGTCCGCGTTCAGCCTGCAGAACCAGAAGTGCAGCGCCACCAGCCGCGTCTACGTGCATCACGAGGTTGTTGCGCCGTTCCTCGAGTTGCTGCTGGAGCGCACGCGCACGATGCCGATCGGCGACCCGGCGGAGCGCGACGTGTTTTTCGGCCCGGTGATCAACGAGCGCGCGGTCGAGCGTTACGAGCGGGCCGCCGCGCAGGCGCGCGCGGAGGGTACAGTGCTGCACGGAGGCTCGCGCCTCTCGGGCGGGATCTTCGATCAGGGCCATTTCGTGGCGCCCACGATCGCCCGGCTGCCGCTCGCGAGCTCGCTGTTTCGCGAAGAGCTGTTCGTGCCGTTCCTGGCCGTGGGGGACATCGAGAGCCTGGACCAGGCGCTGGCGCAGGCCAACGCGGGCGAGTACGGGCTCACGGCCGGGATCTTCTCGCGCGACTCAGCCGAGGTCGAGCGCTTCTTCGACGAGATCGAAGCGGGGGTCTGCTACGCCAACAAGCGGACGGGCGCCACGACCGGGGCGTGGCCCGGGGCGCAGGCGTTCTGCGGCTGGAAGGGGTCGGGGTCGACGGGGAAGGGCGGCTGCGGGCCCTACTACGTCGCACAGTTCACGCGGGAGCAGAGCAGGACGGTGATCGAGGAGACGCCGTCATCCTGAGCGGAGCGAAGGATCGGTGAGTCGGCGAGTAAGCCTCGAGCGTCACTCGCATGCGTCGGCAGATCCTTCGCTCCGCTCAGGATGACGGCTTACACACACCCACGGAGCCGCAGTGCCAGACTATCCCAGAATCGTCGTCCCGCCGCCGGGTCCCAAGGCGCGCGCCGTGGTCATGCGCGACGAACAGTGGACCTCGAGCTGCTACATCAAGGAGTACCCGCTCGTGGTGGCGCGTGGGCAGGGCGTCATGGTGGAAGACGTCGACGGCAACCGCTACCTCGATTTCATGGCCGGCATTGCCGTGTCGTCGACCGGGTACGGCCACCCGACGGTGGTGGCCGCGGTCAAGGACGCGGCCGACCGGTTCCTGCACATCTGCGGCTCGGACTTCTACTACGAGGGCATGGCGGCGCTGTGCGAGCGGCTGGCACGGATCGCGCCCGGGCCGAGCCGGAAGCGCGTCTTCCTCACCAACTCCGGCACCGAGGCCACGGAAGCCGCGATCAAGCTCGCGCGCTACGCCACGCGGCGGACCGCCATCATCGCGTTCCGCGGCGCCTTCCATGGCCGGACCACCGGGGCCGTGAGCCTCACGAGCAGTAAGGCCCGCCAGCACGCCGGGTTCGGGCCGCTCCTGCCCGACGTGCACCATATCCACTATCCGTATCGCTATCGCTGCCAGTGGTGCGCTGACCAGCCCGCCTGCACCCGCGGCTGCCTCGACGTGCTCGAGCACGACCTGTTCGCGCGGCATCTCGATCCGCATGACGTCGCCGCCATCTTCGTGGAGCCGATCCAGGGCGAGGGCGGCTACGTCGTGCCGCCGTCCGGCTGGCTCCGTGACCTGCGGGCCATCTGCGACACATACGGAATCCTGCTCGTGGCCGACGAGGTCCAATCGGGGGTCGGCCGGACCGGAAAGATGTGGGCGTGCGACCACGAGGGCGTCGAGCCCGACATTCTCCTCACCGCCAAGGGGCTCGGCTCCGGGATGCCGATCGGCGCCATGATCGCCAAGGAGTCGATCACCACTTGGGAGAGCGGTTCCCACGGGTCGACGTTCGGGGGCAACCCGGTCTGCTGCGCCGCCGCGCTCGCGACGCTCGATCTGGTCGAGGGCGGCCTGATGGCGAACGCCGTCGTCATGGGCGAGCGCCTGCAGGCGGGCGTCCGCCGCCTGGCCGACAAGCACCAGTGCATCGGTGACGTGCGGGGCGTGGGGCTGATGATCGGCGCCGAATTCGTCAAGGATCGCGTGACGCGCGAGCCGGCCCCCGACATCGTACGCGAGCTGGTGCAGCGCGCGTTCGAGCACGGTCTGCTGCTGCTGGGCGCCGGGAAGAGCACGCTCCGCCTGGCACCCCCGCTGGTGGTCGGCGCGGGCGACATCGATCTTGCCCTCGCCATGATCGATGCGCGCCTGAGCGAGATCGCTTGACGGCCGTTTCCAAGGTGACCACCATGCGGGAGGCCGTCGCCACGCTGGTCGGCGACGGGGACACGGTGGTGATCGAAGGCTTTACCCACCTCATCTGCTTCGCCGCCGGCCACGAGATCATCCGGCAGCGGCGCCGCGATCTCACCCTGTGCCGGCTCACGCCGGACCTGATCTACGACCAGATGATCGCGGCGGGCTGTGCCCGGAAGCTGGTGTTCTCGTGGGCCGGCAATCCGGGCGCGGGATCGCTGCACGCGTTCCGGCGGGCGGTTGAAGGAACGGGCGGAGCGGCGCTCGAGCTCGAGGAGTACTCGCATTTCGGCATGGTCGGGCGCCTGTGTGCGGGGGCGGCCCGGCTCCCGTTCTGGCCGATGCGGAATTACATGGGAACCGACCTGCCCGCCGCGAACCCGCGGATCGCCACCATCGAGTGCCCGTACACGGGCGAGCGGCTGGCCACCGTCCCGGCGCTCAACCCCGACGTCACCATCGTGCACGCGCAGCGCGCCGACGCCCAGGGCAACACGCAGATCTGGGGTCTCCTCGGCGTGCAGAAGGAGGCGGCGTTCGCCGCGCGCCGCGTGATCGTCGTCGTGGAGGAGCTGGTGGATGAGCGCGTCATCCGCGCCGATCCGAACCGCACGCTGATTCCCGGTCTGATCGTGGACGCGGTGGTGGTCGAACCGTGGGGCGCGCATCCGTCCTACGCGCAGGGCTACTACGACCGGGACAATCCGTTCTACGTCGATTGGGAACCGATCTCGCGCGACGAGGCGGCGCTGGCCGCCTATCTGAACGAGTACGTCTACGGGGTGGCGGACCGGGCGGAGTACGTGGCGCGCTGCGGCGGCCTCGAGCGCCTGGGGGCGGATGCCCGGGTGTGCGCGGGCGTGAACTATGGGTATTGAGGCGGCCTACTCCCCCGCCGAGATGATGACCGCCGTCGCCGCCCGCGAGCTTCGGGACGGGGAGGTGGTGTTCGTCGGCATCGGGCTGCCGAATCTCGCCTGCAATCTGGCCCGCGCGACCCATGCCCCCAACCTGGTGCTGATCTACGAATCGGGGGCCGTCGGCGCCGTCCCGGAGCGGCTGCCCGTGTCGATCGGCGACCCGTCGCTCGTCACCGGCTCGCTGATGGTTTGCGGCATGGCGGACGTGTTCCAGTCCTTCCTGCAGAACGGCCGGATGGAGGTCGGGTTTCTCGGCGGCGCGCAGATCGACCGGTTCGGGAACATCAACACCACGGTGGTCGGCGAATACGGCCGCCCCGCGGTGCGGCTGCCCGGCAGCGGCGGAGCCGCGGAGATCGCCATTCACGCCAAACGGACGGTCGTCATCAGCCGGCTCAGCCGGCGCGCGTTCCCCGAGCGCGTCGATTTCATCACCAGCCCCGGCCATGTCGCCCGCGGCGGCACCCGCCGACAGCTCGGCATGCCCGGCGCCGGTCCGGTCAAGGTGGTCACCGACAAGGCGATTCTGGAAGCGGACGATGCGACCGGCGAGCTGGTGCTCGCCGCGCTCTACCCAGGGGTCGAGGCCGGCGAGGTGTGCGCGGGCATCGGCTGGACGCTGCGATGCCGGCCCGGCCTGAAGCAGGTGGATCCGCCGAGCACGGCCGAACTCGCGCTGCTGCGCGAGGTGCTCGATCCCCACCGACTCTACCTGAAGGGCTGATCCAGTCCATGAGCGCCGCCGCCGCCGAATCCGCCCACCCGGTACTTCCCCGCGCGCTCGGCCTGCGCGACATGGTGCTCTTCAACATCGTCGCGGTCGTGAGCCTGCGCTGGTTCGCCACCGCCGCGGCCGCGGGGCCGAGCGCGATCACCCTCTGGATCCTCGCGGGGCTGTTCTTCTTCGTTCCGCAGGGTCTCGCGGTGAGCGACCTCTCGGCCCGCTATCCCGACGAGGGCGGCATCTACGCCTGGACCAAGCGCGCGTTCGGCGAGGGGCACGGGTTCCTGTGCGGCTGGTGTTATTGGGTCAACAACATCCTGTACTACCCCAACCTGCTCATGTCGACCGCGGTGATCGGCACCTATGTCATCGGGCGCGGCGAGACCGGCCTGGCCGACAATTGGACCTACGTGCTGCCGGCGACGCTGATCGCGCTCTGGCTGGCCGTCGCGCTCAACATCGTCGGCGTACGGACGGGGCGCTGGCTGCAGAATCTGGGCGCCTTCGGCACCTACCTCCCGGGCGTGCTGATCGTAAGCCTCGGCGTCTACGCGGCGCTGACCCGGCCGTCCGCCACGCCGATGAACGCCTCCACGCTGCTGCCCGATCTCAGCGACCTCTCCAAGCTCAACCTGTGGGCCTCGATCGCGTTTGCGTTTGCCGGCCTCGAGCTGTGCGCCGTGCTCGGTGCGGAGGTGAAGGAGCCCCGGCGCACGCTTCCGCGCTCGATCCTCTTGGCGGCGCCGCTGATCGCTTTCATCTATATCGCGGGCACCGCGGCGGTGCTCTGGCTGGTGCCGACCAGCGAGGTCAACATCGTCTCGGGGTTTCTCCAGGCGCTGGCCGCCGGCACGCGAGAGATCGGCTGGGGCGCGGCGTGGCTGCCGGCCGCGGCGGCCGCGTTCTACGTCGTCGGCAACGTCGGCGGCGTGGGCGCCTGGCTCACGGGACCAGCGAGGGTGGCGTTCGTGATCGGCCTAGACCGCTACTTCCCGCCGGCGTTCGGCCGGGTGCATCCCCGGTGGCAGACGCCATACATCGCCATCCTGACCCAGGCGGTGCTGGCGACCGTGTTTCTGCTGCTCTCGGTGCTCGGCCGGGGCACGACCGTCGAACGAGCGTATCTCGTCATTCTCGATACCATGCTGCTGGTCTATTTCATCCCGTACATCTACCTGTTCGCCTGCTACATGGTCGTGCGGCTCCGCGAGCCGGTGGTGCCGGCCGGCTCGGTTCTGGCCGGTCGACCCGCCGGCATCGCCATCGGCCTGTGCGGCCTGTCGTTGACCCTGTTCGCGATGCTGATCGCCACGGTGCCGCCGTCGGACACCGCCGAGCCCTGGCTGTTCCGGCTCAAGGTGATCGGCGGGGCGGCGTTCTGCGTAGCGATCGGCGGCGTCATCTACTGGCGGGGGCGCCGGTGAACGCATCGGCGCGGTTTCGGTTGTCGGCCTCGCTGCTCGGCAGCACACTCCTGGCGGGACTCGCCGCGCCGGCGGCCGCGCAGCGCGCTCCGGTGCTCCCGCAGGTCAAGGTCCGTCATCCGTACTACTGCCGGGAAATGTTCATCCCGCAGGTCACCAGCGGTCCGAGCGCCGCGGCGTGGTCCCCGGACGGGACCGAGCTGATCTACTCGATGCAGGGGTCGCTCTGGCGTCAACGCATCGGCCAGCCGGACGCGCGTCAGCTCACCGATGGCCCGGGGTATGACTACCAGCCCGACTGGTCACCGGACGGACGCCGGCTGGTGTACGCCTCGTATCGCGACGATGCGGTGGAGTTGCGGCTGCTCGATCTCGAGACCGGCGCGGAGACGCGACTCCTGGGCGGCGCGGCGGTCAGCCTCGAGCCGCGGTGGTCGCCGGACGGCGCACGGATCGCATTCACCTCGACGCTGCATGAGGGCCGCTGGCACGTATTCACCGCGCAGGTCACCCCGGACGGGCGCGCGGAACGCGTCGCACGGATCACCGAGGACCGGGAGAGCGGCCTCGCGCGGTACTACTACAACTCGGTCGATCACTATCTGTCGCCGACCTGGTCTCCCGACGGGCGAGAGCTGATCGTGGTGTCGAACCGCGGCCACGTCTGGGGCTCGGGTGGATTCTGGCGGATGCCGGCGCGCGTGGGCGGCGCGCCGCGTGAGATCCGCGACGAGGAAACCACCTGGAAAGGACGGCCCGACTGGAGCCGCGACGGCAAGCGCGTGGTCTACAGCTCGTACCTGGGCCGGCAATGGCACCAGCTCTGGCTGATGACGCCCGACGGCACCAACCCGCTGCAACTCACCTATGGCGACTTCGACGCTACCACGCCGCGGTGGTCGCCGGACGGTCGGCGCATCGCGTACGTGTCCAATGAGGGCGGCAATACCTCGCTGTGGGTGGTCGAGATCCCCGGCGGCCGGCGGGTGCTCGTCCGGGCTGATCGGCGGACGTATCGCTCGCCGGTCGGCCGGCTGCGCCTGGCCGTCGGCGCCGTCCCGACGCCCGCGCGGGTCTCGGTCACCGGCGACGACGGCCGGAGCTTCGCGCCCGACTTGGCCTGGCGCCACGCCGATGACGGCTTCGACCGGCGCGAGCGGCGGTTCGAGTACGGCTACTTCCACACCTCGGGGCGCGATGAGCTGACGCTGCCGGCCGGACGCTACACGGTGGAGGTGTCGCGCGGGCCCGAGTTCCGGGTCGAACGCCGGACAGTGGAAGTCCAGCCTGGCGCGGTCAGCACGCTGCGCATCGTGCTTCGGCCGCTGAGCGATCTCGCGGCGCGCGGCTGGCGCAGCGCGGACCTGCACGTGCACATGAACTACGGCGGCGCATACCGGAACACCCCTCGGCGGCTGGCGTTCCAGGCGAGTGCGGAGGATCTCGACCTGGTCGAGAACCTGATCGTCAACAAGGAAGGGCGCATCCCTGATATCGCGTATCCGGTGGGGCGGGACCCCGCCTCGACGGCACGCACGTTGATCGTGCACGACCAGGAGTTCCATACAAGCGTGTGGGGCCACCTCGGTCTGCTCGGCCTCCGGGAGCGGGTCCTGCTCCCGGGATACTCGGGCTACGCCGGTACCGCGGTGGCGAGCCTGACGCCGTCCAACGCGGAGATCGCCGACCTGGCGCGAGCGCAGGGAGCGCTCGTCGGCTATGTGCACCCGTTCGACAGCGATCCGAACCCGGCGGACACGGCTCGCCCCCTCACGGCGGAATTTCCCGCGGACGTGGCACTCGGGAAGGTGGATTACTACGAGGCGCTCGGCTTCGTGGACGATCTGATGGCAACCGCCCGGGTATGGTATCGGATCCTCAACTGCGGCTTTCGGCTGCCGGCGGGGGCGGGCACGGACGCGATGGCCAACTTCGCGTCGCTCCGTGGGCCGGTCGGCATGAATCGGGTGTACGTGCGAACCGGTGTCGTCCTCGATCAGCGCCGGTTGCTCGACTCGCTCAAGGCCGGGCGGAGTTTCGTGACCAACGGTCCGCTGCTGGAACTGACGGTCGAAGGGCGAGGGCTGGGGGAGGACGTGCAGCTCGCGGACGCGACGACTGCGGTGGCGGCGCGGATCCGGTTACGGTCCAACGTGCCGGTCGACCACCTCGAGCTGGTGCAGAACGGTGAGGTGAGCGAGATCCCTCTGGGCGGCGATCGGCGCTCGGTGGACACGACGCTTCGGGTTCCCGTGTCGCGGAGCGGCTGGGTCATCCTCCGCGCGCGGAGCGACCGGGCGATCTACCCGGTGCTCGACCTGTACCCCTATGCCACCACCAGCCCGGTGTACCTGACCGTCGGCGGACGGCCGGCGCGCTCGCGCGAGGACGCGGCGTACTTCGTCGCCTGGGTCGAACGGGTGCGTGCGGCGGCGGCGGCGAGTCCGGACTGGAACACGACAGCGGAGCGTGACACGGTGCTGGGAGAATTGGGTGTGGCGCGGGCCGAGTTTATTCGTCGGGGTGAGCAGGCGGATTGAGCTCATGAGCCGGTGGCTCGGTGCCGCGGTGTTCGCATTCGCACTGGCCGATGAAGGCAGCGCTCAGGCGGTGCCGCGAGTGCGCCCCCGTCTGGTGGTCGCCATCGTGGTCGACCAGCTTCGCGCCGACTACCTGGACCGCTTCCGCCCGCACTTCGGGCCGAACGGATTCAATCTGTTCCTCCGCCGGGGCGCAAGCTTCGCCGAGGCCCGGTACGAGCACTCGACGACCTCGACCTGCCCTGGACACGCGGTGATCCTCACCGGCAGCTACGCCATGGTGAACGGGATCATCGCCAACGAATGGTACGACGTGCGCCGCGGCCGGAGGGAGAACTGCGCCGCCGACACGAGCGTCACGCTGATCGGCTCGTCGGCGGCGGGCCGCTCGCCGCGCAACCTGTTCGGCGCCACGGTGGGCGACGTGCTCCGCACCGCGACCAACGGTCGCAGCCACGTGGTCACCGTGTCGGTCAAGGATCGCTCCGCCATCATGCTCGGCGGGCACCTGGCGGACGCGGCCTACTGGATCGTAGACACGCTGTTCGTCACCTCGACCTACTATCGGCCGGGCCTGCCCGAGTGGGCGCGGGCGTACAACGCCGGCGGTGCCATCAGCAAGTATTTCGGACGACCATGGGAGCGGCTGCTGCCGGCTGTCGCGTACGCCGAGATGGGACCCGACGACGAGCCGGCCGAGAGCGATGGGTCGGGCATGGGTCGCACCTTCCCGCATCCGATCGGCGGCCGCGAGGCGTTCGACCGTTCGCCGTTTCCTAACGATGTCGTGGCGGAATTTGCGATGCGGGCCGTCACCGCCGAAGGCCTCGGCCGGGACACCGTGCCCGACCTGCTGGGAATCGGGTTTTCGGCTAACGACTGGGTAGGGCATCTGTACGGGCCGGAGAGCCACGAGGTCATGGACGTGACCCTCCGGCTCGATCGCACGCTGGATCGGCTGTTCGGGTTTCTGGACAGAACCATCGGGCTTCGAAACGTAGTGATCGTGCTGACGGCGGACCACGGCGTGGGCCCGATGCCCGAGGTGCTCCGGCGCATTCAGCCGGCGGCGAGCCCCCGACGGCTCGATCCGGCTGTCATCGACACGGCGGTTCGGCGGGCGATGGAGGCGCGCTACGGCCCGGCGCCCGCGCCGGGCTGGATAGCATACCACGCTCCGCCGCTGCTGTATCTGAGCCCGGTAGCGCTGGCGGCGACACGGGTGCGGGTAGAGGAAGCCGAGCGGGTGGCCCAGGCGGCGGTGCAGAGCGTCGCGGGCGTGCACGAGGCGTTGACCGGGACCGACCTCGCGCGTCTGCGCGAGGCGGGAGCCGAGAGCGGCCCCGTGCGATCGTTCCACCCCTCCCGGAGCCCCAACGTGTACTATGGCCTGCAGCCTTACTGGCTGGCCGACGGCGGAACCAGCGGCACCGACCACGGCAGTGGCTGGCTGTACGACCAGCAGGTGCCGCTGCTCTGGTACGGCGCCGGTATCGCGCCGGGCACCCATCAGACTCCAGCGGCGATCTCCGACATCGCGCCCACGCTCTCCGCGCTGCTCGGCCTGGGGGCCCCGGGCGGCTCGCAGGGCCGGGTGTTGTCCGAGCTGTTGCGGTGACCGGCAGGCAGTGAGCGCTGGAGGAGCGCGCCGTCAGCTCGCGCCCTCGACCGCCTCCACCACCATCGCGATCCCTTGCCCCACGCCGATGCACATGGTAGCCAGCCCGTAGCGGCCACCGATGCGCCTGAGCGCGTGCACCAGCGTCGTGAGAATCCGCGCGCCGCTCGCTCCGAGTGGATGCCCCAGCGCGATCGCCCCGCCGTAGATGTTGACCCGACCCGGATCGAGGTCCAGCTCCTGCATGCACGCGAACGCCTGCGCGGCGAAGGCCTCGTTGAGCTCGATCAGATCCAGATCGCGCACCGTGAGCCCGGCGCGCTCGAGCGCCTTTCGCGACGCCGGCACTGGCCCCAGGCCCATGCGGCTCGGATCGACGCCCACCACCGCCGTCGAAACGATGCGCGCGAGCGGCGCGAGGTTGAGCTCCGTCAGCAGCTCCGCGCTCGCCACGACGAGCGCGGCCCGCCCGATCCGGTGCATCGCAGCTACCCGCTCGGCTGTCGCGCCCAGCGAAATCGTCCACTCGGGTCTCATCCGTGGATTGACGAAACGCCAGCCGACGGTGCTGTCGGCGAGCGGCGGCGGCGTCCGGTCGTAGGCCTTGCTCGACTTGAGCATCACGTATGGCGCGCGGGTCATGCTCTCGACCCCGCCGGCGACGAAGAGATGGCCGTCACCCGCCCGGACCGCGTGCGCCGCGCTCGTGACCGCCTGGAGCCCCGATCCGCAAAGGCGATTGACGGTCTGACCGGGGATCTCGACCGGCAATCCCGCCAGCAGCGCCGCCATGCGAGCGACGTTCCCGTTGTCCTCGCCCGCCTGGTTGGCGCAGCCCAGGATGACGTCTTCGATCCGGTCCACGGGTCAAGCCGCGCTCCGAACCAGGCCGGCGATCGCCGCCGCGGCCAGGTCGTCAGGCCGGAGGTCGGCCAACACACCGCCGACCGGCCCGATCGGCGTGCGCACGGCGGCGGTGATGAACGCGTCGCTCACGACTGGTCCTTGCAACGGGGAGCCGGTAGTTGAACATGGGCGCGCGCCCGCGGCAAGGGCGTGTGGGAAGTGGCATGTGCACGTTCGGGGATTAGGGCATCTCCCGCCTGTGTCGCGCCGTTCAGGCGCCGAAGCTCGCCCGATACCCGCACAGGAGAGTCCGATGCGACCCGCACCCTGGTTCCGCGCCCGGCGCACGCCGGGCTTTCTGGCCGTTTTGTGTCTGGGCCTCATCACCACGGCGGCCGCACCGGTGCGGCTGCCGCCGACCACGGGGAGCGTGACCGGTCAGGTTCGGGACGCGCGGGGCGCGCCGGTGGTGCACGCGCTCGTGGCGGTGGTCGGTACCGCGCTCTCTGCCCGCACCGACACCGCGGGAGCCTACCGGCTGCCGGCCGTGGGGAGCGGCCCCGTGACCCTGCGCGCGACCAAGTCGGGATACCGGCCGGCTACAGCGGCAGGCACGGTTCGTCCGAACGGGGCGCTGATGCTGAACTTCACGCTCGTGCTTGCCGGCCGTGTGGATCAAGCGGCCAACGCGGACAGGCCGGCCGGCGCGCGCGACGAGGTGTCGCTGTCGGCCGAACAGCGACGCTCAGTGCGCGAGATGGATCCTGGCCACGGAGTCATGCCGTCGACCGCGCCCGCCGGGGCCGCCTCCCACCCCCCGTCGCCCGAGCCATGGCGCTGGCCGCAGGCTCCGGGCAACACCGAAGCCTACAACGCGATCACCGAACATCGATTCTCGAGCGCCGCCGGCACACCGGTTTCCACCTTCTCGATCGACGTGGACGCCGCATCGTACAGCAACGTGCGCCGCTTCATCGGCGAGGGCACGCTCCCGCCCGTCGATGCCGTCCGGCTCGAGGAGCTGGTCAACTACTTCTCGTACCGCTATCCCGATCGTACCGGGCGCCATCCGTTGGCCGTGTCGACGGAGGTCGGCGCCTGTCCCTGGGCGCCGGAGCATCGGCTCGTGCGCATCGGCCTGCAAGCGCGACGCGTGCCGACAGCCGATCTCCCGCCGAGCAGCTTGGTGTTCCTGATCGATGTCTCCGGGTCGATGACATCCCCGGACAAGCTGCCGCTCGTGCAGCGGGCCTTTCGCGCGCTCGTCGAGGAGCTGAGGGCGCAGGACCGCGTCGCGATCGTGGTGTACGCCGGCGCGGCGGGGCTCGTGCTGCCATCCACCAGCGGCGCGAACAAGGCTGAAATTCTCGAGGCGATCGACCGGCTCCAGGCCGGCGGCTCGACCGCGGGCGGCGCGGGCATCCGGCTG
>JACCSZ010000058.1 GCA_013812695.1 Gemmatimonadales bacterium | reverse complement strand
ACCCGGCGGAGTTCATGGCGGCGCTGCTGTCGTCGGAAATCGGCAACACCGACAAGGTCGTGCAGTACATCAACGAGGCACGCGAGTTGGGCCTCGAGGTGCTGCCGCCGGACGTGAACGAATCGGGCTTCAAGTTCACCGTCGTGGGCGAGCATCGGATGCGTTTCGGCCTCGGCGCCATCCGGAACGTCGGCTGGGGCGCCATCGAATCGATCATCGCCGCCCGCCGGGACGCGCCGTTCACCGCGCTGGCGGATTTCGCCGAACGGATCGACCTCAGACTCTGCAACAAGCGCGTGCTCGAGTCGTTGATCGTGGCCGGGGCGTGCGATGGGCTGGGCGGGCACCGGAAGCAGCTCTGCGAGGCGCTCGACGGGGTGCTCGGCGAGGCGCAGCTGCTGCAGCAGGAGCGGGAAGCGGGTCAGGCTTCGCTGTTCGGCGACGCGACGGGAATGGGGGAGCCTGCCCTGAGCGGAGCGAAGGGCCAGGCGCTGCCGGACGTGCCGCCGTGGTCCGAGGCCGAGCGGCTGGTCAAGGAAAAGGAAGTGCTCGGCTTCTTCATCTCCGGACATCCGCTCGAGCGCTTCCGGGAGGAGGTCGAGCTGTTCGGCACCCGCACTACGGCCACGCTCGGCGAGTGGAGCGAGCACCAGGTGGCAGTCGCGGCGGTGGTGACCGGCGTGAAACGCCAGATCTCGAAGAAGACCGGCAAGGAATACGCGCGTCTGGTGCTCGAGGACTTCCATGGCACCGCCGAAGCGATCGTGTTTCCGGACGCCTGGGCCAAGCTCAACGGGACCATCCTGCCGGACGCGGCGCTGCTGCTCACCGGCGGCTACAGCGACCGCGACCGGGGCGAGGATTACGCCCCCTTCATCGTCGAGGCGGCCCGGGCGCTTCCGGAGCTCAAGGCGTCGGGCGCGGTGGCGCTGAGCCTGCGATGGCGCTCGCCCGCGGCGCCTGGGCCGGACGAGCTCCGGGCGGCCGCCGTCCTCTGCTCGGCGCACCCGGGACCCACCCCCCTGTATATTGAGTGGAGCGACGGGAACGGAGAATCGGTGCGGCTCCGGTCCCGTCGCGTCCGCGTCGCGGCGGAGGAGGACCTCGTTCGGGCCCTGCGCGATCTCCTGGGCGCCGATTCCGTCCACTACATCAAGGCGGGTTGACCCCGATGGCCTCAGCGTATACGCTGGAGTTCGAGAAGCCTTTGCTCGAGCTGGAGCGGCAGATCGAGGACCTGACGCGGATCGGCAGCGAACGCCAGATCGACATCGACGGCGAGCTCGAAGGGCTCCAGGGCAAGCTGGAATCGCTCCGGGCGGACATCTACCGTAATCTGACGCCCATCCAACGCGTCATGGTCGCCCGCCACCCCCGCCGTCCCTACAGCCTCGACTATCTCAGCACGATCTTCACCGACTTCATCGAGCTCCACGGCGACCGGCTCTACATGGACGACCCGGCCATCGTGGGGGGATGGGCCAGGCTCGGCGGCGTCTCGGTCATGGTGATCGGGCACCAGAAGGGCCGCGACACCAAGGAGAATCTCAAGCGCAACTTCGGCATGCCCCATCCCGAGGGCTACCGGAAAGCGCTCCGGCTGATGAAGCTCGCGGCCAAGTTCAACGCGCCGCTCATCACCCTCATCGACACGCCCGGCGCCTACCCGGGCCTCGGCGCCGAGGAGCGCGGCCAGTCCGAGGCGCTTGCCCGGAACATCCTCGAGATGTCGGCGCTGCCCACGGCATCCGTGGCCGTCGTGATCGGCGAGGGCGGCTCGGGAGGCGCACTGGCGCTCGGGGTGGCCGACCGGATCCTCATGCTCGAGAACTCGGTCTACTCGGTGATCTCGCCGGAAGGGTGCGCCGCGATCCTCTGGAAGGACGCGAGCCAGCGCGAGCGCGCCGCCGAGGCGCTCAAGCTCACCGCGGACGACCTGCTGTGGCTCAAGGTGATCGACGAGATCGTCAAGGAACCCGTGGGGGGAGCGCACATCGATCCGGACACGGCCGGCGAGGCGTTGCGTGAGGCGCTCATCCGCCACGTCACCGAGCTTCGGAAGCTCCGCCCGGACAAGCTGGTGCGTCGCCGCGCCGAGAAGTACGCGGCAATGGGCGCCTATTCCGAGGCCTGAGTGAGCCAGACCATCGAGGTCCGCTTCAAGGGCACCCGCAAGGCCTACTTCCAATGGGAGGATGCGGCGGCACCCCTGCGCGCCGGCGAAGACGTACTGGTCAACGTGGAGCGCGGCCGCGACCTCGGCCGGGTAACCGCCGTGGGCGATGTCGCCACCAAGAAGTGCGGCGGCGGCTGCACCGGTTGCGCGGTCGGCGGTGATGCCGAGCCCGCGGCCGAGCCCGCCGTCCCGCTGGCGGTCGTGCGCCGCGCCACCCGCGACGATCTGCGCGTCCATGACGACAACCGCCGAGCCGAGGACGACGCGCGCCGCAAGGTGATCGAGCGCGTCCGGACGCACGACCTGGTCATGAAGGTGTCCGATACGGAATGGCAGTGGGACCGGAACAAGCTCACCATCTACTTCACCGCCGAGAAGCGGGTGGACTTCCGCGCCCTCGTGCGCGAGCTGGCGTCGCTGTTCCGGACCCGGATCGAGTTGCGCCAGATCGGCGTGCGGGACGAGGCGGCGCGGCTGTCGGGCGTCGGCCGCTGCGGACGTGAGTACTGCTGCTCGTCCTGGCTCAAGGAGCTCTCCCCGGTCAACCTGGGGCTCGCCAAGGACCAGCACCTGTCGCTCAATCCGAGCCAGATCTCGGGGGGCTGCGGCCGCCTGCTCTGCTGCCTCAAGTACGAGCACGAGTTCTACGTCACCGCCCGCCGCCGCTTCCCGAAAGAGGGCAAGATCCTGAACACGGCGCGCGGACCCGAGCGGGTCGTGGCGGTGGACATCTTTCGCGAGCGCGTGTTTCTCCGGAGCGAGGACCAGGGCTCGCGGATCATTCCGCTGGTGCAGCTGCGTGAGGAGATGGAGGCGCTCGGCGAGATTCTCATGACGGCCGAAGCGCGCGGCAGCCTCGCGGCGGCGAAGACCAGCCCGGCTGCGGGGACCGCATTGCTGGCGAGCGATGAGGCGCCCCCACCCGACCCCATCGCGCCGGAACCCGTCGGCGGCCCGCCGGCCCCCGACCCGCGC
>JACCSZ010000029.1 GCA_013812695.1 Gemmatimonadales bacterium | reverse complement strand
CCCGCAAGATCCTGTCGCTGGCGAGCGGCATCGAAGGTGACGCGATCTGGTGGCAAGGTGGTCGCGTACGGGCGGTCGGCACGGCATCGCAGGTGAGCAGTCTGGTACCGCGATCCACCCCGAGGTTCGAGCTGCCCGACGCCTTGGTCACGCCGGGATTCGTCGACGGCCACACGCACTTCGCCATGTGGGCGCTCGGACGGCGGCGCGTACAGCTCGCCGGCGCGAGCACCCGTGCCGAAGCCGTCTTGCGGGTGGCCACCGCCGTCCCGGTGCAGGGCTGGGTGCTCGGGCAGGGGTGGGACAGCAACGGGTGGAGCTGTGCGCCCGACCGTTCCAGCCTCGACGCCGTGCAGCGATCGCCCGTCTGCCTCGATTCGCTCGACGTGCATGCCGCCTGGGTGAACAGCGCGGCGTTGGCGCTCGCGGGCATTACGCGCGAGACGGCGGATCCGTTCGGCGGGCGGATCGTCCGCGACGCGGCGGGCGAGCCCACGGGTCTCCTGCTCGAGCGCGCCGTCGAGCTGATGACACCCCACCTGCCCGTGCCCCCGCCGGAGCTGCTGGACGACGCGCTGCGAGCAGCGCAAGCCGAGGCCCACGGGTTCGGCGTGACCGGCATTCACGACATGGAGGGCGACGAGACCTTTGCCGCCTTCGAGCGCCTGGAGGCTGCCGGCGAGCTCCGGCTCCGCGTCCTGTTCCATCCGCCGGTCGCCTCGCTGCCGGCGCTGATCCGGCGCGGCGTGCGCAGCGGGGCGGGATCCGACTGGCTCCGCATCGGCGGGGTCAAGCTGTTCCTCGACGGCAGCCTTGGAAGCCGCACGGCGTGGATGCTCGAGCCGTACGCCGGCAGTCACGATCGGGGCATGCCGATCACCTCGGAGGCGGTGGCGGCGGACGCCATGCGGCAAGCCGCCGCCTCGGGCATCGCCGCCACGGTGCACGCCATCGGTGACGCGGCGGTCCGGCGCGCGCTCGACCTGATGACGCCGCTGCCGCGGGTGGGCGTGCCGCACCGGATCGAGCACTTTCAATGCGTGAGCGCGGCCGACTTCGACCGGGCCGCCGCCACCGGCCTCGTCGTCTCCATGCAGCCGGCTCATCTCCTCACCGATATCCCGCTGATCGAGCGGCACTGGGGCGCGCGCGGGCGCGGTGCCTACGCCTTCGCCTCGCTGGGCCGTCGCGGCACGGCCCTGGTGTTCGGGAGCGATGTCCCCGTCGCCTCGATCGATCCCCGTGAAGGGCTCTACGCCGCGCTCGAGCGGCGCGGCGGTCCGGGCATGCCGCCCGGCGGGTGGCGTCCCGAGGAGATCATCTCGTTCGTGGGCGCCGTCCGAGCGTACACCGTGGGCGCGGCGTTTGTGGGTGGCGTCGCCGGCCGCTCGGGCTGCCTCGCCCCGGGTCGGGATGCCGACCTGGTGGCATGGTCATTCGACGACGACGTCGAGCGCGGCGCGGGCGACGCGGTGCGGGCCGGCGCGGCACGGCTGACCGTCGTCGGCGGCGAGGTGGTGATGCAGCGGTGACGGGCCGGCATTACACTCCCTCCCATGCCGCGCACCCCTGTCAGACGCACCAAGATCGTCGCCACGCTCGGACCCGCCTGGGACCATCCCGACCGGATGGGTGCCCTGATCGACGCCGGCGTCAACGTCGTCCGGATCAACGCCTCCCACGGCACCGCGGAAATTCGAGCGCGCTGGATCGCCCAGCTTCGCGAGGTCACGCGCGACCGCCGCGAGGCCGTCGCAGTGCTGCTCGACCTGCAGGGGCCGCGCATCCGCGTGGGCACGCTGGCCCAGCCACTCCGTCTCGAGGCTGGGCGCACGGTGGTGTTCGCACCCGAGGACGAGGCGCGCGACGGCGAGATTCCCACCACGTACGAGAGCCTGGCCGCCGATGTGCAGCTCGGCGCGCGGATCCTGCTTGACGACGGCCTGCTCGCGCTGGAGGTGACCGGCCTCAAGGACCGGCGCGTCGATGCCGTGGTGCACTACGGCGGCGAGCTTCGGTCGCACAAAGGCATGAACCTTCCGGGCATCGAGGTGAGCGCGCCCGCGCTCACCGAGAAGGATCTGGAGGACGTCGCGCAGGCCGTGGCCGTCGGCGTGGACTACGTGGCGCTCTCGTTCGTGCGCCGGCCGGAGGACATGGAACAACTGCGCGCGCTGGTACCCCGCTCCATCAAGCTCATCGCCAAGATCGAGAAGGACACCGCGCTCCGGAACCTCTGCGGCATCCTCGACGCCTCGGACGCGATCATGGTGGCCCGGGGCGATCTCGGCGTCGAGCTGCCGTTCGAGGAGGTGCCGCTCATCCAGAAGCAGATCATCCGCGAGGCGGGGCTCCACGGCAAGCCGGTCATCACCGCCACCCAGATGCTCGAGTCGATGGTCCACGCGCCGCGCCCGACCCGGGCGGAAGCCTCCGATGTCGCCAACGCGATCCTGGACGGCACCGACGCCGTCATGCTCTCCGCGGAGACCGCGGTCGGTGAATTTCCGCTGGAGGCCGTGCGCGCCATGGACCGGATCGCCCGCGAGATGGAGCTGCAGCGCCCGGGCCGCGGCGTCACCATCGATGCCGCCCTGGGCCGCCGCGCGAGCGAGGGGGTGGCGCTGCCCCAGCACCGTATGGCGCAGAGCGGCCCGGTCCGCACCGAAGACGCGATCGCGGTCGCGGTCTGCGCCGCCGCGGAGATGCTCAGCGCGCCCCTCATCGTGTGCTTCACGAGCAGCGGATTCACTGCGCGCAAGGTGGCCACCTGCCGGCCGACGGTGCCGGTCTTCGCCTCGACGCCCGAGCCGGACACGTTTCGCCAGCTCTCGCTGGTGTGGGGGGTGACGCCGGCCCTCACCGAGCACTCCACCGACTACGACCGAATGCTGTCCGTCGCCCGGCAGCAGATCCTCGAGCGCGGACTGGCGCAGCCGGGCGAGCGCCTCGTGGTCACCGCGGGCGTTCCCTTCGACATGCCGGGCACTACCAACCTCCTCAAAATCGAAGCAGTTTGAGCCAATGAGGCTGACCTTCCTGGGCACGGGGACGTCGTTCGGCGTGCCCCAGATCGGCTGTGCGTGCGCGGTCTGCCGGTCGGCCGACCCTCGGGACCGGCGGAACCGGTCGGCCGCGCTGGTCGAGGCTGACGGCTCCGCGGTGTTGATCGACACCCCGCCCGAGCTGCGCCTGCAGCTGATCGCGAGCGGCATCGCCCGCGTGGACGCCGTGCTCTATACCCACGAGCACGCCGACCACACCATGGGCATCGACGATCTCCGCATGTTCTCCGAGCGCCAGCGCCAGGCACTGCCGATCTACGGCCCTCACGAAACGCTCGAGCGCCTGCGTACGTCGTTCCGGTACATCTTCGACGAGACCCGGGCGTACGAGGGTACCTCCAAGCCCACACTCGAGCTGCATGACCTCGAGGCCGGGCGGCCGGCGCGCGTGGCCGGCATGGAGGTGCTGCCGCTCGCCTTCCAGCACGGGCACATCCGGGTGTACGGCTACCGCATCGGCGCGCTGGCGTACATCACCGATGTCAAATCGATCCCCGACGCCGAGCGCCGGCTCTTGCAGGAGCTCGACGTGCTGGTGCTTAACGCCCTCTGGTGGCGGCCGCACCCCACCCACCTGAGCATCGGCGAAGCGGTGCAGACCGCGCAGGCGCTGGGCGCGCGCCGCACCTTTCTCACCCACCTCACCCACGAGACCGGACACGCGGAGCTCGCGGCGCAGTTGCCCGACGGCATCCTGCCGGCCTACGACGGTCTGACGGTGGAGGTCTCCTGATCTGGTGGCCAGCAGGATCGTGAACCGGAGCGCGCTGGTCCTGGCGAGCCGGTCGACCTCGCCGACGTGGCCACGACAGTCCGGCACCTTCTGGATGCGGCCGCGCGAGCCCCTGCGGGGTGAGCCGACGGCCTGCCGGATTGTTTGACCCTCCCCCCGTTCCGCCCTACCTTACCCGAAGCTCCAAACTCCGAATCCGCGAGGGTGTCGAGACATGGCTGACGAAATTCAGCGGGCGGTCGGGCTGTACGATGGCGCGGTGGCGTTGGTGGCCGGAGGCGTGACGGTGCGCGATCCGGCCAAGCTCCGCTCGCCCTCGACCGATCGTCTCGTGTGGCAGGCGGTGTTCGACGAGGGCGAGGAAAGGGAAGCGGCGCGCTGGCTGCTCTGGGAGCTGGGGCAGGTGACGGGGGCGCGGCCGGCGTCGATTCAGGGGCTGTACGAAGCCCGTGGCCGCGGCGACGTGAGCGGCTTCACGGTGCCGGCCATCAACATCCGCGCGCTTGCGTACGACACCGCGCGCGCGGTGTTCCGGGCGGCCAGGGCGGGGAAGGCCGGCGCGATCATCCTCGAGATCGCCCGGTCCGAGATCGCGTACACCGAGCAGCGTCCGGCCGAGTACGTGGCGGTGCTGATCGGCGCGGCGCTTCGCGAGGGGTACGTGCTCCCCTTGTTCATTCAGGGCGATCACTGCCAGGTCAACCACAAGAAGTACCACGCGGACCCCGAGGCCGAGACCGGGGAGGTCAAGAAGCTGATCGCGGAAGAGGTCGGCGCGGGCTTCTACAACATCGACGTGGATACCTCGACGCTGGTCGACCTGGAGCCCGAATCCCTCGACGAGCAGCAGCGCCTGAACTACGAGCGCGCGGCCGAGATCACCGCCTTCATCCGCGCGCACGAGCCGGAGGGCATCACCGTGTCGGTCGGCGGGGAGATCGGCGAGGTCGGCATGAAGAACAGTACCGTCGACGAGCTGCACGCCTTCATGCGTGGCTACAATCGAACGCTGGCCAACTACGAGGGCGAGCTCACCGGCATCAGCAAGATCTCCGTGCAGACGGGCACCAGCCACGGCGGCGTCGTCCTGGCGGACGGGTCCATGGCCGACGTCAAGCTCGACCTCGAGGCGCTGGCCGCGCTGTCCAAGGCGGCCCGCGAGGAATACGGCCTTGCCGGCGCCGTGCAGCACGGCGCGAGCACGCTGCCCTCGACCGCCTTCGGCAACTTCCCCCGCATCGAAACCGCCGAGATCCATCTCGCCACCAACTTCCAGAACATGGTGTTCGATCACCCCAAGCTGCCGACCGGGCTCCGGGACCGCCTGCGCCGCTGGGTGGACGACAACGCGGCCGGCGAGCGCAAGGCCGGCGACACGGCGGAACAGTTCTACTACAAGGCCAGGAAGAAGGCCATCGGCCCGTTCAAACGCGAGGTCTGGTCCCTGAGCGACGAGGTGCGCGGCGCCATCGCGGCGGACCTCGAACGTACCTTCGCGTTCCTGTTCGAGCAGCTTAACGTGAACGGGACCGAGAAGGACATCAACCGTTTCGTCCAGGCGCCGTTGCAGCATCACGCCGCGCTCAAGCCGGCGCTGGTGGCGGCCGAGGACGATCCCGACGCCGGCGAATAGGAGGACTGCATGGTACGTCACGGGAGGGGCCGGGAGGTCGTGTACGTCGAACGCGGCGGCGATGCGTCGGCGAAGTGGCTGTTCTGGGGCGGCGTGCTGGGGGCGGGCTTGGCGCTGCTGTATGCACCGCGGACCGGCGAGGAGACCCGCCGGGTCCTGCAGCGCCGGCTCTGGAAGCTCCGCGCGATGACCGAGGAGAAGCTCGACGACATCGCGCAGCAGTTCGGGAGCGGCAAGGAGGCGCTCGAGGACCTGGCCGATGACGACGACGACCTCGACGACCCTGAGGAGGCGCCGGCTCTCCGCCCGCGCGGGTCCGGCGGCTCGGCTCGCGAGGAGCTCGAGCGCCGGCTGGCCGAGTCGCGGGCCCGCCGCCGGGCCGTCGGGGACTACGAGGAGCCGCTCGCCTGAAGCGCGTCCGGCCTGGCGGGTGGCATCGCACACCCGCCGGCTTCCTCCGACGCACCCTCCAGGCCGCCGATGAAAACAACATCCCGTTTTTGGCGAGCGCGCTCACCTTCGACGCGCTTCTGGCGGCTGTGCCCTTCGTCCTGCTGGTGTTGATCGCGCTGACCCACGTCGCGCAAGCCGTCGCCGGCGGCCCGGCGGTCGACCCCACCGCGCTGTTCCACCGATTCTTCCCGCCACACGCGTCCGACACCGAACAGGATCCCTTCGGGCTGGTCGAGCGGCTGCTGATCGGCGTGTCGAGGAACCGCGGAGCGATCTCCCTCTATGCCATCCCCGCGTTCGTGTGGTTCAGCACCCGGCTCTTCGCGGGCGTGCGCACCTCCCTGAACGACGTGTACGACGTCTCCGCGCGGCCGGCGCCGCCGCGCAACTTCGTGTTTACCTGGCTGGCGGGCAAGCTGCGCGACGCGGGAATGGTGGTCGGCACCGTCGTGCTGTTTCTCGCCAACACCACCCTGAGCACGGTGGTCACGATCGCGTGGGCGCGCGGCTCGGAGCGGGTCATTCCGCAGCTCGCGTTCTTCTTCTCGACGGTTGGCCGGCTCCTGGGCGAACTGCTGGCGTTCGGGTTCTCGGTGTCCCTCTTCTACGTCACGTACCGCTACGCCTCCGTCCGCCGGTTGCCCTGGCGCACCGCGCTGCTGGCCTCCACCTTCACCGCACTGCTGTTCGAGGCGGCCAAGCGAATGTACGCGCTCTACCTCGCCCACTTCGCCTCGGTCGGAAGCGCCGGCGGCGACGCCAACATCGGCGCGGCGGTGCTGTTCATCCTATGGGTCTACTACACGGCCATCGTGTTCCTTCTGGGCGGCGTGTTCGCCGAAACCTGGGAGCTTCGGAATATGCAGCAGCGGCAGCGTACCATTCTGGGGTGACGGTGGCGGCCGGCGCCCGAGGTAACGACCCTCGCCCTGTCATGCTGTCATCCCGAGCGGAGCGATGGACCTTGCTGGGCCGAGTTCGAACCCGGGTGACAAGATCCCTCGCCCCCTCGGGATGACCATTTCTGTTGCCACCGGCACGCATCCTTCTCCCCGGAGGTACCATGGCTCGTCGCCTGACCGCCGTTCTCCCGCTTGCCCTGAGCCTGCTGGTGGCGACCGCCTGCCGCCCAGCCCCCGCTGCGGGTGGAGCGACGGGGGACGCCGCCGCGGCTCCCCTTTCCGCGGCCGACCTGGCCGCCGTCCGCGCCGCGGACTCGAGCTTCGCCACCGCCGTCGGAGCCGGTGATGCGGCCGGCGTCGCCGCGGTATACACGGCCGATGCGCGTCTGATGCCGCCGAATGCCGCGACCATCGAAGGCCGCGAAGGCATCCAGAAGTTTTGGGGCGGTTTCCTCGCGGCGTACCAGCTCAGGATCGATATCAGCGCCGACGAGGTCGAGGGGCGCGGCGACCTGGCGTACATGCGGGGGCACTTTCGGCTCGACGGTACCTCGAAGGCCAAGGATGGCGCGCCGATCCATGACCAGGGCAAGTACCTCGAGATCCTCCGCCGGCAGCCCGACGGCACGTGGCGATATGCCGTGGACATGTACAGCTCCGATCTCCCCGCGCCCGCCGCGAAATAGAGAGTTCCCCCGGCCCGCCGCCGGGTGTATATTGCGGGTGCCTCAGGTCCGAAGGGCGCCGGCGCGCGAACCGCGTCAGGACCTCGCCGGTAGCAGCGCTAAGCGATGCCCGGTGTCGCTTCGGGGAGCCTGAGGCACTTTTCTTTTCCCTCCGCCCATGACTATCGCCCTCGCACGTCGCTACCGCCCCAAGCGCTTTTCCGACCTGCTCGTGCAGGATCACGTCGCCGCCGTGCTCCGCGGTGCCGTGGCCCGGGGGCGCGTGGGGCACGGGTACCTGCTGACCGGGCCACGCGGCGTAGGCAAGACGACCGCGGCGCGCATCCTCGCCATGGCGCTCAACTGTCCGAATCGCGAGCCGTCCGGCGACCCCTGCGGCGAATGCGAGAACTGCCAGCGGGTCTGGAACGGCGCCGCCAACCTCGACGTGGTCGAGATCGACGCCGCGAGCAACCGCGGCGTGGACGACGCGCGCGATCTGCGCGAACGTGCCATGTACGCGGCGTCCCGCGAAGGCCACTACAAGGTCTACATCGTGGACGAGGCCCACATGTTGACTCGCGAGGCCTGGAACGCGCTGCTCAAGGTGCTCGAGGAGCCGCCCCCGGGCGTCGTGTTCGTGTTCGCGACCACCGAGCCCCAGAAGATCGCGGCCGCCGCGGCGCCGGTGCTCTCGCGCCTTCAGCGGTTCGACTTCCGGCGCATCGGCCCGGCGGCCATCCGGGACCGGCTCCGCCACGTGCTCGAGGCCGAAGGCATCGCCGCGGACGACGACGCGCTCACGCTCATCGCCCGCCACGCCGACGGCGGCATGCGCGACGCGCTGAGCGTGCTGGACCAGTGCTTGAGCTTCAGCGAGGGCGCGGTGTCCGCGGAACGCGTCCGCGAGGTGCTGGGGCTGGTGGACGACGACGCATACGCCGAAGTCCTGGCTCTGGTCGCCGAACGCCGGCCCGAGGGCGTCTTTCCGCTGGTGGACCGCCTGGCCAACGCCGGGGCCGATCTGGCGGAATTCATGGGCGGCGCGGGCGAGACGCTCCGGGCACTGCTGATGCTGCAACTCGGCAACGAACCCGAGGGTCTCACCGAAGCCATGCGGCAGGCACTCGAGGCCGAGCGGGGTCGGCTGGAGCCTGGGGACGTCCTCCGCATGCTGCGCCTGCTCGCGGACAGCGAAGGGGCCATCCGGCGCAGCGCGAACCCGCGGCTCATCGTCGAGACGCTGCTGCTTCGGTGGACCATGCTCGACCGGATCGTGGACCTGGCGCAGGTCCTGGCAGCGGAGCCGGTCGCAGGCCCGGCCAGGCCGGGTTCGCCGGTCCACCCCTCTGCCCCCCCGCCGCGGGTCGCCCCGAGCAAGGGGAAGACTGAAGGGCCCACGCCGGATCGAGTCGCCGGCCCGCCGATACCGACTGCCTCCGAGCGCCCGTCCGGCCCAGCAGCATCGTCGTCGGCAGCCATGGAGCCAGGGTCGCCGCCGCCGCTCGCGGCCGAGCCGACGGTGGCGACGCTCGAGGCCATCCGGACCGCCTGGCCCGAGCTGGTCGCGGCGGTCCGAGGGCAAAGCCGCTTTCTCGGTGAGGCGCTCTCGCACACCGTCCCCTGCAAGCTCGAACTCCCGTGGCTCACGGTCGAGCTGGTCGAGCCCAACCCGTTGTTCGCCGAGCGGTTGCAGGCGCAGGCGCAGACGGTCGAAGCGATCCTGACGCGGCCGCTCGGCCAGCCGGTACGGCTCCGCGTCACCGAGGTCGCGGCCGGCGATGGCGTGCCCGTGCCCAAGCCGCGCCAGCTCACCGATGCGAGTCTCAAGGCAGACCGCCTCCGCATGTTCCGCTCGAAGGATCCAGCCCTCGACGCGGCAGCCGATACGTTAGATTTGGAGATCGTGGATTAGCTTGCCCACGGATTCCCAGTCCCCTTACTTTGCCGGGTCATGGCCGGACTTCCGGAGAGCATGGCAGACCTTCAACAGCTTTTTCAGCTCGGCCAACAGATGCAGGGCCGGCTGCAGCAGCTCCAGACGGAGCTCGCCCGCCGCACCATCGAGACCTCGGCGGGCGGCGGGATGGTGCGGGTCATGGCCGATGGCCGGGGCACCGTGCGCACCGTCGTCATCGATCCCACGATCTTCGAAGGCCACGACGCCGAGTTCCTCGGCGATCTGGTGACGGCGGCCGTGGGCGAGGCGCAGCGCCGTGCCGCCGACTTGCTGCAGGCCGAGATGCGGAAGGTTCCCACGCTGCCGTTCGCCGCCGGCTGACCGTGGGCGCCATCGACGAGCTGATCTCGGAGCTGGCCCGGCTTCCGGGAATCGGCCGCAAGACGGCCCAACGTCTCACTTTCCATCTGCTCCAGCAACCTTCCGAACAAGCGGGGCGACTCGCGTCGGCGCTCGTCGCGGTCACCGAGCGCGTGCGGTCGTGCGACGAGTGCGGCAACCTCACCGAGGAGCAGCCGTGCGGCATCTGCCGCGACCCGCGCCGCGACCCGGCGGTGCTGTGCGTGGTGGAGGAGGCGTCGACCGTGCTGCTGGTGGATCGCTCGACGGACTTTCGCGGGCGCTACCACGTCC
>JACCSZ010000027.1 GCA_013812695.1 Gemmatimonadales bacterium | reverse complement strand
CGAGCTGCCCGGACGTGGACGGCGTAGCCTCGCGTCGGGGCGGTTTAAGCGGCAGCGCCTCGCCCCCGCGCGCGTTCCACACCTCGTACGCCATGATGGCCACGGCCTGCGCCAAATTGAGCGAGGGGTGGCGCGGATCCGTGGCGATGGTGACGACGGTCCCGCAGAGATCGAGCTCGGCGTTGGTGAGCCCGTGGTCCTCGCGCCCGGCGACGATGGCGACGGGCCCGGTCTCAAGATCCCGCGCCACCTGCGCCGCCGCCGCCCGCGGCCGCAGCGTGGTGCGCTTGGCCGCGCGCTCCCGGCCGGTCAGCACGAACGTCGAGACACAATCGCCGACGGCCGCCTCGAGCGACGGCAGCATCTCGATCCGCGCGACGAAGTCAGCGGTGTTGTGCGCGATGCCTTCGATCCGCCACGGATCGAACGCCTCGGGATCGACCAGACGCATCCGGTCGATCCCGAAGTTCTTCGCGATCCGCACCGCGCTCGCGATGTTGACGATGTCCTGGGGATTGACCAGCACGAGGATGGGCGACGGGCGCCCGCCGTCATCCCTCGCCGAGGAAGGAGACGTCATGCCGCTTGGCCTTGAGCGCCGCGACGAACCCGGCCTTCTCGACGGCCTTCATGTACGCCTCCTTGGGGTCGACCTGCTTCGCGTCCACCAGTTCCATGAGCGCGTCATTGAGCGTCACCATGCCGGCCTTGCGGTTGGTCTGCATCACCGAGGGAATCTGGAACGTCTTGCCCTCGCGGATCAGGTTGGACACGGCTGGCGTGGAGAGCAGGATCTCGCGCGCCGCCACGCGCCCGCCGCCGATCCGCTTGCAGAGCGTCTGCGAAATGACCCCGCGAAGGGACTCCGACAGCATCACCCGCACCTGCGACTGACGATCGGGGGGGAACTGGTCGATGATCCGGTCGATCGTGGACGAGGCCGTCGTGGTGTGCAGCGTGCCGAACACCAGGTGCCCGGTCTCGGCGGTCTCGATGGCGATCGACACCGTCTCGAGATCGCGCATCTCGCCGACCATGATGATGTCGGGATCCTCCCGGAGCGCGGCCCTGAGCGCGTGCTTGAACGAGCGGGTGTGCACCGCCACCTGCCGCTGCGTCACCAGGCACCGCTTGCTCTGGTGCACGAACTCGATCGGGTCCTCGATCGTGATGATATGGTCCGTGCGGGTGCGGTTGACGAGGTCCACCAGTGCGGCCAGCGTCGTGCTCTTGCCGGAGCCGGTCGGTCCGGTGACGACCACCAGCCCCTTCGTGAGATAGCAGAGGTGCTGGACTTCGCGGCTGATCCCCATCTCGTCGGCCGTGCGCACTGTCGCGGGGATGACCCGGAACACCGCCATCGGGCCGTGGCGATCGCGGCCGGCGTTGCAGCGGAACCGCGCCAGCCCTGCGATCTCGTACGCCCAGTCGGTGTCGCCCGCCTCACGGAACTCGCCGATCTCACGCGGGGCCATGATGCTCGAGAGCATCGCCTCCATCTGCTCGGCACCGAGCGCGGGACGCTCCTGGCGCACGAGCTCGCCGTGCAGGCGCAAGAGCGGCGGCTCGCCGGTGCGGAGGTGCAGATCCGAGGCGCCGGACTCCACCAGCAGGCCAAACAGCTCCTCGAGCGTCGCCCGCGCCTCGGCGAGCTCGTCCGCGGTCCGCGCGCCAGCCGTGGCCGGCGCGCCGGCGGGCCGGACCACGACCGCGCTGCCCCCGCTGCCCGGCGTGAGCGCCACCGTCACCTGCCCGCTTGGCGAGCGGTACGGAAAGCTCACCGGCTCCGTTCCACCCAGCCGTGCGGCGGACCCCTCGTCGGCCACCTCGCGCACGAGGGTGAGGATCTGCGCGTCGGTGAGCGGGTCTCGCGTGAGCGCGCGGGCCGAGCCGTTTGCCACCAGCGTGGCGGGCTTGCCGACGACGAGCTGCAGCGCATCGGCGCGCTGCTCGTACAAGACTTGGATCAGGCGATCGAGCCGGGCCACAGGCAGCCTCAGTCGAGGGGACGCGCGATGCGCACGCGCGACTTGTTCACGTACCAACTGACCTCTTCGGTGCCGATGGCGAAGAACACGCCGGCCCCGTTGAGGTAATCGAGCGTGCGGCTCCGCGAAGGCGGCAGCTCGAGCGCCGCGCGCCCGCGGAACTCCGTGCCGCCCTGCACGACCACCTCGAGCTCGATCTGCCGGGCGGCGGACGCGCGGTCGGGGTCGGCCAGCGCCGCCTGGTCCCGGCACGTCACGACGACGACCTGCGTCTTGGAGAGGAAAGTGACCGCCCCGTCCAGCGTGAGCGCGAAGAACGACTCCTGCCGGTTGAGCATCTCGAGCACCGTTTCCGGGCCCGGCGGGTACGTCGGACGCGCGTACAGGTGCAGGTCGCCCGCGAGGACGATCCCTTCGGCCAGCACGACTTCGGCGGGCACCCTGGTGGTGGTTCCCCAGTCGCTCATCGGCTCGGTCGGGGCAAGTGGACGGAAACTGAGGACAGCCGGGCACGGCGGCAAGTGGCACTCACTCGCGGATCTCCACGCCGGCCTGGCGCTCGGTGAGGCGGATCGGGTCGAGGTAGTCCGCGGCCTCGCCCAGCTCGGCGCGGGCCGCGCCCAGGAGCGAGCTGCACAGCTCGACCACCGGTCCGCTCACGCCGGTGTCCGCCATCAGGTCGGCGGCGATCCGGACATCCTTGTCGAGCAGCGCCAAACGGAAGGTGCGCGGCCACGCGCCCGTCAGCACCCGCTCGGGCACCAGCGTCTCGCTCACGAACGAGCGCCCGCTCGAGGCGTTGATCACGTCGAGCGCTCGGCGGGGCGCCACGCCGGCCTTGACGAGCGCCGTCATCCCCTCGCCCACGGCCAGGATGTTCGCGGCGAGGAGCGCGTTGTTCACCGCCTTGAGTGCGTCGCCCGCGCCGACGGGGCCGACGTGGTCGACCCGCTTCCCGAAGGCCGCGAGCACGGGGCGGGCGCGCGCGAAGGTGTCCGCGTCCGCTCCGACCATCACCGTGAGCGTGCCCGCCTCGGCGCCGTTGGTGCCCCCGCTGACCGGGGCGTCGGCGAACGCCACTCCGCGCGCCGCCAGCCGCGCCGCGATGCGCCGCGAGGTCGTCGGATCGCCGGACGTGCAGTCGATGAGCAACGCGCCTCTACGGAGCCCGGCCAGCAGTCCGTCCGGCCCATCCAGCAGCGACGCGACATCGGCCGACGTGCCGAAACAGGTGATGACGACGTCCGCGGCCGCGGCCTCGCGCGGCGTCGCCGCGAACTCGGCCGCGCGCGCGCCCGTCCGGTTCCACACCGTGAGCGGCCCGCGACCCACCAGGTGCGCGGCCATCGGGGTCCCTAGGGCGCCGAGACCGAGGAAGCCGACGTGCATCGAGCGAACATCCTTTCGGAAGTGAACGCGGGCGAGAGGCGACCGGCGGAAACCTAGCGCGCCCGGAACGTGACGCTACTGGGTAAATTCCGGCATCATGGGCGCGCGAATCCTCCACGTCGATCTCGATGCCTTCTTCGTCGAGGTGTGCCGGCAGCGTCACCCCGAGCTGCGCGGTCTCGAGCTCCTGGTGGTGGGTGGGCGGCGGGACCAGCGCGGGGTGGTCCAGTCGGCGTCCTACGGCGCCCGGCGCTTCGGCATTCACGCGGGGATGCCGATCGCGCAGGCCGTACGGCTCTGCCCGCAGGCCACGTTCTTTCAAGGCTCGTTTCCGCACTACCGCGAGGCCTCGCACGCCGTTCGCGCCGTGCTCGAGCGATTCTCGCCGACCGTCGTCTCGGCCTCGTTGGACGAGGCGTACCTCGACTTCGTCGGGACCGAGCGGCTGCACCCGGTATCGCTGCTCCCGGTCGCCGAGCTGCTCAGGGACGAGGTGCGGCGGGATACCGGGCTCGACTGCAGCGTCGGGATCGGCCCCAACCGCATGATCGCCAAGCTGGCGTCGGACGCCGCCAAGCCGCGCGGGCTGATGGAGGTGCGGGCCGGATGGGAAGCGGGATTCCTGGCGGGTCTCGCGCTCGAAGCGCTGCCCGGGGTCGGTCCCAAGACCGCGGAGCGCTGGGCGGAACTCGGCCTGACGGATGTCTGGCAGGTGCAGTGCATGAACGAGTCGGCGCTCGAGCGCCTGATCGGCTCCGATGCGCTCGCGCTCAAGCGCCGGGCGCAAGGCTACGGCGGCACGACGCTGCGGGCCAACCGCCTGCCGCGATCCGTCAGCCGGGAAACAACCTTGTCGCGCGACGTCCGCGATCCGGCGGCGCTCGAGGCGACGCTCTCGCTGCTCACCGCGCGGGTGGCCGGGCAGCTTCGCGACGAGCGGCTCGTGGCCCGCACGGTGACGCTCAAGCTGCGGCACGACGACTTCCGCACGGTGACACGCCGGCACACGTTCGCCATCGCCACGGATCTCGACGCGGAGCTGTACGCCGCGGCGCGCGAACTGTTCCGGGCCGCGTTCGCCGGTGTCCGCGACCGGGACCGCGGGGTTCGCCTGATCGGCATCGCGGCCACGAGTCTGGGAATGGCGGCGGAGGCCGATCTGTTCGAGCCGCCCGCGCGCCAGCGGCTCCGCGACCTCTCGGCGGCCGTAGATCAGCTGCGCGGCAAGTACGGATTCGCCGCCGTCACACCCGGCAGCGCGCTCGGCTCGGCGCGGCGGCCCGGGGGCTCCTCACCCGAGTCACCCTGAGCGAAGCGAAGGGGGCATGGTTCGGGTCATGCCCCCTTCGCTTCGCTCAGGGT
>JACCSZ010000024.1 GCA_013812695.1 Gemmatimonadales bacterium | reverse complement strand
AACGGGCCGTCCAATCCGGCCCCGACCGCGGCCTTCACGTCCAGCTGTACGCAGCTCGTCTGCACCTTCACGGATGCGAGCACCGATGTTAGCCCGGGCACCATTGCTTCGTACAACTGGACGTTCGGCGACGGCCCCACGCCGATCACGACCCAAAACGCGACACACACCTACACCGCGGCCGGCACCTACGCCGTGACGCTTACGGTCACCGACAACGGCGGCGAGGACAACGCCCTGACGCAGCAGGTCACTGTCACGGCTACGGCGCAGAATCAAGCACCAGTCGCCAACTTCACCTCCATCTGCAACTCGCTCAATTGCACCTTCACCAACACGAGCACGGACGACGGCACCTTCACCTCGATCTGGGACTTCGGAGACGGCAGCGCGGACTCCGACAACCTCAGCCCGACCCACACTTACACGAATACGACGCTGACGGACTACACGGTGACGCTGACAGTCACCGATGATGATGGCGTCACGGCGCAGCAGACCGCGGTCATCAGCGTCTCGCCGCCGGCCACGCTCACCTGCGGCGCCACTCCCAACTGCAGCCTGGCGATCGACCAGCCCGCGACGGTGACGGTCACCCTGGTCAGCAGCAGTTGCCAGCTGGCCAACAACACCTTCCGGGTTACGATCACTCCCCCGGGCGGTGGCACGCCGGTCGAGGAAACCTTGTTCACCGACGGCTGTAACCAGACCACCAACCCTCCTGGCACCGCCTTTCCGCTGCAGAGCGGCGCGGTCATCGCGTCGGGCACTACAATCACCGCCCAGGTGATTTCCGGAGGCGCCACCCTCGAGATCGATCCGGCTATTCGAGTGACGGGCTCTTTCGCCGCCGGCTGGACCCTCGAGTTCGACGACGGCGCCAAGGCTGGCCCGCCGCCCGAGCCTGACTTCGACGACCTGATCATCAGCATCGTCGCTACGCCCTAACCACTCCTCTCCACTACCAGGGGTTTCCCCACCGCCGGGCGGTCTTCGCCCGGCGGTTGGCCCCCGGCCCGCGCCGAAATCGCGGGTATACCCTCACCCAGGCAGGAGCGTATGAACGGGATGCGTTGGTGGTCGATGGCTCTGGTACTCGCCGCCGCGGCCTGCGGCAAGGACGCGAAGGACGGCGGAACTACCGGACCGGCTCCGGAAGCAAACGTCGCACCGGCCGCTGACTTCAGCCGCTCGTGCCTGTACATGCGGTGCGACTTCACCGACGGCAGCAGCGACAGCGACGGCTCGGTCATCGCGTGGCGCTGGGACTTCGGCGACGGCCAGACCTCGAGCGATCGCAGCCCGGTCCACAGCTACGCCTTGGCGGGCGACTACACTGTCAAGCTGACTGTCACCGACGACAGCTCGGCCATCGCCTCCCGCTCGCATTCGGCCACTGCGGCCCAGCAGGTGATTACGTCGCTCACATGCGCGGACGGCGCCGCGCCAGGCGGATTCGTGGCCTGCAAGCTCCGGCTGGAGGAGCCCTCCGGGTTCAAGGTCGTGCTGAACAGCAGTAGCTGTGACGCGCACGGCAACGTCTTCCGGATCACCGAGCCGGTGGCGGATACGTTGACCGTGGACGGTTGTTATGCCTCGAGCGGCAGCGCACTTCAGTTCGCCGGCCCGTTCCCAGCCGGCACGGAAATCTCCGCCGAGGTGCTCGCGCCCCTGCTCGGGAGTGCGCCCGCGCTCCGCGTCACGGGAGCGTACCCCGAGTGGAGACTCAACTACGAGGATGGCGCCGATGAGGACTTCGACGACTTGATCATGACGGTGACCGCACTCCCGGTTCCGTAGAGGGTATCCGGTCAGTGTGTCGGGGTCCGCACGACCACACTGGCAAGCCTGGCAGCCTCAAGCCTGACACGAACCTGCCGCCGCGGCGATCGCCGTGGCGGCAGGTTCGTCTTGCTCATGCTCAGCGAGCATGACTCAGCCGGATAGCGGGCGGCGGGGCCGGCAGTGCAGCGGGTTGCAGAATTGACTGAGGGGAGCCAGCCGGCGATATTGATCCAGCGAGCCTGTGAAAAGAGATGGCGCTGTCCGGGCGTCCATTCCATCGCGGCCGTGGCCGTAAACGGCACGGTTTTAACCAGATACCATCGCTGACCTCGAAGCTTTCGAGGTCAATCTCACCAGCGCGGCACGGCCATTCTGGTCGCCCCGTGGGGGGTCGATTCTGTCCAGGACGCGGCAGCCCGCCCCAGGGACCCGCTCTGATCGGCCATCGGAAGGCAGGCCATACCTGTGAGCCGTCGTTCAAAAGCATCGTGCAGGGTACCGGGGAGATGGTCGCTCGCGTTCAGCGCCGTCATGGTGGCCATAGCTTGTGGCGGCGACGGGACCGCGCCTTCGGAGGCCCCAGCCGGTAGCGCGCCGAGCGCTCCTGCGGACGCCCCGGTCGGCAGCGGGCCGAGCGCTCCTGCTGACGCCCCGGTGGATTCCGGGCAGAGCGTTCCTACGGACTCGGTCGCTCCGACGGTGCTGGATGGTCGCTCGAGCCTCCCGGGGATCGTGTTCGGGACGTTCAACATGGAGAACTCCGCGTTCAGCAGCGTGCATACCGGGGCGGTGCGCGGTGGGGGAGTGACCCCCACGAACATCGTGTCGCTGTTGTCGGATGCGCGCGCGAGGAGTGCCCGCCTGGTCGTCAAGCTGTGCAACGGACGCGACAGCTTCGTCAAGAACGACGATGGAACCTTCAGCTTCACCAAGTGGAAGGCGCTCATCGACGGCTATCGGCTGGTCAACCTCGGACCGTTCATCAATGACGGCACCCTTATCGGGCACTACCTGATCGATGAGCCCCACATGACGGCCAAGTGGGGAGGGAAGGTGATCCCGCAAGCGACGATCGAGGCCATGGCGCAGTACAGCAAACAGATCTGGCCGTCCATGACGACGTTCGTACGCACCACCCCTACTTGGCTTGAGAGCTCGTCCGTCACGTATACCCACCTCGATGCGGGCTGGGCTCAGTATCAGAGCGGCAAGGGCGACGCCGCCACGTGGATCGTAGCCGAGGTGGCTGCCGCGAAACGGAAAGGATTGGGGCTGGCGGTGGGGCTCAACGTGCTCGATGGCGGAAACGGCAGCAGCCGGATCGCCGGCTGGTCGAACGGCAAGTATGCCATGAGCGCGGGCGAGATCAGGAGTTATGGCGGCGCGCTGCTCGGCCAGACTCACGCCTGCGCGTTTTTCATGTGGATGTACGACGCGCCGTACTATGGCCGCTCGGACGTAAAGAGCGCCATGACCGAGATTTCGGCCAAGGCGCGGAGCCATGCAAAAACGTCCTGCAGGTAGGAATTGGCCCTGGTGGATTCGAACCACCATTGACGGATCCAAAGTCCGCTGTCCTGCCGTTGGACGAAGGGCCAGCAAGTAGACAGAACGTACACCGTAACTCGCACGGGGTAAACCGCGTTGCACGGCTCGGCTGCCGTTCAGACGCGGACCGGGTTATTCTTGCGTGGCAGCGTTGCGACATGAGCTCCAATGAACTCATTTAAGTCGCTATAGTTTATGTATTTAAGTCGCCCTAACTGCGCGTTCGCCCGGCCCGAATCCTGCAGTGGCCAACGAGACGTAACGTTCCGGCCACCTGACGCTTATCGGTGAGATAGACAGCTTTGAATGCCATGCCATCAGTGAGGCAGCTTCGGCAGTGGGCGCTCCTCGGCCTGCTGGCCATCGGCACGCTCCGGTGCGGGGGTGACAAGGTCGATCCTCCCACCCCCACGGCGATCGCGCCGGTGGCGGGAGACGAGCAAACCGGCATCGTAGGTCAAACTCTGGCCGACCCGCTGGTGGTCCAGGTGACCGACGCCGCCGGCGACGCGGTGGATGGCGTCGGCGTGCAGTGGAACGCGCAAGGCGCGGGGAGCGTGTCGGCCACCGCGGTCACGACTGGCCCCGACGGCCGGGCGTCGGTCACGCGGGTCCTCGGCTCGGCCTCGGGCGAACAGACGACGACGGCGTCGGTGACCGGCCTGCAGGGATCGCCGGTTACGTTCGTGTCCACGGCCGCCGACGCCAACGGCCCCAGGTTGGCTATCCAGACTCAACCATCGAACGTCGCACAGAGCGGCGCCGCGCTCGCGGTGCAACCGGTGGTGCAGCTCCAGAACGCCGACGGGAGCGACCGGGCGGAGAGCGGGGTGGCCGTCACCGCGACGATCGCGAGCGGCACCGGCACGCTCGCTGGAACCGCGACGCAATCCACAGCCGCCGACGGCGCCGCGACCTTCACCGATCTCGCGATCACAGGGCCTGCCGGCTCGTCCACGCTGCAATTCACGGCTCCGGGGACGCTCTCGGTCTCGTCGACCGCCATCACGATCTCGGCTGGCGCTTCCACCCTCGCCATCACCATCAATCCCCCAACGTCGGCATTGAGCGGCGAAGTGTTCGAGCCCCAGGTCCAGCCAGTGGTCGAGGCCAAGGATGGTGCCGGCACACCCATCCCGGGCGTCGTGGTCACCGCCAGCATTGGTTCAGGTGGCGGGACGCTGGGGGGGGCGCCCACGGCAACAACCGACGCGGCGGGCATCGCCCGGTTTGCCGACCTCGGAATCACCGGTACCGGATCGCCCACGCTCCTGTTCACGGCCGGAACGACCACGGTCACGTCTTCTCCGGTCGGGCTTTCGCCGCTGCCGACGCAGGCCACGACAGGCTCGTGGGGCCCGGTGGTCAATTGGGACATCGTGCCGCTGCACATGACCCTGCTGCCGACCGGCAAGATCCTGGTGTGGGGGAAGACTGACGCCACCGACACGATCGGGAAGCCGCGACTGTGGGATCCAGCTGTCGGCCTCCCATCCGCCGCGCCCAAGCTGTCTCAGGTCGACACGATGCTGTTCTGCGCCGGGCACACGCTCATGCCGGACGGCAGCCTGATGGTATCCGGGGGTCACAGGCAGGATGACGCCGGGCTGGCTGTCACGAACTTCTTCAGTGCTGACGGCGTGTGGACCAAAGGTCCTGACATGGCGCACGGGCGCTGGTATCCGACCGTCACGACCCTGCCCGACGGCCGAATGCTGACCATGGCGGGACGCAACGGCACGGGAGCCGTGGTCAAGATTCCGGAGATCTGGGAAGGCGGGCAGTGGGTCGAGCTGCCGGGCGCGAGCGCGGTGGAGATCCCGTACTATCCGCGCAACTTTGTGGTCCCGAACGACAATCGGATTTTCTACGCCGGCGAGCGGATCCGCTCGCGCTGGTTCGATGTGAATGGCATTGGGACGGGCGGTGGTCGTGGGAGCTGGACCGACGGTCCGAATCACAACTGGCCGTTCAATCGGGACTACGGCACCGCGGTGATGTACGAAGCGGGCAAGATCCTCTACACCGGGGGAGGCGGGCACACCGGGTGGGGACAGTCGCCGGACCAAGACGCGTCCGCCCCCACGAACATCGCCGAGAAGATCGACCTCACCCAATCGGGTGCCCAGTGGGAGGATGCCAACTTGATGGCATTTCCCCGGCGGCACCTCAACTCCACGATCCTTCCCGATGGCCAGGTGCTGATCACGGGCGGGACCAGCGGAGGCGGCTTCGTCAACATCAACCCGGCGCTCGCCACGAAGGCCGCCGAGGTGTGGAACCCGGCGACCAATCAGTGGACCACGCTCGCCGCCAACAGCATCATGCGGGTCTACCACTCGGTGTCGCTGCTGCTGCCCGATGGCACCGTGCTCCACGGCGCGAGCGGTGACGCGATGGCCGTCCAGCCCGGCGGCGGAGTGGTCCCGGTACCACCCCAACGGAACCACGAGATCTTTTCGCCGCCCTACCTGTTCAAGGGACCGCGACCGACCATCTCCTCCACGCCGGCTACTGTGGGTTACGGACAGACCTTCCCGGTCACGACGCCGAATGCCGCGCAAGTCACCGACGTGCGCTGGATCAGGCTCGGCTCCGTCACCCACGCCTTCGACATGGGCCAGCGGGCCAACACACTGACGTTCACGCGGACGGCTACGGGAGTGGATGTAAAGGCACCGGACAATGGGAGCCTGGCCCCGCCGGGGCACTATCTGCTGTTCGTGCTCAACCGGAACGGGGTGCCGTCGGCGGGGAGGATCGTGCAGGTGCAGTAGGGCAATGCGGCCGGGGGCAACTTCTCCCACCCGTCACCCTGAGCGGAACGAAGGGGGCATGATTCAGCTCATGCCCCTTTCGCTCCGCTCAGGGTGACGGG
>JACCSZ010000407.1 GCA_013812695.1 Gemmatimonadales bacterium | reverse complement strand
GGAGCTGGCGGACGCGGTGCACGAAGTCTTCGCAGTGGCCCGCGAGGGCCGGCCCGGCCCGGTGCTGCTCGACGTGCCGAAGGACGTGCAGAACCAGAAGCTGGAGTACGCGGCCGGCGAGCGAGTGCGCGTCGACCGCCGCGACGGGCTGACCGGCCGGCCCACGCGGATGGCCTTGGTCGAAGCGGCGCGGCTCATCGGCCGCGCCGAGCGGCCGCTGATCATGGCGGGTCACGGAGTGATCCTGAGCGACGCCTACGACGAGCTGCGCACGCTGGCCGAGCGCACCGGCATCCCGGTCGTCACCACGCTGCTCGGCATCAGCGCGTTCCCCGAGTCGCACCCGCTGCATCTCGGCATGCCGGGCATGCACGGCGAGGTCCACGTGAACCGCGCCATCCAGCAGGCCGACCTCATCATCGGCATCGGGCTCCGGTTCGACGATCGGGTCACCGGCAACCTCGCGGCGTTCGCGCGCGGAGCGAAGGTGATCCACATCGAGCTCGACGCCTCGGAGATCGGCAAGAACGTGCCGGTCACGGTCGGCCTGGTCGGCGATGCGCGGGCCATGCTCGAGGCGCTGTTGGCGACCATCGAGCCGCGGGAGTGCGGCGCCTGGCGCGGCGAGATCGCCAGCTTCATGCGGCCGCGGGTCGAGAACTTCAAAGGCGAGCTGTCGCCTGAGGGCATCCTCGGGGCGCTGGAGGAGGCGAGCGCCGGCCGCTGCACCGTCGTGTCCGACGTGGGCCAGCATCAGATGTGGGTGGCCAAGCTGTTCCGCTACCAGCGGCCGAACACCCACATCACCTCGGGCGGGCTCGGGACGATGGGCTTCGCGGTCCCGGCGGCGATGGGCGTCGTGCTCGCGCGGCCCGGCGAGCCGGTCTGGGCCATCTCGGGCGACGGCGGCTTCCAGATGAACATGCAGGAGATCGCGACCATGGTGCAGGAACGGATTCCGGTCAAGATGGCGATCTTCAACAACGGCTATCTCGGCATGGTGCGGCAATGGCAGCAGTTCTTCCACGGCCGCCGCTACTCCGCCACGCCGATCTGGAGTCCCGACTACGTGCGCCTGGCCGAGGCGTACGGGATCCCGGGGTGGCGGGTCGAGCGCGGCGAGCAGGTCGACGACGCGCTCCGGGCCGCCCTCGACCACGACGGGCCCGCGCTGATCGAATTCCTGATCGAACAGGAAGCCAACGTGTTCCCGATGATCCCGCCGGGCGCGTCGCTCAGCGAGCCGATCGAGTCGGAAGCGGTCACGGCATGACCACCACCCACGCGGTCACCGTGCTGCTCGAAGACCGGCTCATCACCTTCACCCGTGCCGTCGGGCTGCTCCGGCGGCGGAACCTGCCCGTCCGAAGCCTGGCTGTGGGCCCCACGGTGACGCCGGGCATCTCGAGGCTGACCGTCATGATCCACTCCGACGAATCCACCGCCGACCGCGCCGTGCAGCAGCTCCAGAAAGTCGTGGGCGTCAGGGACGCGGCCGCGTTTCCGGCGCGGGACGGCGTTACCCGCGAGCTCGCGCTGGTCAAGGTGCGTGCCGTGGGCGAGCGCTACGGCGAGCTGCTCGACGTCGTGCAGCTCTACCACGCCGCGGTGGTCGACGACAATCCCGAGGCCACGATCGTAGAGCTGACCGGATCGGAGGCGTTCGTGCTGTCCTGCATCCGGGCGCTCGAACGATTCGAGATCCTGGAGGTGGCGCGGAGCGGCGCCGTCGCCCTCGAGACGGGTCTGACGGCTGCCGGCGCGCGCGTGCCGGCGACTGTGTAATGAGCTGGTTGTGCATCGCCTTCAATGACAGCATCGCCTCAACGACACTCCTCTATCGAGAGCCGGAGCCATGACCAACGATCCCGTGCGCGTGTATTACGATGCCGACGCCGACCGCGGCCGCCTGGGCGGACGCACCATCGCCATCATCGGCTACGGCAGCCAGGGCCACGCCCATGCGCTCAATCTTCGCGAGAGCGGGGCCACGGTCATCGTGGGGCTCCGGAAGGGCGGCGGATCGTGGGACAGGGCCCAGGCCGCCGGCCTCGACGTCCGCGGTGTCGCCGAGGCGGCAGCGGCGGCCGACGTGATCATGATGCTCACCCCCGATCAGGACGGGCGGGCCATCTACGAGGGTGGGGTGGCGCAGGCGCTCACGCCGGGCAAGACCCTGATGTTCGCCCACGGCTTCAATATTCACTATGGCGAGATCTCGCCGCCGGCGGGCGTCGACGTGTCGATGGTGGCGCCCAAGTCGCCCGGGCACCTCGTGCGGAGCGAGTTCGAGGGCGGCCGCGGCGTGCCCGGGCTGGTGGCGGTGCACCAGGACGCGAGCGGACACGCGCTCGCCAACGCGCTTGCCTACGCCGCGGGCATCGGCTGCACCCGTGCCGGGGTCATCCAGACGACCTTCCGGGAGGAGACCGAGACCGATCTGTTCGGCGAGCAGGCGGTGCTCTGCGGCGGCGTGACTGCGCTGGTGAAGGCGGGCTTCGAGACGCTCACGGCCGCCGGCTACCGCCCCGAGATGGCGTACTTCGAGTGCCTGCACGAGCTCAAGCTGATCGTGGACCTGATGTACCGCGGCGGCATGCAGTTCATGCGCCACTCGATCAGCGACACGGCCGAGTACGGCGACTATACCCGTGGGCCGCGAGTCGTCACGCACGAGACGCGGGCCGAGATGCGGAGAATCCTCGAGCAGATTCAGGACGGGTCGTTCGCGCGGGAATGGCTGGCCGAGAATCGGGCGGGCCGGCCTGAATTCGAGCGGATGCGCCTGGCGGACCGCCATCACGAGATCGAGCGCGTGGGCGCCCAGCTGAGAGCCATGATGCCGTGGTCGGAGGAAGGGAAGGCTCAGCGTCCCGCGGACCCCGCGGCCCCGGCCGCCGAGCCCAAGCAGCCGGCCGCCGGCCGGAAGGCCGCGACCGTCCGGTGACCACGCCCCGCACGCTGTTCGAGAAGGTCTGGGACGCCCACGTCGTGGACGGTAGCATGGCGGCCGGCGGCGGGCCGTCGCTCCTGTACGTGGACCTCCACCTGGTCCACGAGGTGACCTCGCCGCAGGCGTTCGAGGGGCTCCGGCTGGCCGGCCGGCGCGTCCGGCGACCCGACCTGACCGTGGCCACGATCGACCACAATGTGCCCACCGGCGATCGCCGGCTCCCGATCGCCGACCGGATTTCGGCCCGCCAGATCGATGCGCTCGTGGCCAACGCCCGGGAGTTCGAGGTCGAGCTGTTCGACCTGGACAGCCCTGACCAGGGGATCGTGCACGTGATCGGTCCGGAGCTCGGGCTCACTCAGCCGGGGATGCTCATCGTCTGTGGCGATTCCCACACCTCCACCCACGGCGCTTTCGGCGCCTTGGCGTTCGGCATCGGCACGAGCGAGGTGGAGCACGTGCTGGCCACCCAGTGCATCGTCCAGGCTCGACCCAGGACGATGGAAGTGCGGTTTGCCGGGCTCCCGATGGCCGGGGTGACGGCCAAGGATCTCGTGCTGGCCCTGATCGGCCGGATCGGCACGGCTGGGGCCACCGGCCACGTCATCGAGTACACCGGCGACGCAATCCGGGCCTTGTCGATGGAAGGCCGGATGACCGTCTGCAACATGTCCATCGAGGCTGGCGCTCGGGCCGGCATGGTGGCGCCGGACAGCTCGACCTACGCGTACCTCCGAGGCCGTCCTCGTGCGCCCGCGCCACCCGGCTGGGCGCGCGCCCAGTACCGTTGGGAGCAGCTCTGCACCGATGCGGGTGCGACGTATGACGCCACGGTCCGGATCGACGCCGCTGCCCTGGGCCCGCAGGTGACCTGGGGCACCAGTCCCGGGATGACGGCGGAGATCACCGAACGGGTGCCGGACCCCGCTGATGCGGCTACCGAGGCCGATCGGCAATCGCTCGAGCGCGCGCTCGAGTACATGGGGCTCCAACCCGGCACGCCGCTCGAAGGGCTCAAGGTGGACCGCGTCTTCCTCGGCTCGTGCACCAATGCGCGGATCGAGGATTTGCGCGACGCCGCCAAGCTGGCGCGCGGGCGAAAAGTCGCGGGAGGCGTGCGGGCCATGGTGGTGCCCGGGTCGCAGCGCGTCAAGGCCCAGGCGGAACTCGAAGGGTTGGACCGAATTTTCACGGAGGCCGGCTTCGAGTGGCGGAATCCAGGCTGCTCGATGTGCCTTGGCATGAACGACGACATCCT
>JACCSZ010000406.1 GCA_013812695.1 Gemmatimonadales bacterium | reverse complement strand
TCGGCTGCGCGCCGGCGGCGGTGATCGCGTCCCAGATGGCGACGGTGTCGCGCTCGCGGCAGTACAGCTCGAAGCCGTCCTCGCCGGTGTAGCCGGTGCGCGAGATGAAGCACTGCGCGCCGGCGATCTTGCCGACCGTGAACCGGTAATAGCCGATGTCGCCGAGCGGCGTCTCGGCGAACGGGCGGAGGATCTCCTCCGCCCGCGGGCCCTGCACCGCCAGCAGCCCGACCTCCGGGGAGATGTTCTTGAGCCGGACGTTGATCCCGCCCTTCTGGTCGACGATGTGCTCCCATGCGCGCGCCGTGTTGGACGCGTTGACCACGATCATCAGCTTGTCGTCGAAGCGGTAGACCGTGCAGTCGTCGACGAAGGTGCCCTGGGGCGTGAGCAGCGCCGAGTACTGCACGCCGCCCGGCTCGAGCTGGCCGACGTCGTTGGTCGTGATCCGGTTGACGAAGGCGTTCCGGTCGGGGCCGGTGATCTCGAACTCGCCCATGTGGGAGACGTCGAAGATGCCGGCGCCGTTTCGCACCGCGTGGTGCTCGGCGAGGATGCCGGCGGGATACTGCACCGGCAGCTCCCAGCCGGCGAACGGCACCAGCTTGGCGCCGAGCGCCTGGTGCCGCTCGAAGAGCGCGGTGCGCTGGAGGATCGGAGCTGTAGTCATGCGTACCTGTGCAATGGTTCGAGCCGTTTGTCAGCCCTGAGCGTATGTCACCCTGAGCGGAGCGAAGGGGGCATGAGTTTGGGTCATGCCCCCTTCGCTCCGCTCAGGGTGACGGGGCCATCGACGGCGCCATCAACGTCGCCATCAGCGCCTTCTGTACGTGGAGCCGGTTCTCGGCTTCGTCCCACACCCGGGACTGTGGACCCTCCAGCACCTCCTCCGCCACCTCTTCGCCGCGGTGCGCGGGAAGGCAGTGCAGGAAGATCGCGGACGGATCGGCGAGCCGCATGAGCGCGGTGTCCACGATGTAGCCCTGAAAGGCGCGGGCGCGCACCTCCTGCTCCTCCTCCTGTCCCATCGAGGCCCAGACGTCGGTGGTGACGACGTGCGCGCCGCGGACCGCCTCGCGCGGATCGGCGGTGAGGACGATGCGGGTCTTGGCCTGATTGCGCGCGAGGATGTCGGGGTCGGGGCGGTAGCCCTCGGGACACGCGAGGCGGAGCTCGAAGCCGAGGCTGCCGGCGGCGTTGAGCCAGCTATTGGCCATGTTGTTGCCGTCGCCGATCCAGGCGACGGTCTTGCCATCCCACCCGCCGAGCGCTTCGCGCACGGTCAGCAGGTCGGCGAGCACCTGGCAGGGATGCAGCAGGTCGGTGAGGCCGTTGATGACGGGAATCGAGCCATAGCGCGCCAGCTCCTCGGCGTCGGCGTGATCGTAGGTGCGGATCATGATGCCGTCGAGGTAGCGCGAGAGCACGCGCGCCGTGTCGCGGATCGGCTCGCCGCGGCCGAGCTGGATGTCGCGTGCCGAGAGGAAGAGGGCGTGGCCGCCGAGCTGGAAGGCGCCGACCTCGAACGACACCCGGGTTCGGGTGGAGCTCTTGGCGAAGATCATCCCGAGCGTCTTGCCCGCGAGCGGCTTCTCGCGATAATCCCGCCGCTTCATCCGGTCCGCCAGGTCGAACAGGGAAACGAGCTCCGGGCGCGTGAAGTCGGGGATCGCGAGGAAGTGTCGCGGTGGCTGCATAGGCCGGGGGATGGAGGTCGGGGGTCGAGGTCGGGGGATTGTAGTCGGCCACGAGACGGCGCGCTACTCGGCGGCCGGTTCGCCGGCCTGGCCGGCGAGGCGCCTGAGCGTCTCGGAGTAGCCCGCGTTCTCGGTCTCCCTGTGCAGTCCCTTCATCACCTGCTCGGCCCGCCGCGCCATCTCGGCCCAGGAAATCGTCGCCGGCTTGGGATTGATGTACTCCTCGTCCCGCAGGATCCGCTGCGCCCACTCCGGCGGCGCATCGCCATAGTGCTCCGCCAGCGCGAGCGAGATGTACTTGAGCTTCCGCGACAGGTCGAAGCAGAAGGTGGCGAGCATGTAGAACCGCTCGTCCGCGTCGTCGCCCACCGACTCGAGCTTGGGCGTCTGGCCGCGCGGGTGGTTGTCGGTACCGAGGCCGATGATGCCGAGCTGGGCGTTGCTCACGGTCATGGGACGTCTCCGAAGGGGGAGAGGGGAATGCCCGTGCCCAGCGCATCGAGCCGGGCGACGAACAGCCGGTCGGCGACGGACCACGAGCGGACGAACGAGCGCCGCCACCGCTCCGACTCGGTGGTGTCGCCGCGGGCGAGCAACAGCCGGCTCAGCAGCAGACGCTGGGGCCCAACGGCGGTGAGCGGGTGGTTGGCCGTGTACACCTCGGGCACACGGGCGATGGCGCGTCGCAGCGCGTCGATCGCGCCGGCCGTGTCCGCCGAGAGCAGCGCGAGGCGCGCCCGCAGCGACTGCCGGAGCGCGTCGGGCGCGGGCTCGACCGGATCGGCCGGCGGCGCGCGATCGATGCGCCCGAGCAGATCGAGGGTTTCGGACGAGTCGCCCGCCAGCACGGCGCGGTACACCAGCGCCTCGAAGCCTTGCCGGAGCTCGTCCCACGGCGGGAGAGTGAAGTCGGGCGTGAGGCCCGCCCGCGCCTGCGCGCGCGCCCACTCGTACATCGGTCGCGCGCGGTCGCCGACGGGGTAGCCGGCCAGATCGGCCTGGATGAGCCATGGATCGAAGGGTGCGGCGCCGGTCACGGTGTCCCACGCGGCCAGGCCCGCCGGCCACCGCCCGAGCCCCGCGAGCGTGACCAGCCGGTACTGCGCGCCACGGCGCCGGTCGTCGGGCACGCGGTCGCGGCCGAGCAGGAAGCTGGCGGCGGTGTCGGCCAGCCGCAGGTCGAAACCGCCGTGCGCCCACGAGATTACGGCCTCGCTGATGGCCTGGCGGTCCGCCGCCCGGAGCGCCGCGAGCGCCGGTGCGCGCGCCGCGGCCGGCCCGAATCGCAGCCGGACTTCGGCTTCCTTGGCGGGATGCAGGGGACGGTCGGTGCGCACCCGGGCGAGGAAGGTGCGCGCGGCGGGCTCGTCGCCGTCGTAGACTGCCAGGTCCACGAGATGGTCGTACACCGGGGCAAAGGCGCTGTCGATGGCCGCGACGCGCTCGAAGGCCGGCCGCGCGTCCCGCGGCGACGCGCCGCTGAATGCCGCGTGGTGCATCAGGGCCTCGCCCAGGCCATACCAGCCGTCGATATCGTTGCGGTCGTCGAGCACGACGCCCTGGTAGGCGGCGATGGCGCTGTCGCCGTATCCCAGTACGAGGTAGCGTTGCGCCTGCAGCAGATGGATCCAGCGCGGTACCAGTGAATCGGCGCGCTCCAGCCCCGCGTTCACCGCGGATAGCGCGGCCGGGTAGTCGTGTCGCGAGGCGTGGACCACGCTCAGCCGCTGGTAGGCCAGCCCGCAGGTGGAGTCGGCATCCACCGCGCTCCGCAACTCGGCTGCCGCCGCATCGAGGTCGCCGGTCCAGAATTTCTGCTGTGCCTGCAGCATGTGCCCGACCGCGGGAAGGATGCTGGTAGCCGCGAGCACCGCGCCGGCGGAGCCGAGCTCCAGGTCCTCGCGCCGGGCCACGGTGCCGACCATGCCGGCGGCCAGGCGGCCGACCGGTCCGTCGAGCGTGCCGCCGCCGGTGCTGTCCACCGCGTGGCTCAGGCGCTCGCCGCTCTCGGTGGCGTACAGGTCCACGGTGACGCGGGCTCCCGAGTCGGCCGGCAGCACGCCGCCGGCCAGCAGGTAACGCCCGCCCGCCCGCCGGGCGCGGGCCAGCAAGTCGGCCAGCGGCACGTCGCGCCAAGATTGGCCCGCCGGCACGAGGTCGCCGGCCTCGGCGGCCCGAAGTCCCGGGATCCAGTCGATCAGGTCGGCGAACAGGTCGTGCGCGCGGGGCGCGCCGGCAGACCTCAGCAGCGTATCGCCATCGAGCGGGAGCACGACGATCTCGAGTGGCGTCCTGGCGGCGGGCCGGGCGCGGAGCAGTGTCCGCGCCAGGAACGCGGCCGCGACGGCGAGCACGAGCGCCAGTACCACTGCCGCCGTGCGGTTCCGCGCACCGGGCGACGGCTCCCACTGCCCTGGTGCCCGGAGCGCCTCGATCAGCGCGAGCGCGTTGGCGTGGCGGTCCTCGGGGAGCTTGGCCAGCGCCTTCTCGATGGCCGCCGCCACGGGTACCGGCACGTCGGGCCGGAGCGCTCGGATCGGCCGGAGCGGCGCCGTCTGGTGCTGCGCGATCACCTCCTGCGGGGTCTTGCCCATGAACGGCGGGGCGCCGGTGAGCATCTCGTAAGCCACGCAGCCGAGCGCGTAGATGTCGGCGCGGCCGTCGATGGTCTCGCCGGACGCCTGCTCGGGGCTCATGTACACGGGGGTGCCGACGATGAGCCCGGTGGAGGTCACCCGCTCGTCGGCGGCGGCGCTGATCGCCCGGGCGACGCCGAAGTCGGCAACGCCCGCGTGGCCGGCCTGCAGCAGCACGTTGCCCGGCTTGATGTCCCGGTGGACCACGTCGAGCCGGTGGGCGTAGGCGAGCGCGTCCGCCACCTCGCGGGTGATGGCCAGCGCCTCGTCCACCGGCAGCCGCCGCTCGCGCACCAGGCGCTCGCGGAGCGACTCGCCCTCGACGTACGGCATGACGTAGAAGAGCACGCCGTCGGCGTCACCGGAGTCGTGGACCGGAAGGATGTGGGGATGGGTGAGGCGGGACGCGATGTCGATCTCGCGCAGGAACCGCTCGGGGCCGAGCGAGACGGCGACGTCGGGGCGCAAAATTTTCACCGCGACGCGGCGGTGCTGCCGGATGTCCTGGGCCACGTAGACCCGGGCCATGCCGCCGCGGCCGACTTCGCGCTCCAGCGCGTAGCGGCCACCGAGGACGGTTCCGGCAGACACGAGCACGGTCATGATCTCCAGCGGCGGTCGGACCCCGCTAACATACGCGCCCGCCGGTCGATCCCCTAGGCCGGGCCGGACCGGAGGGTGCCACCGGAGCACTGTCGGCTGACACGGAGGCGGCGCCCCATCTCGCTCTATTCGAGACGTCCGCCTCGCCATAGCTTAGCCGGATGATCCGCGCCCTTCAGCCCATCCGCGACGCCTTCGCCGGACGCTATCGGTTGCACGACGAGCTCGGCCGTGGAACGATGGCCACGGTATTCGCCGCGGACGGCGTGGGCGGAGAGCGGCTCGCGATCAAGGTCCTGCACCGGGAGATCGTAGCTGCCCTGGGGCCGGACCGGTTCCAGCGCGAGGTCGACCTTCTGAGCCGGCTGCGTCATCCGCGAATCGTGCCGGTGCTGGACTCGGGCGCCGTCGGCCCCTATCTGTACCTCGTCATGCCGTACGTCCCCGGCGAAACCCTGCGCGTGCGGCTGGAGCGCTCCGGGCCGCTGCCCCTCGACGCCGTCCTGGGCGTCGCCGCGGATGTGGCCGACGCGCTCGACTGCGCGCACCGCGAGCGGATCATCCACCGGGACATCAAGCCGGAGAATCTGTTGCTGGACGAGGGGCGGGCGCAGGTGTGCGATTTCGGCCTCGCACGCGCGCTCGGAGAGGCCGCGCTGGAGCCCGTGAGCTCGAGCGGGCTGGTGATCGGCACGCCGGCCTATATGAGCCCCGAGCAGGCGATGGGGCGAGACGACCTCGGACCCGCCTCCGACATCTACTCCCTCGGCTGCGTGGTGTACGAGATGCTGGCCGGGGAGCTGCCGTTCACGGGACCGACGCCGCAGGCGGTCATCGCGCGGCATGTCGCGGAGCGGCCGCGGCCGTTGCGGACGGTGCGCGCGGATCTGCCGCGGCGGGTGGAGGCGGCCGTGCTGGCGGCGCTGGACAAGTCGCCGGAGCGGCGGCCGGCGACCGGGGCGGCGTTCGTGGCGGCGCTCGCGGGCGGCGCTAGTCGAGGCCACCCTCTCTTGCGAGGAAATGCTACGCGAGACGTCGCTCAACTGAGGTTTCCCTGCGCGATGCTGTCACCCGCGAAGACCAGCACGCGGGCTCCGAGGTCTGTCCCGCCCGGCTCGAGCGATCGTCAGGGTTTGAACGGCGGCGGCGGCGGTGCCGGCGGGAGACCGGGGCCGCCGGGATCGCACTTCCGAATGACGCGGACGAGGTCCCGCCTGACCCGGATATTCCACGCGTGCTGCTTTCGCAGCCACTTCTTCAGGTTGGCGATATAGCGCACGACCTTCTGGAGATCTTTCGCACTCGCTCCGGTGCGCTTGACCGCACGCTTGCCCTTTCCGTTCGCCATGGTACCTCCTCCGAGGTTAGGTGCCGCTGGGACTGCCGGCAGGGGCGCCGCGGCGAAGCGCCGCCAGTCGAGCACGGTAGGTCGCGGCGAGATCGCGGCGGCCGAGCGACGCGGCGGCCCGTTCGCGAAGGGCCAGCATAGCGGGCAGATATACGAGGTACGCCACCGCACGATGGTTGTCCAGCTCCGATGCTACCCGATCGGCCTCAGCCGGTCGGCCCTTGGCGAGCAGCAGCTCAGCCAGATCCAGCCGTTCCCGGGCGAGTGCCTCCCACGGTTGCCACAGCAGATCAGCGGGCGAAGCCGAAGGGGCGAGCGCGCCGAGCAGGGCGAGGGCCCCCGCCGTATCGCCCTCGGCGCGTTTGAGCTGGGCCAGCATGATGCGCGCGAAGAGCGAGTCGCCTCGCGTCCCTGAGGTGGCGGCGCGCCGCCTAGTGACATGCTCGATCGCCCGCACGCTGGCGAGATCCCCGTGGTGCGCCTCCCACTCGCCCAGCAGCCACAGATTGGGACTCGGCATCGAGTCGTACAGGCGACCGCGCTCCGTCACAAGCGCTCGAGCCTCGGCTTCGAACCCGGCTCCGGCAGCGGCGTCCATCAGGTACAAGCCCCTGCCCGGCAGTCCGGCCCGCTGCCCCCAGGCGAGCAGCTCGGCCAATTCCGCCGATCGCCCCATCGCCGCCAGGAGGCTCTGCAGGCCGAGGAGCGTACCCCAGTACTCCGCCGTGCTGGACGACTGCAGGACCGCTCGAAACCCATCCCGCGCGCAGGCCGGGTAGGCCCCGCGAGCCGCCAGGCCAAGGGCCGTGCCGAGCGCTTCGGTCGGCGCTTTGCGGGCGAAGCCCGTCCAGTTCACGCTCACCGCGCCCCGCGTGGCGCAATCGACCATGGACCCCAGGGCGCGACTATAGACGCTGTCGGGATCCGCCTGAAGCAGCCGCCGCAGCAGCGTCTTGGCGCGCAGCGAGTCGCCCCGGCGAAGCGCGATCTCGGCGAGGTGGAACACCGGCGGCGTAAAGGAAGAATCGGTCCGGCGAGCACGCTCGAACGCCGATTCGGCCAAGGAATCGGCGCCATGTCCACCCGGGGCGAGATGGTAGTAGGACTCGCCCAGCCCCATCCAGGCCTCGCTCCAGGTCGAGTCAACATCGATGGCCCGGCGGAAATAGGTGACGGCGGAATCCGCGGCTCCGACGAAATAGAGGCTCAGCCCTCGGGCGAAGATCTCCCAGCGTCGAGGAAGCACCGCCCGGGCGTCGAAGGCCGCTCCCACCAGGTCGGCCACCCCGATGGAGTTTGGAAGCCAGGTCGCCGCGGCCGCACCCTTGACGGCCGCGATCGCCATGGCCGAGTCGGCGCGCAGCGCTTCCTTGTAGTGGTCCAGGGCCGCGGCGAACCGCATGCGTCTATACTCGCGCTCACCCTGCAGAAAATTGGCTATCGCGTCCGGTCGTCGTTCGGTCAAGGCCGAGAGATCGACCTTCCGCCCGGGCTCGAGCAAGGACGGCAGGAGACTGCTCACGGCCTGAAGTCCGAGCTTGGGGATCGAGGCGTCGGTGACGGCGGCGGACGCGCCGCTTCGGCGCAAGATCGAGTCGCCGGCGACGTCGTGCAGCCGCAGGACGACGGTCACCGATTCCGGCCCGGCCAGGATGCTGCCATCGATGTAGAACCGGGCGCGTTGCGACCGGCTGATACGCTGCGCTATCGGACCCGGCAGGCCCCCGGCGCTGCTCCGCTCGGACGCGGGGAGGTAATCGCCACCCTCGAGCCAGCGGAGTGGAGCCGTTCCCTCGAGCGCATATCCGATGTAGGTCGCGACGCCTTCGCCGGTGCCTGCAGGCCCCGCTCCCGCCACGCTGCCGCTCATAGGAAACACCACCACACGGTTCCCGTCGAGCGGCGCGCGGCTCGCGCTCCAGAAGCGCCACACCATCAGTCCGACGGCCAGGCCGACGGCGGCGGCCCATGCCGCTGTTACACGGCGTCGGCGGCGAGGATACCGCGGCCCGTGCCCAGGTCCGTCCATGCTGATGGAGCCCGGCAGCGCGCGGGCAAACTCCGCGACGGTGGCGAAGCGGTCGGCCGGTACCTTGGCGAGGGCGGTCTGCAGCGCGGCCTCCACCGCCATCGGCACGCTGGGCCGGATGGTTCGGAGCGAGGGAGGTGGGTCGTGCAGGTGCCGGGCGAGTACCGACCGGGGCGTCCGTCCCTGAAAGGGCGGGTCGCCGGCGAGCATCTCGTACAGCACGCACGCCAGCGCATACACGTCCGACCGCCCGTCGACCGCGGCATCGCCGGCCGCTTGCTCCGGGCTCATGTACTCGGGAGTTCCCACGGCCAGGCCCGGCTCCGTCCGCTCGGCGCTCGCCGCCGCCGTGATCGCGCGCCCCACCCCGAAATCAGCGACGATGGCATGCCCGGCGGACAGCAGGATGTTGGCGGGCTTGATGTCGCGATGCACGACGTTGTGCTGGTGGGCGTACTCGAGGGCGTCGGCGACTTCACGAGTGATGCGGAGCGCGTCGTCGATCGGGAGCTGCTTCTCACGCCCGATCCGATCGCGGAGGGTCTCACCCGCCACGTACGGCATGACGTAATACGGAAGGCCGCCGGCGACGCCGGAGTCATGCAGGGGGAGAATATGTGGGTGTTGGAGCCCGGCCTCGATGTGAATTTCGCGAAGGAACCGATCGGATCCCAGCGATGCGGCCAGCTCGGGGAGGAGCACCTTGATGGCCACGTCGCGGTCGTGCCGCAGATCGTGCGCGAGATACACACGGGCCATTCCGCCACGCCCGATTTCCCGCTCGACCCGGTAGCGATCGGCCAACGCTGACTGCAGGCGGGAGTGTGCCTCCGTCGGGACCTTGGCCATGTGTCCGTCCTTCGACTGCCCCGTGTGGCAGCAGGAGCTGCGCACTAGGCTCCGCTCAAATGCGTGGCGAGGGCGGCGAGATCGGGCATGACACCGATCTTCTTCGAATCCTGGGTCCCTATGACGTCGGTGCCCTTGGCGGTGGACAGGAGGGCGCGCATCGCGGTCGGTGTCAGGCGTCTGGCCGTGAGGCGTTCGGCCATCTGCTGCACCAGAATCGCCGCGCCCGCGATGATCGCAGCCGCCGCACTAGTGCCGTTGAAGGTGTCGGTGTATCGCTTGTTCTTGGCCTGAGCCGAGCCGACGTAGTCCCCGTAGCCCGCCGTCGCGACACCATCGCCCCATGCATAGCAGTCGACGCGTGATCCAAAGCCGCCCGAACCGGTGCGCCGGTGGGTGTGGCCGGATGTCACCGACGATCGGCACGAGGACACCAGAATCGCCCCCGAGTCGATGAACAGCGCTCCGCCGTTGTCGCGGTCGAGCGTGCGGTCGGCTTCCCGCACCGGATAGCCCTTCAGCCGATTGTTCTCGGACGCACTCGCCGCGGTCTTGCGCAGCACCTTGTCGAGATCGCGTCCCTTGAATCCGGTGCCGTTGCCCGCCGCCTCGACGACGATGATGTCGTTCCCGGCCGACAACCTGAGCGCGGTCAGGATCGCGTCATCCACTTCCACGGGATAACCCGTGGCCATCTCCACCTCGATGAGGAGCACATCGCCTGCCTGCAGCGAGTCCATCGCGGCCGCGATGGCCGCGACGACGTCCCATTCGTCCACGTTGACGGCTGCCGTGCGCGAGACGACGCCCAGGAAGGTCGCGTTCGGTGCGATGCCATTGACGCCGGCCGCACCACCGGGTCTCCCGAGGACGATCCCCAGGACGGCCGTACCATGATCCGGGTCCGAAGGATCATTGACATTGAACATCGGCTGGGGCTGGGTCACGGCCCTCGGCAGGTCCTGATGCGCCAACGTCCAGCCGCGCTCCAGATCGATGAAGCCGATGCCTGTGCCGTCGAAGTCGTCTCCCCACACGGCGACGCTGTTGACCCCGATCCCTTGCGGCGCGTCGGCGAGGTAGCCCTGCTCGGTGATCATCGGATCCGCGGGTGTCACCGACCATGTGAAGGGATCGCGAAGCCCGCCCTCTCGGTATGCCAGATCGATCTCCGGAAAGGCGTTCAACTCCGCGAGCACTCGATCGACCTGCGCTTGCTTGAGCGTCCTACGTGGGTCGACGACGAAATATGCGAGCAAGCTATGCAGTGGCGGGAACGGCGAGGTGCGCGCCCGGTCTTCGCGGTCGACGATGACGGCGGCTCTGGTTCCTCTGATCGAGGCGAAGGACGTGAAGTCCTGGTGGGCATGAAAAAAGGCGGCGACCTCGTCGCGCCCCAGGCTTTCGCCAACCATAGTTAAGCTGGTCAGGTCGGGAAGCCTCGGGTTCCGGGCGCGCGCCCGCGCTTCGAGCAAATGTACTACGTCCGGGGCCAGCCGAACGACGATCCGCCCGGTGTAGACTCCGGTCCTCCGGCTGGGCATGCTGGGCCTCCTTCGGCCAGGCCGTCCGCCCCGCTTTCTTCCGATCAGCGCGATCGAGCGCCAGGTGGGCTGGTTTTCTATGATATGGCGCGGTCGCGGTCCGTGCCAGAGCCGGAAGTCCGGCGCGGGGGTACCGCCGCAAATCGTCGTCATTCACGATCTTCGCCAGCCGCTCCCGCACGGCGTCCCCGTCGAACTCGGTCCGCTTGTGCGGATAGTCCGGCAGCTCGAACAGCACCTCTTCCATCAGCGCCGCCATCACGTGTGCAGCCGGTGCGCCCCGATGTTCTCCATCCGGGCGTTTGCCAGGAACGCCACCCGGGCGATCTCGGCGATGCCGTCGGAGTCGCCGGCCGGGGCACGGGATCAGGAGCGCGGTTTGCCTGCCGTAGGCCGCCTGGTCGGCTCGGCGACCCGGCGGAGACGAGTCCGGGAGGCGCCGGAAGCGCCGGTCGGGGGCGGAATGAGCGCGCCGATGGCCACGTTGTAGAGCTCCGCGAACTCGGCAAGCTCGATGGCGTCGATCCGCCGTTCGGCGGTCTCGCACTTGGAGACAAAGTTCTGGGGCCGGCTCAGGGCGTCGGCCGCCTCGACCTGGGTGAGTCCGGCGCGCTCGCGCGCGGCGCGGAGCCGTTCGCACATGAGCTTGTAGCGGGACGAGTGGAAGGCGCGCAGTGGTGGCTACCGGAGAGCGAGTCAGGGGAAGGATCGCCGCGGCAAGCGCTTATACCAGTTTGGGATGCAGTCGTGGTCGGGGGAGGACGGGCGCACCGGGACCGGGGGGGGGCGGGGTTCGGGGCGAGGCGGCGTTCGACGCGCGGTTGAGGGCCGGGAGTTACTTTGGCTTCGACCTCCGGCTTCGCTTCGAGCGTCCCCCGGGCTCGGGACGTACCGGGCGCTCGGCGACCCGGCCGGGCCGGGCCGCCCCGGCGCCCCAAAGCGGGCGTAGCTTGGAATCGGGCAGGAGGGTCTCGAGCGGGGCGCCGTAGACCCGGGCGAAGTCGTACAGCTCGACGGCGTCGATCCGGCGCTCGCCGCTCTCGCTCTTGGAGACGTAGGCCTGGGTGGTTCCCAACGCGCGGGCCACCTCCGCCTGGGTGAGCCCGGTGGTGAGCCGGATGCGGCGGAGGCGCTCGAGCATGAGCTTGTAGCGAGGGGTGTGCTGGCGCCGGAGACCCATGCTCAAGTATGCGTCCGACAATGGGATATCCCAGTTCGGAATGCTCAAGTGGTGAGGGGCAGTGGCGCTTTATCCCGTTTTAGGATACGATTGCTCGGCGGCTGATCGGCCCGCGTGGTCCAGGCATCTCTCCGCCTTACCGGGTAATCGCAACCGATGCATGCACGTGAGAACGACCTGGCGACCCTGGCCGCCAGGATCGCCGCGGACGACGTGAACGCCTTCCGGGAGCTGTTCGACCGCGAGGTCGCGGGGCTGGTCCGCTACGCCACCAGCCTGCTGGGGTCGCGTGACGATGCGCGGGAAGTGGTGCAGGAGGGCTTCTTCCGTGTCTGGCGGGCGCGGGAGCGGCTCGACCCGGACAGCGATCCGGCGCGCCTGCTCTACGCCGCGGTCCGGAACCTCTCGCGCGACCGGCTGCGGCATCGGGCCGTGGAGGAGCGTCCCCACCCCCAGTTCGAGACCCCCCACGTCGTGCACGCGGGCTCGCTGGTCATGGAGGAGGCCGAGGAGGCCGGCGAGATCCAGGCGGCGGTACAGCGCGCGCTGGAGCTGCTGTCCGAGCGGCAGCGCGAGATCGTGGTGCTCCGCTGGCGGCGGCAGCTCACCTACGAACAGATCGGCGCCGAGCTGGGCATCGCGCCCGGCACGGCGTCGGCCCACATGCAGCGTGCCATCGCGCAGCTCCGGCGGCTGCTGCCCCGGTTCCTGAACGGATGACGGCAGGGACATCGGCGCGCTGTAAGAGACCGGCAGCCCTCGGCCGTTATCGCGATATGAGTCCGCTCTCGCCCGGGTGTGCTCCGGTGGTCAGCCCTCCTCCCCTCGCGGCATCGCCGTGGCACCGGTGACCGATCCCGACTGGCAGGGCCTGGACCGCTATCTCGCCGGCGAGCTCGCGCCGGGAGAGCGCGAGCGGTTCGAGCGCTGGCTGTCCGAGCGGCCGGAGCGCGCGGCGCAGGCAGCGGCGTTCCGCAACGCGATCGAGCTGGCCACGCTGGACGTGAGCGCGGAGGAGCGCGAGGCGATGTGGGCCGGGATCATCGGAGGCCCCGCGGAAGGGGGTGCGTCCCGGCCGGCGGCCACGCTCTCGCTCGAGCCGCGGGCAGTGGCG